>NZ_JAXGFU010000004.1:0-338322 GCF_041008815.1 Pseudophaeobacter sp. A-200-2 | reverse complement strand
GAACCGGTGCAGGCCAAGCTTGTCCTCCTCGGCGTAGACCGCAACGGTCTTCTTGCCCATCTCATTCGCAGCCCGCATCACGCGGATCGCTATCTCGCCGCGGTTGGCGATCAGAATTTTCTTGAAGTCGGTCATATCTTCCCCCGAGGTCGTTCAGTCTGGCGATGTGTTAGGCGCATCTTGGCGTGCAGTATACCCGTAGTACTGGGTAGTGCGGGGCATGATTGCGCTCTCATTTTGTGCTTTTCCGCCGCGCGGAGCGAAAGCGGGCTCACGGGGCGGTATGGTTGAGCGGTCTGGCCGCTGGCAAAGAGGCAAGATCGGGCGCGCCGAGCTGGCCCATGTTCGCCTCCAGATCCTTTTTCAGGATCTCGATCAGATGGTCGGGACCGGTCGGCCCCAGCGCGGCCAGCGCGAAGTGAAAGGCGCGTCCCAGCATGACGAAATCGGCGCCAAGCGCCAGCGCCCTGAGGATGTCGAGGCCGCCTTCGATGCCGCTGTCAAAGATCAGGGGCAGGTCGGTGGCGGCGCGCAGCTCGGGCAGCACTTCGATGGCGGCGGGGCTTCCGTCGAACTGGCGCCCGGCGTGGTTCGACACCCAGAGCCCATCGACGCCGATCTCCTCCAGCGGCTGCGCGTCCTCGGCGCGCATCACGCCCTTGATCACAAAAGGACCATCCCAGTGATCGCGCAGCCAGCGGGTGTAGTCCCAATCGGGCGAGGTGCGCAGCAGGTATCCGATATGGGCGGTGGAGGAGCGGCTCTCACCGGTGGCCTCGGCGGTGTATTTGTCGAGGGTACGCATATGCGGCATGCCGCCCTCGTGCCGGTGCTGACGGGCCATGCCCATGGCCCAGGCCGGGCGCATCGCCACCTGCGCCAGCAGGCGTGGCGTGAGGCGCGGCGGCTGGGTGAGGCCGGATCGCGTTTGCCGTTCCCGCCGTGAGGCGACCGGCACATCCACGGTCAGGACCAGCACCTTGAAGCCCGCGTCCCGCGCCCGCGCCAGCATATCCTTGCGGATGCCTTCATCCTTGGGCGGGTAAAGCTGGAACCAGGCCTGCTCGCCCAGATGCGGCGCCAGATCTTCGGGGCATTGGCTGGCAACGGTGGACAGGCTGTAGGGAATGCCGCTGCGGGCGCCGCAGCGGGCCAGGTGGCCTTCGGCATCGGGCCAGATCAGTCCCGACATGCCCACCGGCGCAATGCCAAAGGGCAGGGGCAGCGTCGCGCCAAACAGCTGCGTCGACAGGTCGATCTCAAGCGGGCCATGCAGGATGGAGGGCAGGAAGCCGACCCGGTCCAGCGCGGTGCGGTTGCGCCTTTGGGTGGCTTCGGTGCCGGTGGCGCTGTCCAGATACTCCCAGACAAAGCGGGGCAGGCGCTTGCGTGCTGCTGCGCGCAGGTCAGACAGGCCGGGGTAATGCAGGTGCAGATCCTGGTGCATGTTCATGCGGCGCATAATTGCTGCTTTGCAGCGAAAGTCTAGCGAAAATGTTACAGAATTCTAACAGGGGCCCAGGCGGGCGCAGATAGCGGCGCCACTGGGGAGCGGTTCGCGGTAAAAAGAGGCGTGAACATAGTGTGAACGTCCCCTTTCCCGCGCAGATGAATCACGCTAGGATCACGCCCATGAGCAGTTTCGATGAAATGGACGCCTTTGAGGGCGCTTCCCTCTCCGCCCGCGCCATGGCTGCGCGCCCCAAGCCCTATCTGGACGGGCTGAACCCGGCCCAGCGGGACGCCGTGGAATGCCTGGATGGGCCGGTTCTGATGCTGGCGGGCGCAGGCACCGGCAAGACCAAGGCGCTGACCACCCGGATCGTGCATCTGCTGACCCTTGGACAGGCGCGCCCGAATGAGATCCTCGCCGTGACCTTTACCAACAAGGCGGCGCGCGAGATGAAAGAGCGGGTCGGCCGGATGCTGGGCCAGCCTGCCGAGGGCATGCCCTGGCTCGGCACCTTTCACTCGATCTGCGTCAAGCTGCTGCGCCGCCATGCAGAACTGGCCGGGCTGAAGTCGAATTTCACCATTCTGGACACTGACGATCAGATCCGCCTCCTGAAGCAGCTGATCCAAGCCGCCGGGATCGATGACAAACGCTGGCCGGCGCGGATGCTGGCCGGGATCATCGACGACTGGAAGAACCGTGCCCTGACACCGGAGAGCGTGCCTGTGGCCGATGCCAGCGCCTATAACCATCGCGGCACCGAGTTCTATGCCCAGTATCAGGCCCGCCTGAAAGAATTGAATGCCGTCGATTTTGGCGATCTGCTGCTGCATATGGTGACGATCTTCCAAAACCATCCGGATGTGCTGTCTCAGTATCAACGCTGGTTCCGCTACATCATGGTCGACGAATATCAGGATACCAACGTCGCGCAGTATATGTGGCTGCGGCTGCTGGCGGCGGGGCACAAGAATATCTGCTGTGTCGGCGATGACGATCAGTCGATCTATGGCTGGCGCGGCGCCGAGGTGGGCAATATCTTGCGGTTCGAAAAGGACTTTCCCGGTGCCAAGGTGGTGCGGCTAGAGCAGAACTATCGCTCGACCGAACATATCCTTGCGGCGGCCTCCGGCGTGATCCGGGGCAATGCAGGGCGTCTGGGCAAGGAGCTGTGGACCGAGGCAACTGGCGGCGAAAAGGTGCGGCTGATCGGCCATTGGGATGGTGAAGAAGAAGCGCGCTGGATCGGGGAAGAGATCGAAGCCATGCAGCGCGGCACCCGTGGGCAGGATCCGGTGGATCTGAACCAGATGGCGATTCTGGTGCGCGCCAGCCACCAGATGCGCGCCTTTGAGGACCGTTTCCTGACCATCGGCTTGCCCTACCGGGTGATTGGCGGGCCGCGATTCTACGAGCGGCTCGAGATTCGCGACGCCATGGCCTATTTCCGGCTGGTGGTCTCGCCGGAGGACGATCTGGCCTTTGAGCGCATCGTCAACACGCCCAAGCGGGGCCTTGGCGACAAGGCGCAGCAGAAGATCCAGATTGCGGCGCGCGAGAATGGCGTTTCCCTGCTCGAAGGGGCGCGGCTGGCCGTCGACAGCGGTGAGATCAAGGGCAAGGGCGGCGCGGCGCTGCGTCAGCTGACCGAGGATCTGCGCCGCTGGGGTCGGATGGCAGGCGATTCCGACATCACCCATATGGAGCTGGCCGAGATTATCCTCGATGAAAGCGGCTATACCACCATGTGGCAGATGGATAAGAACCCGGATAGCCCGGGCCGTCTGGAGAACCTCAAGGAACTGGTGAAGGCGCTGGAGAATTTCGAGAACCTGCAAGGCTTCCTCGAACACGTCAGCCTGGTGATGGATAACGATAAACAGGATGCCGAGCAGAAGGTCAGCATCATGACCCTGCACGCGGCCAAGGGTTTGGAGTTTCCGGCCGTCTTCCTGCCGGGCTGGGAGGATGGGCTGTTCCCCTCGCAGCGGTCGATGGATGAAAGCGGTCTCAAAGGGCTCGAGGAAGAGCGGCGCCTTGCCTATGTGGGCATCACCCGGGCGGAGAAGATCTGCACGATTTCCTTTGCGGGTAACCGCCGGGTCTTTGGCCAGTGGCAGTCGCAGCTGCCCTCGCGGTTCATTGATGAACTGCCTGAAGAACATGTGGAGGTGCTTACGCCGCCGGGTCTATACGGCGGCGGCTATGGCGCAGCGGCGGGCGGTACGCCAGTGCAGTCCCGAATCGACGAACGGATGGCGCAGGCGGATGGCTATAATTCGCCGGGCTGGAAGCGCATGCAGGCGCGGGCCGGGGAGCGCGGGCTGTCGCAGCCAAGGGAGAGCCGCAATCAGGTGATCGACCTGACGGCGACCTCCAGCTTTACGATTGGAGAGCGGGTGTTTCACCAGAAGTTCGGTTATGGCGCGATCACCGGTATTGAAGGTGACAAGCTGGAAGTGGATTTCGAAAAGGCCGGGGTGAAGAAGGTGATCGCGAAATTCGTCACCGCCCATGACGATGTGCCGTTCTAAGCTGTTCCGGGACAGATCCGCTTGCTTGCTGCTCTGACCGCTTTTTGATCGGAAAATGGAATAAGACGGTCGGATCGCGTTGCGATCCGATCCGGGCGCGGGGGCGCTGGCAGCGATGCTGCCAGCGCCCCCGCGCCATTGCCCCGTTGCAACGGCTGCGGCGCGAGAAGGGTGGGCGCGCAGCGGCTGGCGATGGTGTCGGGTGATTTCTGGGGTGCGTGAAATGCAAAAACGGCGGTGCCAGGGAGGAGGAAGGCACCGCCGTTCTTTTCAACATTCGGCCAAATGGGAGGAGAGACCGAATGTATCAGCGTCCGGGTCTGATCCCGGTATGAGGTGCGGCGACACCAGGGAGGAGGAGAGGTGCCGCCGCTCTGAACAACATCTGGCCAAATGGGAGGAGGGCCGGATGCATCAGGTCCCGGGTTTGAGCCCGGTATGAGGTGCGGCAGCACCAGGGAGGAGAGGTGCCGCCGCTCTGAACAACATCTGGCCAAATGGGAGGAGAGACCGGATGTATCAGCGTCCGGGTTTGATCCCGGTATGAGGTGCGGCGACACCAGGGAGGAGGAGAGGTGTCGCCGCTCTGAACAACATCTGGTCAAAAGGGAGGAGAAGACCGGATGTATCAGATCCCGGGTTTGATCCCGGTATGGGGTGCGGTGACATCAGGGAGGAGGAAGATGTCACCGCGGAACACAGGCCCTTTAGGGAGGAGGAGAAAAGAGCCTGATCTCGGTTATGCGTTTTCGTATGCGGCCTGGTAGGCCAGACGTTTGATCATCGAGCGGTTCAGCCCCAGATCCGCCAGTTCGCGGTTCGACAGGGCGGAGAGCTCATTCAGGGTTTCGCGATACAGACGGTAACGCGCGATTTTCAGTTTCAGCTCGTCGATCAGGCCCAGGCCGTTTGCGGCCAGCGAGCCCTTGTGGGCGGTGATGTGATTTACTGCAGCCATTGGGCAGATCCTCAGTTCCGTAAATTTCCGTGTGCCGTTAAAGGCGTTTCTTGAACACCAATTTAGGGAAATGCTGCAACTGCACAATCCCAAGAGTCAGCATTTCTGCCATGCAGCATTTGCATGGGTCATCTGGGGGATGTGCAGAAAATTGGTGTGGTTTTGTGCGGGGTTGGCAAAATTGCCTATTCTTGCGGCGGTTTATGTCTGGGATACGTAAAGCTGCCGTTACGGCAATCGCGCTTGGGCTGGCGCGGGCGCTCCTATATAGGGTGGGCGCCCAAAGAGGGGCAGGAAAGACAGGAGAGCGCCATGCCGGTGACCCACGATCAGATTCGCGCCGCGCTGGAGCGGCTGGCCTTGCCGGATGGGGGCACCCTGGTGTCCCGGGATATGTTGCGGGCGCTCAGTGTCGACGGTGACACGGTCCGCTTCGTGATCGAAGCGCCCAGCCCGGCGATTGCCCAGCAGATGGAACCCCTGCGCCGCGCCGCCGAAGCGGCGGTCCTCGCTCTTGATGGCGTGTCCAGCGTGACGGCGGCGCTGACCGCGCATACTCCGGCGGCATCCGCACCCGGTGGCGGGCAGGGGGCGCCCTCGCTCAAGGTCGGCGGCCACCCGAAACCGCAACAAGGGCCGATCAAGCCCGCTGGGGTGGCGCGCATTCTTGCCATCGCTTCGGGTAAGGGAGGCGTCGGTAAATCCACTGTCAGTGCCAATCTCGCGGTGGCCCTTGCGCGGCAGGGGCGGCGGGTTGGTCTGCTGGATGCAGATATATACGGTCCCAGCCAGCCGCGCATGATGGGGGTAACGGGCAGGCCTGCCAGCCCGGACGGCAAGACCATCGAGCCGCTGCACGCCCATGGCGTAACGGTGATGTCGATTGGCTTCATGGTGGATGAGGCAAAAGCCGTGGTCTGGCGCGGTCCGATGCTGATGGGCGCGTTGCAGCAGATGCTGGGGCAGGTCAATTGGGGAGAGCTGGACGTGCTGATCGTCGATCTGCCGCCCGGCACCGGTGATGTGCAACTGACGCTGTGCACCAAGGCAGAGCTGACCGGCGCCATCGTTGTCAGCACCCCGCAGGATGTGGCGCTGATCGACGCACGCAAGGCGCTGGACATGTTTGGTCAGCTGAAAACCCCGGTTCTGGGACTGATCGAGAATATGTCCTTCTTCACCTGTCCCGACTGCGGCGGCGATCATCACATCTTTGGTCATGGCGGGGTGGCGGCCGAGGCTGACAAGCTGGGCTTGCCGCTTCTGGGGGCGCTGCCCATCGATCTTGAGACCCGCTTGGCGGGGGATGGTGGCACGCCTGTTGCCGCGGGCGAGGGGGCCATGGCCGAGGCCTATGGCCGGATTGCCTCTGGTCTGGTGCAGGGCGGTATGGCCTGATCCGGTTTTCCGGTCAGTCTGCATCTATCTGAATACATAATAGGTGCCGGGCTGCGCAGGCGGTCCGGTGTCTTCATTTTGTCGTGCGGTCCTGCCTCTGCCGTGCTGTCCCGCCCCGGATGGGTCGCTGTTGCGGTTCTTGTTGCCTCTGCGAGGCGTCACCGCGCTGTGCTGGTGGGAGGCGATCCCTTTGTCTGGGCGCGGGGCGGGCGGGGCCTGCCGGCGTGCGGCTTGATCTGGTGCGATCAGGCTGCGGTTTTGTGCCTCTGTCCCATGTCATCCCATTAGGACCTCCCAATTTTTCGTCCCGAC
Organism: Pseudophaeobacter sp. A-200-2; assembly: GCF_041008815.1. Classification (NCBI taxonomy): domain Bacteria; kingdom Pseudomonadati; phylum Pseudomonadota; class Alphaproteobacteria; order Rhodobacterales; family Roseobacteraceae; genus Pseudophaeobacter; species Pseudophaeobacter sp. A-200-2. The sequence continues at coordinate 331,667 of NZ_JAXGFU010000004.1, read as the reverse complement.
CCTCGTGTAGTCGCGGTCGATGGGAAACCATGGGCTGCACTGCAGAGGCCGGGTCGTGGGAAATCATGGGCTCGCTGCGGTGGTTGCGGGTCCCGCCGCGAATCACATCTGCCCAATTCCATGGGGCCAAGGTGTGTTTCGCCTCTCCCTGCCCGGGTCGTTGCAGAAAGGGGTGGGGGCGTACCGTGAACAAAGGTGTGTCCCGCGAGTGTCTTGAAACTTTTTCTGGGAAACTATGGGTCATTTTGGGGCGTTGTTGGGGCCACTATATGTAGTTACTTGTCGTTAACCTTGCCCAAATTAGGCGGAATTTGGCTGAAGTGTTAATGGAAGGTTAACGAAAATTGAGACGTTTGGCCCATGCTTGCCCACGTTGCCGTGAAGAATTTAGTTGCCGTACCCTAAATTCCCATAGTATCCCTTTCTACATCGACAGAGAGCAAGGATGGGGCGCCAAACGACCCCGTAAAAATCAAAAAAGCAGGTTTCATACAGGCCTTCGCTTTCATCGAACAAAGAGATCCGGCGCGCGGGCGAGCAGACATCCCCCCAGATGGCGTGCGCAGTCGGACACCCCCGCACAGCGGGACAGGCGGCGGGTTGATCAGTGGCAGCAGATCAGCCCGCCCCTTTTACTTTCGGGGGGCAGATATCTCGCGAGGGACGCGAAAAAGGGACGGTAAATTGGGCCGCAGGTTCAGAGGCGAAAGCCACCATAAGGTGGACAGCAAGGGGCGGGTGTCGATACCCGCCACCTTTCGCCGTGTTCTTGAGGCCAGCGATCCCAACTGGCAGCCCGGGGACAGCCCCGAACTGGTAATCGTCTACGGCGATGAACGCCGCAAATTTCTGGAATGCTACACCATCGAGGCGATCGACGAGGTCGATGCCAAGATCGCAGCCCTGCCGCGCGGCTCGCGCGAGCGCAAGATCCTGGAACGCATGTTCAACGGCCAGTCCCTGCCGACAACGGTGGACGAGACGGGGCGTCTGGTGCTTCCGGCCAAGCTGCGCAACAAGATCGGGCTGGAGGGTGAGGCCTTCTTTATCGCGGCGGGCGATACCTTCCAGATCTGGAAGCCGCAGACCTATGAAGAGGTCGAAATGGCCGAAGCTGAAAAGCTGATGGAAGATCTGCCCGAAGATTTCGACCCACTGGAATTCCTTGATGGCGCCGGAGGGGTCTGAGGCATGACGACCGAGCACACATCCGCATCTGGTCCTCATATCCCCGTCTTGCTGCGCCCGCTGTTGAAGGCAGTTGCGCCGGTGACCGGGCGTTGGCTTGATGGCACATTTGGGGCAGGGGGCTATACCCGCGCTCTGCTGGAGGCAGGTGCTGATCAGGTGATCGCGGTGGATCGCGACCCGCTGGCCTTTGAAATGGCCAAGTCTTGGGCGGGGGAGTATGGCGACCGGCTGGTGCAGCAGCAGGGCGTGTTTTCCCGTATGGATGAATACGCGCAGGATCTGGATGGCGTGGTGCTGGACCTTGGCGTCTCTTCGATGCAGCTCGATCTCGCCGAACGCGGCTTTTCCTTTATGAAGGACGGCCCACTGGATATGCGCATGTCGCAGGAAGGCCCCTCGGCCGCCGATCTGGTTGCCGAACTGAGCGAAGCCGAGCTGGCCGACATCCTGTTCTACTATGGCGAAGAACGCGCCAGTCGCCGGATCGCCCGCGCCATCGTCAAGGCGCGCGAAGTTGAGCCGATCACCACAACGTTGCAACTGGCCAGCCTGGTGGAATCCTGCCTGCCGCGCGCCAAACCCGGGCAATCGCACCCGGCGACGCGCAGCTTTCAGGCGCTGCGCATTGCGGTGAACGCGGAATATGACGAGCTGTTCGAAGGTCTGCTGGCAGCTGAGCGGGCGCTAAAACCCGGAGGCCTTCTGGCGGTGGTGACCTTCCATTCGGTCGAGGACCGCATGGTGAAGCGGTTTTTCCAGCACCGTGCAGGCAAGACCGGGCGTGCCAACCGTTATGCCCCCGAAATCGAAGAACAGCCCGCGCAGTTCGAAATTGTCACCCGCAAGGCGGTCGGTCCGGATGATCAGGAATTGGCGGAAAACCCGCGCTCCCGCTCGGCCCGCCTGCGCGTGGGGCGGCGAACCGATGCGGCACCTGCACCGATCTCGGCCCGCGATCTGGGCATGCCACAGCTAAAGGAGGCGCGGAAATGAAGACGCTTTTGTACGCTGTCACCGCTCTGGCGGTTTTTGGTCTGGCCTTCTGGGCCTATCGTGAAAACTACGCCACGCAGCAGGTCCTGAAGGAAACCCGCAATCTGCAACGCGAGATCGGCGCCGCACAGGTGCGGCTGGGCGTTCTGCGCGCGGAATGGGCCTATCTCAACCGCCCCGACCGTCTGATCGGTCTTGCTGAGCTGAATTTTGACCGGCTGGGCCTTCTGCCGCTGCGCCCCGATCAGTTCGGTCGCGTGGACGAGGTGTCGTACCCGCTTGAGCAGGACTTTAGCATTGCAAACGGTGTCGATGTTTCCGGGTTGAACCGGGATCGCGGTACAGGAGAGCAGCCATGATCCGCACGCCTCTGCGCCCTCTGGCTCGTATTCTGAACGCCCGCGCTACCGGGCAGAACCCGGATGTGATCGAAGAAGAAAACATCCGCCTGCGGCATGAAGAAATGCAGGCGAAATCGCGCCAGCGTGCCGAGGGGCGCCTTCTGGTGCTTGGGGTGTTTTTCCTATGTGCCTATACTGCGGTGATCGGCCGGATGGGGGTCCTGGCCACCTCTGAGCCGAGCGAGCCGGTAGCCAGCGCCGCGGGCAGCGCCATCGCTGCGCAGCGCGCCGATATCGTCGACCGGCAGGGCCGTATTCTGGCGACCAATTTCGAGACGCACTCTCTTTATGCGCAGCCGCCGCAGATGATCGACCCGGAGGGCGCCGCTACGCGCCTGGCCGAAATATTCCCAGACCTGGACCGCGAAGATCTGGTCGCGGATTTCACCGGAAAGCGCAAGTTCCTGTGGATCAAGAAGAAAATCAGTCCCGAGCAGAAACAGGCGGTGCATGATATCGGCGATCCCGGCCTCTTGTTCGGCCCGCGCGAGATGCGGCTTTACCCCAATGGCAGCGTCGCAGCCCATGTTCTGGGCGGCGCCGGTTTCGGCAAGGAAGGCGTTTCGGCGGCCGAGGTGATCGGTGTCGCCGGGGTGGAAAAACAGTTCGACGATTACCTGCGCGACCCCGGCAACGGCGACAAGCCGCTGCAACTCTCGTTGGATTTGACTATTCAGGCCGCTGCCGAGCGGGTGCTGGATGGCGGCATGAAGCTGATGAACGCCAAGGGCGCCACCTCGATCCTGATGGATGTGCACACCGGCGAGGTGATTTCTGTGGTGTCGCTGCCGGATTTCGATCCCAACGAACGTCCGCGTCCACCCACCTCGGGGTTCGACCCGTCGGTTAGCCCGCTGTTCAACCGCGCGGTGCAGGGCGTTTATGAACTTGGCTCGACCTTCAAGATTTTCGCGGCAGCGCAGGCGATGGATCTGGGATTGGTGACACCGGAGACCGTGATCGACACCCGTGGGCCGTTGCGCTGGGGCAAATTCGCGATCCGGGATTTCCACAACTACGGCAACGAGTTGTCGGTGACCGAGATCATCGAGAAATCCTCGAATATCGGCACCGCACGGCTGGCGCAGCAGATTGGCGCCGAGCGGCAGAGAAGCTTCCTCGGTGAGCTGGGCATGCTGGAGCCAACACCATTCGAGATTGTCGAGGCCAGCGGCGGCACGCCATTGACCCCGAAGAACTGGTCCGAGCTTTCGGCGATGACCATTTCCTATGGTCACGGAATTTCGACCACGCCGATGCATCTGGCGGCAGGTTATGCCGCCATTGCCAATGGCGGCTATCACGTCAGCCCGACGGTTCTGAAACAGCGGGGCGCTCAGCACGGTGAGCGTGTGCTTTCTGAAGAAGCAGCGAAGGCGGCCCGCACCATGCTACGCCGCGTGGTGACCGAAGGTACTGCCAGTTTTGCCCGGGTGCCCGGCTACCAGGTGGGCGGCAAGACCGGGACTGCGGACAAGCCACGCCCGCGCGGCGGCTATTACGAGGACAAGGTAATCGCCACCTTCGCCTCGATCTTTCCGGCGCAGGATCCCAAATACGTGCTGGTCGTGACGTTGGATGAACCCTCGGTCTTCGCCTATGACGAGGAGCGCCGCACGGCAGGCTGGACCGCTGTGCCGGTGGCCGCCGAGATGATCAAGCGGGTCGCGCCTCTGCTGGGCCTGAGACCGCAAGTTGAACCCACCGAGGTGGCTGATATAACCCTCACCTCTAACTGACTCAGGTGAGGGCGCCTCATGAGCCGCAATACCCCGCAAGACAGACCGGACCCACGTCCCCTCAGCCAACTGGGGCTGACCGCCCGCGGCGGCGCGGACCCGATGATTTCCGATCTGGTGGTCGACAGTCGCCGGGTGGGCGAAGGCGCGCTTTTTGCGGCGCTGCCCGGCAGTCAGGTGCATGGCGCTAATTTCATTCCCGCTGCCCTGCAACAGGGCGCAGCGGCAATCCTGACCGATGCCGCCGGGGCCGAGATTGCAGCCCGCCCCCTGTCCGAAAGCCACGCGGCGCTGATCGTTGTCGAGGATCCGCGGCAGGTGCTGGCCTATACCGCCGCCCTGTGGTTCGGCGCCCAGCCACAGACCATGGTTGCGGTGACTGGCACCAATGGTAAAACGTCGGTTGCGACCTTTGTGCGGCAGATCTGGATGGCGCTGGGCCATGAGGCCGTGAATCTTGGCACCACCGGCGTCGAAGGCGCCTGGAGCTACCCTCTGGCCCACACCACGCCCGAGCCTATCACTCTGCACCGCGCCCTTGCGGCAGCGGCAAAGGCGGGTGTCACACATGCCGCGATGGAGGCGTCTTCGCACGGGCTGGATCAGCGGCGCCTTGACGGGGTGCAGCTGGCGGCAGCGGGTTTTACCAATTTCACCCAGGATCATCTGGATTATCACCACACCTTCGAAGAGTATTTCGCAGCCAAAGCGGGTCTCTTTCGCCGGGTGCTGCCGGACGAGGGCGTCGCGGTGATCAATATGGACGATGCCCGGGGCGCCGAAATGCGCGCCATCGCGGCGGGACGCGGACAAGAGGTGATTACCGTGGGGCGCGGCCTTGGCGATCTTTCGCTGGTGGGGCAGCGCTATGACGGCACCGGGCAGGACATAAGGTTCTCGTGGCACGACAGACCTTTCATGGCCCGGTTGAACCTCATTGGCGGCTTTCAGGCGGAAAACGTGCTGATGGCCTGTGGGCTGGTGATCGCCAGCGGCGAAGAGCCCGAACGCGTTTTTGAAACGCTGCACGAGCTGACGACGGTGCGTGGGCGGATGCAGTTGGCGGCGACCCGGGAAAACGGCGCCTCTGTTTTTGTGGATTTTGCCCATACGCCGGATGCTGTGGCCACTGCGATCAAGGCGCTGCGCCCGCATGTTTTGGGCCGTCTCGTTGCCATCGTCGGCGCCGGCGGTGACCGGGACGCGGGTAAGCGCCCTCTGATGGGGCAGGCAGCGCATGACAATGCTGATGTGGTGATCGTCACAGATGACAACCCGCGCAGCGAAGATCCCGCCGTGATCCGGGCCGCTGTCAAAGGCGGCGCACCAGAGGCGATAGAAGTCGGCGACCGCGCCGAGGCGATCCTGCGCGGTGTTGCAATGCTCGAGCCGGGCGATGCGCTGCTCATCTGCGGCAAGGGACACGAAACCGGACAGGTCGTCGGCAGTGATGTGCTGCCCTTTGATGATGTGGAACAGGCGAGCATGGCAGTGGCCGTGCTCGATGGGAAAACCGTATGAGCGCGCCGCTGTGGACCGCAGCCGAGGCCGCCGCTGCAACCGGCGGTGAGGCGCGCGGCGATTGGCAGATCAATGGCGTCTCAATCGATACCCGCACCCTGCAGCCGGGTGATCTCTTCGTGGCGCTGAAGGCCGCGCGGGATGGCCATGATTTTGTTGCGCAGGCCTTGAAGGCAGGCGCAGGCGCGGCGCTGGTCTCGCGCATTCCCGAAGGCCTGCCCGAGGACGCGTCGCTGCTGCTGGTCGAGGATGTGCAAAAGGGGCTGGAGGCGCTGGGCCGTGCCGGACGTGCGCGCACCAATGCGCGCGTGGTGGCAGTGACCGGCTCGGTCGGTAAAACCTCGACCAAGGAAATGCTGGCGCGGATCCTGTCGGATCAGGGCCGCACCCATGCCGCCGTCGCCAGCTATAACAACCATTGGGGCGTGCCGCTGACGCTGGCGCGGATGCCACGGGATACGGAATTCGCCGTCATCGAGATCGGCATGAACCACCCGGGTGAAATCGAGCCCCTGGCCCGGCAGGCCCGCCCGCATGTGGCGATGATCACCACGGTGGCCGCCGTGCATCTGGAGGCCTTTGATAATGTCGCCGGAATCGCTCGTGAAAAGGCAGCCATTTTGGATGGGCTGGAGCCGGGCGGTATCGCCGTGCTCAACGCTGATATCGACGAGGCCCCGGTCCTGCGGCAACGGGCGGAACAGCTGGACGTTTCGGCGCAATGGTTTGGTGCAAGCGCACCCGATGCGCGGCTGATCGCAACGCAGGTCACAGGCGAGGAAACCGTGGCCAGGGTCAAGATCCTAGGTACCCCGGCCGAGTTGCATATCCAGTCGCTGGGCGCGCATTTTGCAATGAATGCGCTAGGGGCGCTGCTTTGCGTCAATGCGCTGGGCGTTGATCTGGCAGAGGCCATTCGCAGTCTGGCACTGTGGTCGCCGGTGACCGGGCGCGGCGCGCGCGAAATGGTGGAGCTGTCACAGGGGCAGGTCCTGCTGCTGGATGACAGTTACAATGCCAATCCAACCTCGGTGAAGGCGGCGCTGGACGTGCTGGCGGCCACCCCGGTGGCAGAGGGCGGACGTAGGATTGCCTATCTTGGCGATATGAAAGAGCTGGGACCGGAGGAGGTCGCACTGCATGCGGATCTTGCCCGCCATCCTGCCATCGCACAAATCGATCAGATCCATTGCGTCGGGCCGCTGATGCAGCATCTGGCAGAGGCCTTGCCGGATGAAAAACGTGGCGGCTGGCACGCAGACAGCGCGGCAGCAAAGGCTGATCTTCCGGGGCAGATTGGGGATGGCGACGTGGTTCTGGTCAAAGGCTCGCTCAGCATGAAGCTCGCCTCCATCGTTGACGGCATCCGCGATTTGGGTCATGGCAGCCGGAACTCTGATGCAAATTCTACCAAGTGAGGACTGGCTGATATGCTTTATTGGCTGACGGCGCTGTCGGATGGCGGTGATTTTTTCAACCTCTTCCGCTACATCACCTTCCGGGCCGGAGGGGCCTTCATGACGGCGCTGGTCTTTGGCTTCCTGTTCGGCAGGCCGCTGATCGATGTGCTGCGCAAGCGGCAGGGCAAGGGGCAGCCGATCCGCGATGACGGACCCGAAGGGCATTTCTCCAAGGCCGGGACCCCGACCATGGGAGGTTTGCTGATCGTCGGCGCCTTGTTGACCTCGACGCTGCTCTGGGCGCGGTGGGACAATCCCTTTGTCTGGCTGGTGCTTTTTGTGACGCTGGCCTTTGCGTTGATTGGCTTTGCCGATGACTACGCCAAGGTGTCCAAGCAGAACACTGCCGGGGTGCCGGGCAAGCTGCGGCTGGGGCTTGGCATTCTGATCGCAGTGGTCGCGGCGGTCTGGGCCTCGGCCTATCACGGGGCAGAGCTGCAGAACCAGCTGGCGATGCCAGTGTTCAAGGATACGCTGATCAATCTGGGCCTGTTCTACATTCCCTTTACCGTCTGCGTTATCGTCGGCTCGGCCAATGCGGTGAACCTGACCGATGGTCTGGATGGTCTGGCGATTGTGCCGGCGATGATCGCCGGTCTGACGCTGGGGGTGATCGCCTATGTCGTGGGGAGGGCCGACTTCTCCCAGTATCTGGACGTTCACTACGTCAAGGACACCGGCGAGATCTTTATCTTCACCATGGCACTGTTCGGCGCCGGACTGGGGTTCCTGTGGTACAATGCGCCGCCCGCAGCGGTGTTCATGGGGGATACCGGCTCGTTGGCCTTGGGCGGTGCGCTGGGCGCTATCGCGGTGGCCACCAAGCACGAGCTGGTGCTGGCCATTGTTGGCGGGCTTTTTGTGGTCGAGGCGCTGAGTGTGATCATTCAGGTGCTCTATTTCAAACGCACCGGCCGCCGGGTGTTCCTGATGGCGCCGATTCACCATCACTATGAGAAAAAGGGCTGGGCGGAGCCGACCATCGTGATCCGATTCTGGATTATCTCGCTGATCCTGGCGATGATTGGTCTGGCAACGCTGAAAGTGCGCTGAGCACTTGCACGTCATAAGGTCGAAAAAGGAGGCTGCGGCCTCCTTTTTTGTGCGGCGGTCTTACGCTTGGCATGCGGAAAACGCCCGCCCCCTTCGACGGGTAGGCCCGCCTGTCACGGGGGGGAGTGGCGCGCGCAAAATGCGCGCACGGGGGTGGTTTGCGGCGGCTTGCAAAGGCCGTGATGGCGGTGCACTCTGCGCCGAAATTTGATCAAAGGATGAGGGTGGGCATGATCCCGGTCAGAGGGTTTGAAGGGGCGCGGGTCGCCGTTCTTGGATTGGGGCGCTCCGGCCTTGCTACGGCGCGGGCCCTCAGGGCTGGCGGCGCCGAGGCGATCTGCTGGGATGACAACCCGGAGGCGCGGGAGCGGGCCGAGGCGGAGGGGGTCTCCTGCGCCGATCTGAGCCGGGCTGGTGCCTTTGACGGGATCGCCAGCCTGATCGTGTCCCCGGGTATTCCTCATCTCTACCCAAAGCCCAACCCGGTTGTGCGCGCGGCCCTGATGGCCGGGGTGCCAGTGGACAATGATATCGGGCTGTTCTTCCGCTCGGTCGCGACGGGAGAATGGGACAAGCTCGATCAGCCGCCCAAGGTGGTGGCCATCACCGGATCGAACGGCAAATCCACCACCGTGGCGCTGCTGCAGCATATTCTTGAGCAGGCGGGGCGCGACAGCCAGATGGCGGGCAATATCGGCCGCGGGGTTCTGGATATCGATCCGCCGGGCAATGGCGGCGTGATCGTGCTGGAGCTGTCCAGCTATCAGACCGAACTGGCGCGGGCGCTGACCCCGGATGTGGCGGTCTTCACCAACCTCAGCCCGGATCATCTGGACCGGCATGGCGGCATGGGCGGCTATTTCGCGGCCAAGCGGCGCCTGTTCGCAGAAGGCGGCCCGGATCGCGCCATTGTCGGTATCGATGAGGATGAAGGGCTGTTTCTGGCCGGACAACTGTCCGAGGCCGCCAGTGATGACCGTGTGATCCGCATCTCGGCAGCGCAGAAACTGACAGGGCCGGGTTGGCAGGTCTTTGCCCGCAAAGGGTTTTTGAGCGAATACCGCAAGGGGCGGCAGGTGGCCTCGATCGATCTGCGTGCGATGCAGGGCTTGCCGGGGGCGCATAACCATCAGAACGCCTGCGCCGCCTATGCCGCCGCGCGGGCGCTAGGGCTGGCGCCGCGGATGATCGAAGGCGGGCTGGAGAGTTATCCCGGATTGCCGCACCGCAGCCAGACCATCGCTGAGGCGGGCGGGGTGCGCTACGTCAACGACAGCAAGGCCACCAATGTGGACAGCGCAGTGAAGGCGCTGAGCGCCTTTGGCAATATCCGCTGGATCTGCGGCGGACTGGAAAAGGATGGCGGGCTGGAGGCCCTGAAAGGTCACACAGGTTCGGTGCGTCGGGCCTATGTGATCGGCCGCGAGGCGGCGACCTTTGCCATGCAGTTGGATGTGGACGCTGTGGTCTGCACCACCATGGGTGAGGCAGTGGCGCAGGCGATGGCAGAGGCTGAGCCGGGCGACACGGTTTTGCTCGCGCCGTCAGCGGCCAGTTTCGATCAATATGACAACTTCGAGCAGCGCGGTGAGGATTTCATCGCCGAGGTCACGCGCAGATTGGAAAACGGTTAAGGGCTTCGGGCTCACCCAAGCGGAAATCCGTTTCGGTTCCACCCTCGTCCTGCTTCTGCCCTGCCAAACCCGCCTTTGCGGCGCAAGCAAAATGGCCGTCTCCCCGCCGCTGGCGGGGCCCCTCGGCAATTTGACTGGCGCCCCTGCGACGGATTTGACTGCCGGGTCACAGGCGAGGGTGGCTCCGAAGCGGAAATCCGGGCGCGCGATCAATGGTGGCGATCAGCGGGTGGCGGCGATGGCCGTGCCTGCGGCATGGCCCGAGGCCCAGGCCCACTGGAAGTTGTAGCCGCCAAGCCAGCCGGTCACATCCACCGCTTCGCCAATCGCGTAGAGACCGGGGCGGGATTGGGCCTGCATGGTTTTTGAGGAGAGCGCATCGGTGTCGATGCCGCCCAGGGTGACTTCGGCGGTGCGGTAGCCTTCGGTGCCACCGGGTGTCAGCTGCCATTGGTTGAGTTGATCGCAGAGGGCTTGCAAGGCGGCGTCGGATTGATCGGCGAGGCGGGCCGTCAGGTCGTAGGCCGGGGTGAGCGCCTCTTTCAGATAATCCACCAAACGGGCAGGCAGGTGGCGCGCCAGTTCGGTGGCAATCGCGCGCTTGCCCGCGATCTGCCGCTGGCTGCGCAGCGCCGCGAAAATATCGGTTTCGGGAGCGAGGGTGACTGTGATCTCCTCTCCTTCGTGCCAGTAGGAGGAGAGCTGCAGTACTGCGGGGCCGGAGAGGCCGCGGTGCGTGAAGAGCAGCGCCTCGTCGAAACTGGCGCGCGCGTTGGAAAGGCGCGCGGGCAGGGATACACCGGCCAGGGCGGAAAAGCGTCCTTCGGGGAAGGTGAAGGGGACAAGGCCGGGGCGGGTCGCGGTCACTGTCAGGGCGAACTGGCGGGCGATGTCATAGGCCAAGCCGGTGGCGCCCATCTTGGGGATGGATTTGCCGCCCGTCGCCAGAACCAGATTGCGGCAGGTGACGTGGTGATCCTTGCCGTCTTTGGTCAGTGTCAGGGCAAAGCCATCATCGCGCTGTTCAACGGGGCCTACGGAGGTCTGCAGCCACAATTCGGCCCCGGCCTTTGCCATCTCTGATGTCAGCATCGAGACGATCTGTTTCGCTGAGCCGTCGCAAAAAAGCTGCCCGAGGGTTTTCTCGTGCCAGGCGATACCGTGGCGGTCCACGAGTGAGATGAAATCCCATTGCGTATAGCGCGCCATCGCGGATTTGCAGAAATGAGGGTTGCCAGAGAGGTAGTTGCTCGGATCGGCGTAAAGGTTGGTGAAGTTGCAGCGCCCGCCACCGGAAATGCGGATCTTTTCGCCCGGCGCCTTGGCGTGGTCGACCACCAGCGTGCTGCCGCCGGTATGGGCTGCGCACATCATGCCTGCTGCGCCGGCGCCAAGAATCACGGTGTTTACCTGCATAAGGGCATCGACCATGGAATGACCTCTCGCGCAAGGGAGCTGTCCCGGGCGCAAAATCCTGCCGCGCCGGGATCAAGACACTGGTCTGATCACGGGTTTCGCGTTACTGTTCCATTACAGACCCCGAAAAACGGGGCGTATCACGAGGCAAAGAGCGGCGGTGTTTCCATGACTGAGATGGTCTATGGTGCGGTTCCTGTACAATCAGGTGAACCTATTCTTCCCAAATGGTGGCGAACCTTGGACAAATGGACGATGTCCTGCGTCCTGATGTTGTTCGTGCTGGGGCTGCTTCTGGGGCTTGCAGCCTCAGTGCCGCTGGCCGAGCGCAACGGGTTCGGCAATTTCCACTATGTGCAGCGACAAGCGGTGTTTGGCGGGGCGGCTCTGGTCGCCATGGTGCTGACCTCGATGATGTCGCCGACGCTGGTGCGGCGGCTTGCGATCATCGGCTTTGCTCTCGCCTTTGTGGCGCTGGCGCTGCTGCCTATTTTCGGGACCGATTTCGGCAAAGGCGCGGTACGCTGGTATTCGCTGGGCTTTGCATCGCTGCAGCCGTCCGAGTTCCTGAAGCCCGGTTTTGTCGTGGTTGCGGCCTGGATGATTGCCTCGAGCCAGCAGATCAACGGCCCGCCGGGCACGCTGATTTCCTTTGGCCTGTGCATGAGCGTCGTGCTGATGCTGGTGATGCAGCCCGATTTTGGTCAGGCCTCGCTGACGTTGTTCGGCTGGGGCGTGATGTATTTTGTGGCCGGTGCGCCGATGCTGCTTTTGGTTGGCATGGCGGCGGTTGTGGTCATGGGCGGTGTGATGGCCTATTCCAGTTCCGAACACTTTGCCCGCCGCATCGACGGCTTTCTGAACCCGGATATCGATCCCACTACCCAGCTTGGCTATGCCACCAATGCTATCCGCGAAGGCGGGCTGTTCGGCGTTGGAGTCGGGGAGGGGCAGGTGAAATGGTCGCTGCCCGATGCCCATACCGATTTCATCGTCGCGGTTGCTGCCGAGGAATACGGGCTGGTTCTGGTCACGGTGCTGATCGGGCTTTACGCCACAGTGGTTGTGCGCTCGCTGTTCCGTCTGATGCGCGAGCGCGATACATTCGTGCGGCTCGCGGGGACAGGCTTGGTCTGCATGTTCGGGGTGCAGGCCATGATCAACATGGGGGTTGCGGTGCGGCTCTTGCCGGCCAAGGGCATGACCCTGCCATTCGTCAGCTATGGCGGCTCTTCGCTGATCGCGACGGGCATTGCCATGGGAATGCTGCTGGCCTTTACCCGTTCGCGCCCGCAGGGTGAGATTGCAGATTATCTGCGTGGCCGCGGTCGCGGCTGACGCATCAGGTACGAAACGACGCGGGTTTATGACACAGAAACTGCTATTGATGGCGGCAGGCGGCACCGGGGGGCATATGTTCCCGGCGCAGGCCTTGGCCGAAGAGATGCTGCGCAAGGGCTGGCGGGTGAAACTGTCGACCGATGCGCGCGGCGCCCGCTATACCGGCGGCTTTCCTCATACGGTGGAAATCACCGAGGTGTCCTCGGCCACCTTTGCCCGCGGCGGACTATTGGCCAAGGCGCTGGTAGGACCGAAGATCGCCGGGGGCATTGCCAGCATGGCCCTGCAGATGCGGCGTGACCGCCCCGACGCGGTGGTGGGCTTTGGCGGCTATCCGTCGATCCCGGCGCTGGGCGCGGCGGCGCTGCTGGGTCTGCCCCGGATGATCCATGAACAGAACGGTATTCTGGGCCGGGTGAACCAGTTGTTTGCCAAACGCGTGGCGCAGGTGGCCTGCGGCGTATGGCCGACCGAATTGCCTGAGGGTGCCAAAGGCGTGCATGTTGGGAACCCGGTGCGCCGCGCCGTGCTGGAGCGCGCGGGCGCGGCCTATATTCCACCGGGCGATTATCCGATGTCGGTGCTGGTGATGGGCGGCAGCCAAGGCGCGCGCATCCTGTCCGATGTGGTGCCCGGCGCGATTGCAGCCCTGCCCGAAGGGATCCGTCGCCATCTGCGCGTGGCCCATCAGGCGCGCGATGAGGATGGCGAACGCGTCAGCGCCTTCTACGCCGAGCATGGCATTGCAGCCGATGTTCAGCCATTTTTTCATGATGTGCCCGCACGGATGAGCGAGGCGCAGCTGGTGATCTCGCGCTCCGGGGCCTCGTCGGTTGCCGATATCTCGGTCATTGGCCGCCCGTCGATCCTGATCCCATTCGCCGCCGCGGCGGGAGACCACCAGAGCGCTAATGCGCGTGGGCTGGTTGATGCGGGCGGGGCGGTGTTGATCCCCGAAAGCGCCCTTGACGTTCAGGCGCTGTCAGAGCAGATCTCTGCCGTTCTGAGCGCCCCCGACGCGGCCGCCCAGATGGCCCAAGCAGCATTAAGTGTCGGCGTTCCCGATGCCACCAATCGTCTGGTGGCGCTGGTCGAACAGCTGGCGGAGGAAGGATAGACCATGACGCCCGCAACCAAATTGCCAGGAGATGTTGGCCCGATCCATTTTGTCGGTATTGGCGGCATCGGCATGTCCGGCATCGCCGAGGTGCTGCTCAACCTTGGCTATGTGGTGCAGGGGTCTGACCTCAAGTCGTCAAAGATCACCCAGCGGCTGGAGAGCCTCGGTGCGCTGGTTTTTGAAGGTCAGCGGGCTGAGAATCTGGAAGACGCCGAAGTCGTCGTGATTTCCTCGGCGATCAAGCCGGGCAACCCGGAACTGGACGAGGCGCGCCGCCGGGGGCTGCCCATCGTGCGCCGGGCCGAGATGCTAGCTGAGCTGATGCGGCTGAAATCCAACATTGCCATTGCCGGCACCCATGGCAAAACCACCACGACCACGATGATGGCCGAGTTGATGGTGGCCGGGAATTTCGACCCCACCGTGGTCAACGGCGGCATCATTCACGCCTATGGATCGAACGCCCGCATGGGGCAGGGCGAATGGATGGTGGTCGAGGCGGACGAAAGCGACGGCACCTTCAACCGTTTGCCGGCGACCATCGCCGTCGTCACCAATATCGACCCCGAGCATATGGAGCATTGGGGTGACTTTGATACTTTGCGCGACGGGTTTTACAACTTCGTCTCGAACATTCCTTTTTATGGTGTCGCGGTCTGCTGTACCGACCACCCCGAGGTGCAGGCGCTGGTGGGGCGGATCACCGACCGCCGCGTTGTCACCTATGGTTTCAACGCGCAGGCGGATGTTCGTGCCGTGAACCTGACCTACAAGGCAGGCGTTGCCCATTTCGACATCCTATTGCAGGCGGAAGGTCAGAAGATCGAAGGCTGCACGCTGCCGATGCCGGGGGATCACAACGTCTCCAACGCCCTGTCGGCAGTGGCCGTGGCGCGCCATCTGGGCATGAAAGGCGAGGAAATCCGCGCTGCGCTGGCGGCATTCGGCGGGGTCAACCGCCGTTTCACCAAGGTGGGCGAAGTGAACGGTGTCACCGTGATCGACGATTATGGCCACCACCCGGTGGAAATCGCCGCCGTGCTGAAGGCCGCGCGTCAGGCGGTTGGCGCTGATAGCAATGCTCGTGTCATCGCCGTGCACCAGCCGCACCGCTATTCACGCCTGTCTTCCCTGTTTGATGATTTCTGCGCCTGCTTCAACGATGCCGATGTGGTCGCCATCGCCGAGGTCTTTGCCGCCGGTGAGGATCCGATTGAGGGCGCCAGCCGCGACGATCTAGTGGCAGGGCTCATCCGTCATGGCCATCGCCACGCCCGCGCGCTGCTGAACGAGGACGATCTGGAGCGTTTGGTGCGTGAACAGGCGCGCCCCGGTGACATGGTCGTCTGCCTCGGCGCAGGTACCATCAGCGCCTGGGCCAACGGGCTGCCCGAGCGGCTAAGCAAAAGCCAATAGCCCCCGCGAAAGGACATTGCCATGGCTGAGCCGCTGAAACGCCGTATTGGCCTTGGTCTTCTGACCGCCTACGGCGTCGGCGTCATGGTCGGGGCCGGGATCTACGTTCTGGTCGGAGCGGTTGTCGCCGACGCCGGGATCTGGGCGCCGCTATCCTTTGTTTTGGCAGGGCTGATCGCCGCGCCCACTGCGCTCAGCTATGCGGAGTTTTCCTCACGCGTGCCCGAAGCTGCCGGAGAGGCAGCCTTTGTCGGGCAGGGGTTTGGCTCGCAGTCCCTTGCCTTGCTGGTGGGGCTGGCCGTGGTTGTGGCCGGAACCGTCTCTGCCGGCGCGGTGCTACGCGGCGGGGCTGGGTATCTGACGGCGGCAACCGGCGTGGATGGAACCCTTGCGATCATCGCCATGGGGTTGGCGCTGGTGGCGGTGGCCGTGATTGGCGTTCTGGAAAGCCTTTCGCTGGCGGCGGTTTTTACCGCGATTGAGCTGACCGGGCTTGCGCTGGTGATCTGGGCCGGTGGCACCGGCGATGTGTCGCCGGATTGGGCCCTGCCGCAGGACCTGCCGGGCCTTACCGTCTGGGCGGGCCTTGGCCTTGGTGCGGTTCTGGCCTTCTTTGCCTTCATCGGGTTTGAAGACATCGTCAACATGGCCGAGGAGGTCTCGGAGCCGACCCGCACCATGCCGAAGGCGATCCTTTTGTCGCTGACCATCACATCGATCATCTATGCGCTGGTCTGCTGGGCTGCGGTTCGTACTGTCCCGGTGGCCGACCTGTCGCAATCCAGCAGCCCGCTGGCACTGGTCTGGCAGACAGCGCGCGGATCGAACCCCGATTTCCTGTCCTATATCGCGGTCTTTGCTGCGCTCAATGGGATCCTGGCGCAGATCGTCATGGCCTCGCGGGTGCTGTTCGGATTGGGCAAACGCAGTCCGGCGCTGGCCCTGTTCCACCACGCCCACCCCCGGTTCGGAACGCCAGTGCTGGCCACGCTGGTATTGGGTGCGGCGGTGATCCTGACGGCCCTGTTCTTCTCGGTGGATCGGCTGGCCGAGGTCACTTCCTCGGTGTTGCTCTCGGTCTTTGTATTGGTGAACCTCGCGCTGATCTTGCAGAAACGCCACGCGCCCGGGGCGCCCTTTCAGGTGCCGATGGCGGTGCCGATTGTGGGGCTTGTTCTGTCCACCATCGCCCTGATTTCAGCCGTGGGAGGTATGTTGTGAGCCTGTCCCTGATCCTTGCCGCGCTTTGGGCGCTGACGGCCAATGTCCTTGCCATGATACCCAGCCGCGACAATCACTGGCGCCGCGCCTATGCACTGATCGCCGTCGGCATCCCGATCCTTGGCTATGTCACCTATGAAAACGGTCCATGGTGGGGGCTGGCGGTGCTGGCCGCAGGGATGAGCGTGTTGCGCTATCCGGTGATCTATCTGGGCCGCTGGCTGCGCCGGGTGGTCCTGCGCGGCTGATGGCGGGTTCTAAGGGGGTATGCGGGGGGATTGGCAGTACTTTCTTCCCATTCGGGTTTGCCTTAAACCCTGCAGGAAACCGAACGAGTGGCACATCATGACCGAAATCACTAAATCCCTTCCTGCCGTGCGTGGACGCCTGACCGAGGGGCGCAGCCTGTCGGAGCTGACCTGGCTGCGTGTGGGCGGGCCTGCGGATGTGTTGTTTCAGCCTGCTGATCGTGATGATCTTCAGGAGTTCCTGCGCGCCCTGCCTGGGGATGTTACGGTCTTTCCCATGGGGGTCGGCTCGAACCTGATCGTGCGGGATGGGGGTATCCGCGCGGTGGTGATCCGGCTGGGGCGTGGCTTCAACCAGATTGAAATCGACGGCGACACCGTGACCGCAGGCGCGGCGGCGCTGGATGCCCATGTGGCGCGCAAGGCGGCTGATGCGGGGCTGGATCTGACTTTCCTGCGCACCATCCCCGGTTCCATCGGCGGCGCGGTGCGGATGAACGCGGGCTGCTATGGCTCTTATACCGCCGATGTGTTCCACACCGCCACCGTGGTGACGCGGGCCGGGGAGCTGCAGATACTTGGCCCGGAAGACCTGAATTTTGCCTATCGCCAGACCACTTTCCCCGAAGGCGCGGTTTTGGTTTCGGCGACCTTCAAGGCGCCCCGGGGTGAGGCGGAGGCACTTCATGCCCGGATGGAAGAGCAGCTGAAGAAGCGCGATGAAACGCAACCTGTCAAGGATCGTTCGGCCGGCTCCACCTTTCGCAATCCGGCGGGGTTTTCCTCGACCGGGAAGGCGGGCGATGTGCACGATCTAAAAGCCTGGAAAGTGATCGAGGATGCCGGTCTACGCGGTGCCCGCCTTGGCGGTGCGCAGATGAGCGAGAAACACCCGAATTTCCTGATCAATACCGGCGATGCCACCGCCGCCGATCTGGAGGCGTTGGGAGAAGAGGTGCGTGGCAAGGTGCTGGAGAATTCCGGCATTACCCTGCAGTGGGAAATCATGCGGATCGGCGAAAACCTGCCGGACTAAAGTGGCGCGAGCCCTGTCAGTGTCACCCGTAATCCACGCCGCGCTGGGCGAGTGTGGGGAATTCGCAATCATTCGCTCCGGCATGATTGTTTTGGCTGGAACGGCGTGTGAAATTCGGGCAAGAAAGAGACATCCATTAAGGTTGGTAAAGAGGACGTTAAGGTCCCGGTAACTCTTTGGGCAGTATGATGACCTATGGGACGTGATTTGCCGCGCCCCACGGCATGATTGCCTTCTGATGCAAGCAAAAGGATCTCTGTCGCCGATGCGGTGGTGATCCCAGAATAATGAACGCGGCCGAATAACGGACGCGAGAAACAGGGGCGTTAAGCCCGATGAATTGAGGCACTTGTGGTGAGTGAGTCGAGCAGGACACTCCCGACAGTGGCGGTATTGATGGGCGGCCCCTCGGCTGAGCGTGAGGTGTCCCTGTCCTCCGGGCGTGAATGCGCCGCCGCGCTAAGGGGCGAAGGCTATCAGGTGATCGAACTGGACGCGGGTCCGGATCTGTGTGCGCAGCTTGAGGCTGCGGCACCTGACGTCGTGTTCAATGCGCTGCACGGTCGCTGGGGCGAAGACGGCTGCGTGCAGGGCCTTCTGGAATGGATGCGTATTCCCTATACCCACTCTGGTGTGCTGGCCTCGGCGCTAGCGATGGACAAACAGCGCAGCAAATCCCTGTTCCGCAGCGTTGGCCTGCCGGTGGTGGCCAGCGAAATCTGCGCCCGCTCTGAGGTCGAGGCGTCCCATGTGATGGCGCCTCCCTATGTGGTCAAACCCAATAATGAAGGCTCCAGCGTTGGAATCTACCTGGTGCATGAGGCCGCCAATGCGCCGCCGAAACTCTCGGACGACATGCCCGATCAGGTGATGGTTGAAACCTATGCCCCGGGGCGCGAGCTGACCGCGACCGTGATGGGCGACAAGGCACTGACCGTGACTGACATTCTGACCGATGGCTGGTACGATTATGATGCGAAATATCAGCCGGGCGGATCACGCCATGTGCTGCCTGCGGATCTGCCGCAGGAGATTTTCGATCTGTGCCTAGAATACGCCAAACGCGCCCATGATGCACTGGGCTGCCGGGGCGTGAGCCGCACCGATTTCCGCTGGGACGAAAGCCGCGGCGCTGCGGGGCTGATCATCCTGGAAACCAACACTCAGCCCGGCATGACGCCGACTTCGCTGGCGCCCGAGCAAGCCGAACATTTCGGCATCACCTTTGGCCAGCTTTGCGCATGGATGGTGGAGGACGCCTCATGCGGTCGCTGATCCGGCGCAAGAGCAAGGAACACAGCGGAGCGTCCGATCCGGCGCCTTCCCGTCTGAAGTACCGATTGCAGCGCTGGATGCTGACGCCAGGGATCCGGTTCGGTCTGCGTGTCGGGGTGCCGATCTGCCTGCTGGCTGCGGCGGGAACCGCGTTTCTGGCGGATGAAGGGCGGCGCGACGCCTTGCAGGGCACGATCAATTCGATCCGCGCCTCGATCGAGGAGCGTCCTGAATTCATGGTCAACGTCATGGCCATCGACGGGGCAGGGACCAGCGTCTCCGAAGATATCCGAGAGGTGGTGCCGCTCGATTTTCCGATCAGCTCCTTCGATCTGGATCTGGGCCAGATCCGCGATGTGATCGAAGGGCTTGACCCGGTCCGCACCGCCAGCGTGCGGATCCGCCCGGGCGGCATTCTTCAGGTCAATGTGGAAGAACGTAAACCGGCGCTGATCTGGCGTAGCCGCGACGGGCTGGCGCTGCTGGATGAAACCGGCGCGCATGTGGCCGAGTTGGGACAGCGGAGGCTGCATCCTGATCTGCCGCTCATTGCCGGGCGTGGGGCCAATCGCGAGGCCGAGGAGGCGATGCGGCTTCTGGCGGCAGCCAGCCCGCTTGGCGACCGGTTGCGGGGGTTGGTACGGGTTGGCGAGCGGCGTTGGGACGTGGTTCTGGATCGCGGTCAGCGGATCCTGCTGCCCGAGGGCAACCCGGTGCAGGCGCTGGAGCGGGTGATCGTGGTCAGCGAGGTCAAGGATCTGCTGGAACGTGATGTCGCCGCCGTGGATATGCGGATCGCGGCGCGGCCGACGGTCCGGATGACAGAAAATGCAGTGGAAAACTGGTGGCGGATCAGGGAAATGAACGGGGGTGGGCTGTAAGATGACGGATCTTTATCAATCGCAGCGTGCCATGCGGCAGATGCGGCGGCAGGCATTGCAGCGCGGTGTCGTGGCCATTCTGGATGTGGGCAGTTCCAAGATTGCCTGTCTTGTCCTGCGATTTGATGGCTCTGCCCAACCTAATGAAGACAGTGCGATCGGGTCGCTTGCCGGGCAATCCGGCTTTCGGGTTGTCGGCGCCGCGACCACCCGCTCGCGCGGGGTGCAGTTCGGCGAAATCTCCGCCATGCAGGAAACTGAGCGAGCCATCCGCACCGCCGTTCAGGCAGCGCAGAAGATGGCAGGTGTGCGTGTCGACCATGTGATCGCCTGCTTCGCCGGGGCCAACCCGCGATCTTACGGGCTGGATGCAAAGGTCGAACTTCAGGCGCAGGAAGTGTCGGAGAACGAGATCGCCCGCGTCCTGGCCGCCTGCGAGGTGCCGGATTACGGCGCCGGGCGTGAAGTGGTCCATGCTCAGCCGGTGAATTTCGCGCTGGATAACCGCTCGGGTCTGTCGGATCCGCGCGGTCAGATGGGGCAGACCCTGTCGGTGGACATGCATATGCTGACGGTGGATTCTGCCACCGTGCAGAACCTGATGCGCTGCATTCAGCGCTGCGACCTTGAACTGGCGGGTATTGCCTCGTCGGCCTATGCCTCGGGCTATGCGGCGCTGGTCGAGGATGAGCAGGAACTCGGCGCGGCCTGTATCGACATGGGCGGCGGGTCGACCTCGATCTCGGTCTTCATGAAGAAACATATGATCTATGCCGATGCGGTGCGCATGGGCGGCGATCATATCACCAGCGACATTTCTATGGGGCTGGGTGTTCCGATGGCCAATGCCGAGCGGATCAAGACCTTTTGCGGTGGCGTTCATGCCACCGGCGCCGACGACCGAGATATGATCGATATTGGCGGGGATACCGGCGACTGGGAGCACGACCGGCGCACCGTCAGCCGGGCCGAGCTGATCGGCATCATGCGCCCGCGGGTCGAGGAGATCCTGGAAGAAGTGCGGGTCCGTCTGGATGCGGCGGGGTTTGAATATCTGCCCAGCCAGCAGATCGTGCTGACCGGTGGCTCCAGCCAGATCATGGGGCTTGATGCCCTGGCCAGTCGTATCCTTGGCCAGCAGGTGCGCCTCGGACGTCCACTTCGCGTCCACGGCCTGCCGCAATCGGCGACCGGGCCGGGTTTTGCCTCGGCCGTGGGGCTCAGTCTCTTTGCGGCGCATCCGCAGGACGAATGGTGGGATTTCGAAATGCCGGTCGACCGCTATCCGGCCCGCTCTCTGCGCCGCGCGGTGAAGTGGTTCAAAGACAATTGGTAAGGCCTGCGCCCACCCCGGTTGAATTTTGGCGACCTGCACCGCACGCGAGGCGATATTGAGCCTGAAAAAAGTCGCCTTTGTGGGCCTTGCCCCCCGTGACAGCGCCGCCCGAAACCGTTAGTTTCGGGTTAACGGACGCATTAAGCGACGAGTCTGAAGGCCGGGCAGTGGCCAGACCGCGATAACTCAGAATAGGAATTCGGTGCCTGTGGGCGTCTGGGTTCTCTGGTGTTTGTGGGGGAGCTGCTATTTAACCGCTAGATCTGTCGTCTTAGGCGAAATACCGCAGATTTCCATGGATCAGGGGCCATATTTTGTAGCCGCCGACGCTTTTTGGGATGACGCGACTCCGAGGCTGCGGTACAATTTCCGCAGAAAAGTCAGGAAAAGGCCCTTGCGGGAGGGCTATCAACACAGGCGGAAAGAGCATGACATTGAACCTTTCGTTGCCCGGACAGGAAGAGCTGAAGCCAAAGATCACCGTATTCGGTGTCGGTGGCGCGGGTGGAAACGCGGTCAACAATATGATCGAGAAGGCGCTGGAAGGGGTCGATTTCGTCGTCGCCAATACGGATGCGCAGGCCTTGCAGCAAAGCGCCTCGAAAAGCCGGATCCAGCTGGGTATCAAAGTCACCGAAGGTTTGGGCGCAGGTGCCCGTCCGCAGGTCGGCTCGGCCGCGGCTGAAGAAAGCATCGAACAGATCGTCGATCATCTGGCCGGGGCGCATATGTGCTTCATCACTGCCGGGATGGGGGGTGGCACCGGTACCGGCGCCGCGCCGATCATTGCGCAGGCCGCCCGTGAGTTGGGTGTTCTGACCGTTGGTGTCGTGACCAAACCGTTCCAGTTCGAAGGCGCCAAGCGTATGCGCCAGGCCGAGGACGGCGTTGAGGCGCTGCAGAAGGTCGTCGACACGCTTATCATCATCCCGAACCAGAACCTGTTCCGCCTGGCCAATGAGAAAACCACCTTCACCGAGGCTTTCTCGATGGCGGACGATGTCCTGTACCAGGGCGTCAAAGGCGTGACCGACCTGATGGTCCGTCCGGGCCTTATCAACCTCGACTTTGCTGACGTTCGTGCCGTGATGGACGAAATGGGCAAGGCGATGATGGGCACAGGCGAGGGCGAAGGCGAAGATCGCGCCATTCAGGCCGCAGAAAAGGCCATCGCCAACCCGCTACTGGACGAAATCAGCCTGCGCGGTGCGCGCGGCGTTCTGATCAACATCACCGGCGCTCACGACCTGACCCTGTTCGAACTGGACGAGGCTGCCAATCGGATCCGCGAAGAGGTGGACCCGGATGCGAATATCATCGTCGGTTCGACCCTGGACACCGAAATGGAAGGCAAGATGCGCGTGTCCGTCGTGGCCACCGGTATCGATGCTTCCGACGTGAACACTGACATGCCGGTTGCACGCCGTCCGATGTCGGCGCCGTTGAAGAAAACCGTCAGCGTTGAAGAAACCCGTGCCGCGCCGCTGGAACTGGACGAGCCGGTTGAACAGCCTGCCGTCGCAGCCACGGAAGCCTCGCACGAGGAGCCGACCCTGTTCGAAGGTCTGGACGCCAGCGCATCGCAGCCCGAAGCAGCCCCGGCTGAGACCGAAGCCTATGATGACGACGGCCTGCCGCCGCCTGCCTATCAGCCGCAGGTTCCGGAGTTCCAGCCGCAGGCCGATGCCGCCGAAGGCGGGGCCGACAGTTTTGTCGCGCCTAAAGCTCCGGCGCCGGGCACGCCGTCGCCCGAGGCCATCGTGCGTCTGCAGGCCGCCGCGCAACGGGCTCAGCCGCAGCAAGCGGCACCACAGCCCGCGCCGCAACCGCAACAGCGCCCGGCCGCCGCAGCTCCGCAACAGCAGCAGGCGCCCGCACCGCAGCAGGAACAGCGTCGCTTTGGCCTGAATTCGCTTATCCACCGGATGACCGGCAGCGCTGCCGAAGGCGGTGAGGCGAAGCCTCAGCCGGTGCGTCAGCAGCCGCAGGCCCCGCAGCACGCGCCGCAGCAATCCGCCGCGCCGCAACCGCAGCAGCAGGCTGATCCGGATCAGGAACGGATCGAAATTCCGGCCTTCCTACGCCGTCAGGCCAACTGATTTTTCAGAATATCTCGTGAAGAGGGTCGCCGTTTGGCGGCCCTTTTTCCTTTTGTTCCAGAAGGTTGCGCGCATCTAGGCAGTGTTTTGCCTATTCGTTACAGGGATGTTTCAATCCGTTACAAAGATTGAGTTGAGCCCGCGTGCCCGTTTCCTTACCTATCATCGGCAACACGGCCCCAGATGGCCGGACCCAGAAGAAAGAGGCACAAGGTGCAGAATACCCTGAAAGCATCGGTGATATTTGAAGGCGCTGGCCTGCATTCCGGCCAGCCTGCGCGGATGGTTCTGAAACCGGCTGCGGCGGATCATGGCATCCGTTTCAAACGGACCGATATCGCTTTGGGCAATTCTGTCATCCCGGCCCGCTGGGACTATGTGGAGCGCACTGCCCTGTGCACCCGTCTGGTCAACGCCGCCGGTGTGTCGGTATCTACCGTTGAGCACGTGATGGCCGCACTGGCTGGTTGTGGTGTGCACAACGCCCTGATTGAAATCGATGGACCCGAAGTGCCGATCCTTGATGGCTCCTCGGCGCTGTTTGTGCGCGGGATCATGCAGAAAGGCGTGCGTCGCCTGTCTGCTCCGGTGCAGGTTCTGCAGGTTCTGAAAGAGGTCAGCGTCGAAAAAGATGGCGCAAAGGCGACCATTCTGCCCTGCGACCGGCTGATGATCGAATTCCACATCGATTTCGCCGAACAGGCGATTGGACGTCAGAGCAAGACGTTGGACCTGCGCAATGGGGCCTTTGCCCGCGAGCTGTGCGACAGCCGTACATTCTGCCGCCGCGCTGATGTCGAGGCGATGCAGGCCAATGGTCTGGCTCTTGGCGGTGTGCCGGGCGAGAACGCTGTTGTTTTCGATGGGGAAGAGGTCGAAAGCGGCGAAGGTCTGCGCCATTCGGATGAGCCGGTCCGTCACAAGATGCTGGACGCGCTGGGTGACCTGGCGCTGGCCGGTGCGCCGCTGATGGGGCGCTATATCGGTGAGCGTGCTGGTCATGCCCTGACCAACACCCTGCTGCGGGCGCTGTTCGCAACCCCCGGCGCGGTGCGTCTGGTAGAGTGTGATGCGGCTATGGTAGCCCGCCTGCCGGGGCAGGGGCTGGTTTGGGGGGAAATCCCCGCAGCCATCCGCAAGGTCGCCTGATCCCTGCAGGGATCAGCGCAATCATCAGGACACCGATGGAAGACAGACAGGGGCACTTAGGTGCCCTTTTTCATTTGTCCCTGTGGTCCGGCACCCACCGCTGGGGCGCCGCAGGCTTGACCCGGGCCGACAATCTCTGCCAAGTGAGGGCGAAGTGGGTTAAAGGCGTTTTGCACGCCAATTGAATGTGCTAGACCGGGTATAACCGGGGTGGACACCCGCGAGTCAAATGCGGTGAGGTAAGGCAAAGATGATCGGCATCAGGGCAGGAGCCAAATGGATCGGTGCGGTTGTTCTGATGGCTGCATTGTCGGGCTGCGGCGGCGACGGTGGCGCGGCCGAAAAGGCAGGCGCGCTGGACGGCTATACCCCCAAACAGATCTTTGAACGCGGCGAGTTCGAACTGGAACGCCGTCGTTCCAAGGACGCGGCCTTTTACTTCTCCGAGATCGAGCGCCTCTATCCCTATTCTGAATGGGCGAAACAAGCGCTGATCATGCAGGCCTTTTCCTATCACCGTGCCAAGGATTACGAAAACAGCCGCGCCGCCGCGCAGCGGTTCATCGATTTCTACCCCACCGACGAAGACGCCGCCTATGCGCAATACCTGCTGGCGCTCAGTTTCTATGACCAGATCGACGAAGTCGGTCGCGATCAGGGGCTGACCTTTCAGGCGCTGCAGGCTTTGCGCACCGTGATCGAGGTTTACCCTGACAGCGAATATGCCAACTCGGCAATCCTGAAATTCGATCTGGCTTTCGACCATCTGGCGGGGAAGGAAATGGAAATCGGGCGCTACTACCTGCGCCACAAACACTACACGTCGGCGATCAACCGCTTCCGTGTGGTGGTGGAGGATTTCCAGACCACCAGTCACACCCCCGAGGCGCTGCACCGTCTGGTCGAGGCCTATCTGTCGCTTGGTCTGGTCGATGAGGCGCAGACCGCCGGCGCGATCCTGGGGCACAACTATCAATCGACAGAGTGGTACGAGGACAGCTATAAACTGCTGACGTCGCAGGGTCTGAAGATGCGTGACCGGGGGAACAACTGGCTGAGCCAGATCTATCGCCAGTCGATCAAGGGCCAGTGGCTGTAACAGCGTTTGCAACGGAGCAAAGTAATGCTGCGCGCGCTTGATATCCGCGATATTCTGATTATCGACCATCTGGAGCTGAACTTTCAGGCCGGTCTCAACGTGCTGACCGGCGAAACTGGCGCCGGTAAATCGATCCTTCTCGACTCACTTGGCTTTGTACTGGGCTGGCGGGGGCGCGCCGAACTGGTGCGTCAGGGCGCCTCGCAGGGCGAGGTGGTGGCGGAATTCGAACTGTCCGAGGGCCATCCGGCCCACGCGGTTCTGGAAGAGGCAGGCCTGCCTGCCGGGCGCGAACTGATCCTGCGCCGCGTCAATACTGCCGAGGGCCGCAAGACGGCCTGGGTGAACGATCGGCGCTGCTCGGGAGAGGTGCTGCGCGCCCTGTCGGAAACTCTGGTGGAACTGCATGGCCAGCACGATGATCGAGGCCTTCTGAACCCCAAGGGCCACCGTAGCCTGCTGGATGCCTTTGCCGCGGTGCCGGACCTGCTGTTGCAGACCCGTGCGGCCTGGGCGACGGCCGCCAAGGCCCGCAAGACGGTGGAGGCCACCCGCGCCGCACTGGATGCGGTGCGCGCCGAAGAGGAATTCCTGCGTCACGCCGTTGAGGAACTGGACAAGCTGAACCCGGAGCCAGGCGAGGACGAGACGCTGGATGCGCGCCGCCGCCAGATGCAGGGGGCAGAGCGGGTCCGCGGCGATATCGCCCGTGCTCATGCGCTGCTGAGCGAGGGGGCCGATCCGTCGCTGGGCGAGGCGCAGCGCTGGCTGGAAGGTGTTGAGGGCGCCGAGGAGATCGGGCTGACAGAGCCGCTGGCGGCGCTCAGCCGGGCGATGATTGAACTGGGCGATGCGCAGGATGGCGTCGAACGGGTTCTCTCGGCGCTCGATTTCAATCCAGGCGATCTGGAAGATTGCGAAGAGCGACTGTTTGCGATCCGTGCCTTGGCGCGCAAGCATGACGTTCTGCCTGATGATCTGGCCGCCTATGCCGATACCCTGCGCGAAAAACTGGCGGCACTGGATGCAGGCGACAAGGATCTGGCCGATCAGGAGGCCGCACTGCGTAACGCCGAGGCGGCTTATGCAGCGGCTGCAGAGACGCTGAGTGCCGCGCGCCGTGACAGCGCGCTGGCGCTGGACACAGCGGTGATGGCTGAACTGGCGCCCCTCAAGATGGAGCGCGCGGTTTTTGAAACCCGGATCACCGCAGGCGCCCCGGGCCCGGAGGGCCACGACGATGTTGCCTTTACCGTGGCGACCAATCCCGGTGCCCCGGCGGGGCCGCTCAATAAGATCGCCTCGGGCGGGGAACTGAGCCGCTTCCTGCTGGCCCTGAAGGTCTGCTTGCGCGGTGAGGATCGCGACAAGACGCTGATCTTTGACGAGATCGACCGCGGGGTCGGTGGTGCCACTGCTGATGCGGTGGGGCGGCGCCTTAAATCCCTTGCCTCGGGCGGGCAGGTGCTGGTCGTGACCCATTCGCCGCAGGTCGCTGCCCAGGGCGCGCATCACTGGCGGGTGCAGAAACGCGTCACCGATGGCATGACCCTGTCCGAGGTGGTGCCGCTGAGCGAGACGGAACGGGTGGATGAAATCGCCCGGATGGTGTCTGGCGATACCATCACCAAAGAAGCGCGCGCCGCCGCCGGAGCCTTGCTGACCGGCTGACGCACGGGTCACGGTCCTGTGTGCTCAGTGTTGGTGGTTTGGCAATTTTTCTCTGCTTTGAGGGGGGCAGGAAACTGAAGGCGAACAATGAAGCATAATTCCCGGACCGGGGCAAAGGTGCTGGCGATGCAGGGTCTTGCATGGCTGCGAGATGTCTGGCGTATTCTTTTGCATCGCGGGCCAAGCCAGTTTCAATTCTGGATGATCGCCTTGCTAATCGGTATCTCGGCCGGTTTTGCGGCCTTGCTGTTCCGAAAGGGGATTACCGCCCTTCAGGCTTGGATCTATGGCGCCGAGGATATTCATTTTCTGCACAGTTTCGCGCAGGATCTGCCGTGGTACATGCTGCTGGTGATCCCCACCGTGGGTGGGCTGGTCGTCGGAATCATCCTGCACAATTTCACCCCCGATGGGCGGGTGCGTTCGGTTGCCGATGTGATCGAAGGGGCGGCAATGCGCAATGGTCGCGTCGAAATCCGCGCCGGGCTTGGGTCGGCCATGGCGTCCTTCCTGACGCTGTCGACCGGCGGATCGGCGGGGCGCGAAGGGCCAGTGGTGCACCTTGCAGGCGTCATTTCCAGCTGGGTCAGCGACCGGATCAAGGCCGATGGCATCACCGGGCGCGATCTTTTGGGCTGTGCGGTGGCAGCGGCAGTTTCTGCGAGCTTCAACGCGCCTATCGCCGGTGCGCTGTTCGCGCTTGAGGTTGTGTTGCGGCATTTTGCTGTGCATGCCTTTGCGCCCATCGCCATCGCCTCGGTCGCGGGCACGGTGATCAACCGGTTGGAATATGGCGATGTCACGGAATTCACGCTGACCACGCCGGGCGCCTTGCAGTTCTATGTCGAGCTACCTGCCTTTTTGATGCTCGGGCTGATTTGTGGACTGGTGGCCGTGGTGCTCATGCGCTCGATTTTTTGGGCAGATCGAGTGGGAACCGATATCCAGACAGCTCTATCGATCCCGCGCTGGCTGCGCCCGGCGGTCTCTGGCTTTCTTCTGGGGGCGATTGCGATCTGGTTTCCGCATATCATCGGGGTTGGCTATGAGACGACGGTGCTGGCGCTTACCGGTGGGTTGGTGTTGTCGCAGGCCATCCTGTTCACCGTGGTGAAAACCGCTGCCGTGGCCATCACCATGGGTGGGCGCATGGGGGGCGGGGTGTTTTCACCGTCGCTGATGATCGGGGCGATGACCGGCCTGTCCTTTGGGCTGATCGCGACCTCGGTCCTGCCGGAAGTGTCAGGAACGCATACGCTTTATGCCTTTGCGGGCATGGGGGCGGTCGCGGCAGCCGTTCTAGGGGCGCCGATCTCTACCACGCTGATCGTATTCGAGCTGACCGGAGACTGGCAGATCGGCCTTGCGGTCATGGTGTCGGTCTCCCTGTCGACGGCGCTGGCCTCGCGGCTGGTGGACCGGTCGTTCTTCCTGACCCAGCTGGAGCGGCGTAATCTGCATTGCGCGGCCGGGCCGCAGGCCTATCTGCTGGCGCTGCTGCAGGTGGGGGGATTGATGCGGCCGCTGGGGGATCCGCGCTGCGCCACGCCAGAGGACTGCGCGCCGCTGATTGATCAGGGACTGATGCTGCGCCCCGATCAGTCGCTGGAGGCGGTGCTGCCGGTGTTCGACCGGGCGGATGTGCCATTCTTGCCGGTGGTTGCTCCGGATGACGTGCCCGCGCCGAGCGATGCTGAGCAGCAGGGCCGCCTTCTTGGGGTGCTCTACCACGTGGATGCGCTGAAGGCCTATAACCGCGCCCTAGTGGCAACGGCTGCAGAGGAACACAGCTAAGACCCGGGGGCGGTGCTGGTGTGCCTCAGCTGGCGGGCTGTTTCAGGGTTTCGGTGAGAATCTCACGTAGCCATGCCAATCGGGATGATCCATCGAACCGGCGATGCCAGACCAGATCAAATTCTGCATCCGGAACGCTCAGCGGTAGCGGAGAACTGCTGAACCCCCGGAACGCAGAATTTATTAGCATGGCCGGCAGGGTGGCAACCGTGTCGGTGCCACGGATCACCTCGGCCAGCAGCCAGACATTCGGCACGCTGACGGCAATGTCGCGTGACAGGTTGAGGGCCTCCAGCGCGCTCTGCACGGTGCTTTTGTAGGGGCCGCCGAAATCCAGCGTGGCATGGCTGGCGCCAGAGTAGTCGTAGACGTCCTTTACCGGTCCGCGCACCTCAGGATCGTAAAAGACCCGGAATCCCTCGGAGAAAAGATGCGCATGGCACAGGGTCGCGGGATAGACTTCGGGGCGGGGGGCAATGGCAAAATCGGCAATCCCACGCTCCAGCAGGTTTTCGGCATTCGCGCTGGGGCCAAGCTCGCGGAACACCATGCGTTTTCTGGGAACTTCCTGCCAGATGCGCGTGCAGGTTCGGTTGACCTCGGGGACAAGAACGCCACCGTTGGTGGCGATCACAAACGGATCGGGGTCATTGGCGGGGACGTATTCCCCATGGTCCACCAGCGCATCCATCTGGGCCAACAGGCGTCGGACCTTGGGCACCAGGCGTTCCGCGCGTGGGCTGGGAACGATCCCGCGCCCGGCCTGCACGAACAACTTGTCGCCTATGATGCAGCGCAGTTTTTCCAGGTTGTGACTGACGGTGGATTGGCTGATGTTCAGCTGCTCAGCGGCCTTGCTGACGGACATTTCATCGTAAACTGTTAAAAAGACCCGAAGCAGGCGACCACTCAACTGAGATGTATCTACGTCACGCATTTATTAATTTTTTCTTTCGCTGGATTGGATGAACCGTTTTTTTAAGTAAAGTTAACGGCAACGGGCGTAAATGGGGTGCGGAAGGGAAGATATGCGTACTTATAAATTCGACCCGAAAGAGGTCGAAGTACAAAACAAAACGAGCGAGCAGGACAAAGAACAGGCGGCCCTCGAAGCGTTGGTCAACTACGCAATCGAATGCGCCAGAGACGCAAATGTCTTTGGGTCGGGGGAAGCGCTTGAACAGGCAAAACGGCATTTGGTCCGTTCTGTACTGTTGTAGGGCTGATCTGCTTTCAGGCTGTTGGGCCACTTTGAAATCCTGATATCGGGGCGGTCCTGATGGGCCGCTTTGACCGGCCGTGTGCGCCGGAATAGGTGCCGATCGTGATCTAGCTTCGAACCCCTTATTGGCAAGGGCACGGAAGTATAGGCGGTCCACAATTTTGTATAATTGTTAATGATACGCGCAGGTCGCGCGGTACCGCTGTCGGTCAGTTTAAATTTAATGATTGCAATCGGTTCTTCATCGCTTTGAAAACGGCACAGCGCCGGTAAAACGCTGTGCCGCCTAGAAGCTGTGGCGTAAAAGGCGGCCCTGCTGGCCCGGCAGATTCAGATCTGTTCGATCTTCACCGAGTCACTGGGATAAAACGCCAAATAGCCTTTTATTTCGCCCACGTTACTGATTGGGTCTTCATAGCTCCAGACAGCGTCTTCGGTCACCGAGGATTTGTTCACGATGGAAAAATAGGAGGCATCACCCTTGTGCGGGCAATGCGTCGTCTTGCTGCTGGGATCGAGAAAGGCCATGGCGATGTCTTCGCGCGGGAAATAGATGACCGGCGCATGACCCTCTTCGCTCAGCTCCAATGCGCGGTTGGTTTCGCCCAGAACGGCCCCGCCCGAGCGCACCACCCAGGTGCCATCTGCTTTGCGAATTCGGATCTTGCTCATGTGATTTTCCCCATCTCGTCATTGGTATGCATGTCTTGCCCCGGCAATGTAACAGCCGGGTATCAGATCGCCGCAGTCGCCTGATCCAGCCAGGCCTGTGCGGCGGGGCTGATCTGCGGGCGGATTTTCTGGGCGACCTGCGCATGATAAGCATTCAGCCAGTCGCGTTCTTCCCTTGATAGCATATCTGCGTCAATCAGCCGCCGGTCGATCGGGACAAAGGTCAAGGTACGCCAATCCAGCATGTCACGCTCTGCGTCTCCGCCGGGCAGGGCAGGGGCCTTTTGGGTGACGATCAGGTTCTCGATCCGGATGCCAAAGGCGCCTTCGCGATAATATCCCGGTTCATTGGACAAGATCATGCCGGGCTGCAGCGGTACCGCAGAGGCACGGCTGAGGCGCTGCGGGCCTTCGTGTACGCTGAGGTAGGCGCCGACGCCATGGCCCAGACCATGATTGAAATCCTGCCCGGCCAGCCACAGCGGCATCCGCCCGATGGCCTCGATGTCGCGCCCGGCCAGTCCCTGTGGCCAGCGCAGGCGGGAGATTGCGATCATGCCCTGCAGCACGCGGGTAAAGGCGGCGCGTTCCTCGGCTCCCGGGGCGCCAATGGCAATGGTGCGGGTGATGTCAGTGGTGCCATCCAGATACTGCCCGCCGCTGTCCAGAACCAGCAGATCGCCGTCCTGCAGTACCGTGTCGGTCTCGACCGTGACGCGGTAGTGGATCACGGCGCCATTGGCTCCGGTGCCGGAAATGGTGTCAAAACTGATATCGCGCAGCCTGTCGTCCCGGCGGCGCAGCGTTTCCAGCTGTTTGACCACGTCGATTTCGGTGATGCTGCCCGGGGCCTGGTCGTCGAGCCAAGCCAACAGCTCCACCACAGCGGCGCCATCGCGCAGGTGGGCGGCGGCGCTGCCTTCGATCTCTGCCGCGTTCTTGCAGGCCTTGGGCAGGGCGCAGGGGTCGCCTGTCGGCTGAAGACGGTCGCCTAGAGTCTCGGCAACGATCTGCGGCAGGCTGTCCCGGTCCACCGCCACGGCGCCATTGAGCGCGCCCACGGCATTCAGGAAACCGGCAGGTGGATGCACGGTTACGCCTGCGCCCAGGTGATCCGCCAGCCCCTCCAGTTTCGACAGGTCCATGAACAGGTCCACACGCGCATCACTGTGCAGGATGGCAAAGCCATGGGCGACCGGATTGCGTGGAATGTCCGATCCGCGGATGTTCAGCAGCCACATGATGCTGTCGGGTAGGGTGATCAGGGCAGCCTCTTGTCCGGCCTCGCGCAGGCCCTTGGCCAGCCGTCCGCATTTGTCGGCGGCGCTTTCCCCGGCGTAGGCCTCGGGGTGGGCGATGACGGGCTCTGCGGGCGGTGCAGGCTGGTCCTCCCAGATGCGGTCCACCAGGTTTTCGCAATCCACAAGCATGATGCCGCTGCCGTCCAGCTGTCTGCGCAGGTCGGCGATCTGGCCGGTGGCGTGCAGCCATGGATCAAACCCGACGCGACCGCCATCCGGCAGCTGTTCCTTCAGCCAGTCGTGCAGCTGGACCTCGGGCCAGGGCACCGGGGTATAGACATCAGCGACCTGCTGTTTCACCTGCGTGCGGTAGCGTCCGTCGATGAAGACACCCGCGACATGGGCCATGGCCGCGCAAAACCCTGCAGAGCCGGTAAAGCCGGTCAGCCAGGCAAGCCGGTCGTCCCGCGGGGCGACGTATTCGCCCTGATGCGCATCGGCGCGGGGCACGAGGAATCCATCCAGCGCCTCCCGATCCAGCTCTGCGCGCAGTGCCTGCAGCCGGGGCGGCCCCTGATCCGGGCGGGCGGTGACGTCGAATGACTGAAACATGGGGAGCCTCCTGCGTTGGCGGGTGTCAACCGCGCCAGAGAACAGCGAAGCGGGGCCGGGTGCAACCCGGGAAATTCAGACCGTGTCGACTGATGGGTTCTGAAAGGTCGTGTTGGGGAAGGGCTGGCGCAGGCCGAATTCCAGCAGTTCCAGATGGTCCTGTCCGTAATAGGGATCCCCATCCAGCACATAGGTCGGTGATCCGAACAGATGCATCCGCAGGGCCGCATCGGTATTGGCCTGTAGAACCGCCTGCACATCGGGCGCCATCGCACCTTCAAGCAACGGTTCGGGGGCAAGCCCGGCGTTTCGTGCAGCCTGTGACAGCTGCTCGGGGTTCATCAGGTCGATGTCATCGCGCCAATGCGCCTCAAGCAACGCATGGGCAAGGGCATCGACGTCCTGCCCCAGACGTTCGGCCATGATCACCATGCCGCTGGAAAGGGTCAGGGCGTTGTCATGGTAGGTCGGGCGGTAGGTAATGATCGGAACGCCGCGATAGGCGGCCCAGCGTTCGATCTCGCGTCCGAAGAAGTAATCGACATGCGCCTGACTGCGCCCGGCAAAGGGACGCCCGCCTGCCTGCTCCACCACCGGCGACAACAAAAAGGGGCGGTGGATCAGTTGGCAGTCATGGGCCGCGCAGATTTCTGCCAGCCGCCTGGAGCCAAGATAGGCATAGGCGGAATGGGTGGAGTAGAAATATTCGATCTTGCGCTGCGCCATGCCGTGGCTTTCTTAACTGGCCTTCTTGATGCCCATGACACGGGCGCGGGCGCGTGGGTCGCTGTCAAACAGCGCCGCCAGCTGTTCTGTCATGGCACCGGCAAGTTGTTCGACATCGGTGATGGTCACCGCGCGGTCATAGTAGCGCGTGACGTCATGGCCGATGCCGATGGCCAGCAGCTCCACCTGTTTCTTCTTCTCCACCATGGCGATCACATCGCGCAGGTGTTTTTCCAGGAAGTTCGCCGGGTTCACCGACAGGGTGGAGTCATCCACCGGGGCACCATCCGAGATGACCATCAGGATCTTGCGCGCCTCGGGACGGCCGACCATCCGGCGGTGCGCCCATTCCAGCGCCTCACCGTCGATGTTCTCTTTCAACAGGCCCTCTTTCATCATCAGGCCAAGGTTCGGGTGCGCGCGGCGCCATGGTACATCGGCGCCCTTGTAGATGATGTGGCGCAGATCGTTCAGACGACCGGGCTGCTGCGGGCGGCCTTCGTTCAGCCAGGCCTCGCGCGCCATGCCGCCCTTCCAGGCGCGGGTGGTAAAGCCGAGGATCTCGACCTTCACGTTGCAGCGTTCAAGGGTGCGGGCGAGAACGTCGGCGCAGATCGCCGCGATCGAGATCGGACGCCCCCGCATCGAGCCGGAGTTGTCGAGAAGCAGCGTCACCACGGTGTCGCGGAACTCGGTATCCTTTTCGCGTTTGAACGACAGCGGGGTTGTCGGGTTGGCGACAACGCGCGCTAGACGGCCTGCGTCCAGAATGCCTTCCTCCAGGTCGAACTCCCAGGAGCGGTTCTGCTGCGCCTGAAGACGGCGCTGCAGCTTGTTGGCAAGGCGGGAAACGGCACCCTTCAGCGGTTCCAGCTGCTGATCGAGATAG
Source organism: Pseudophaeobacter sp. A-200-2 (assembly GCF_041008815.1). Taxonomy (NCBI): domain Bacteria; kingdom Pseudomonadati; phylum Pseudomonadota; class Alphaproteobacteria; order Rhodobacterales; family Roseobacteraceae; genus Pseudophaeobacter; species Pseudophaeobacter sp. A-200-2. Next base: position 297,211 of record NZ_JAXGFU010000004.1, on the reverse strand, counting down.
GCGCGCAGGCGCTCCAGCTCGGCTGGTTCGGCCAGATCTTCTGCGGCGATTTCCTCGTCGTGGGTGTCCAGGAACACCTTGTAGTCGGGATCCGCTTCTGAGGCAGGCGGCGGCGGGGGCGGGTCCAGCGGCGCCTCGCCATCGGGCATTTCGGTTTCTTCCGACAGCTCGTCCTCAGCCATCTCGTCCATCGAGACCTGGGCCTGGCTTTCGTCTTGCTGCTGCTCCTGCGCCTGTTCGGCATCCGCATCGGCCTGTTCGTCGTCGGAATCATCTTCGCCGGAGCTGTCGGGATCCTGCTGCTCTTCGGCGTCCTCTTCGGCCTGGTCTTCCTGATCCTCATCCGGCTGATCGGGGTCATCGCCCAGCTGGTCGCCATAGCCGAGATCGGTGATAATCTGGCGGGCAAAGCGGGCGAATTCCGCCTGATCGGCAATCTTCTCTTCGAGGTCGCCGAGCGTTTCACCGGCTTCGGCCTCGATATAACCGCGCCACAGCTCGGCCACGTTGGCGGCACCTTCGGGCAGCGGGCGGCCCGTGGCCATCTGCCGGACCAGATAGCCCGCAGCAGCAGCCAGCGGCGCCTCGGTCGAGGATTTCATCTGATCATAGCCGCGCCGGATCGCCTCGTTGCGGATCTTGACGTCGATGTTGGAGGCGGTGCCCGGCATGTGGCGCGCGCCCATCGCCTCGCAGCGGGCGGTTTCCATCGCCTCGTAAAGATCACGGGCCATCTCGCCTTGCGGTGCGTATTTCGCGTGGACGGCATCGTCGTGGAACTTGTGGCGCAAAGCGAGCGCATCCGCAGTGCCGCGGGCCAACAGCACTTCCTCGCGCGTCATCCGGCGGGAGACTTGCGGCAGGCGCATGGAATCGCCCGAAAGCCCGGCCGGGTCGACCGTGTAGCTGACCGACAGTTCGGAATCGTCGGCCATCACCTTGGTCGCTTCGGCCAGCGCCTTTTTGAACGGATCTGCCGGGTTGTCGGTCGGTTTGCTCATATTTTCGCTCTCACTTCATCGAGGTCGGCTTCATCGGCCGCCAGCCGCGCCAGCAGGTCCACATGCACATCCAGCGCATCTACCACCCTATAGCCCGGATCCTGCCCGTCAAACGCCAGGTTGAGATCGGTGCCCGCCAGCACGATGGCATCGGCGCCCAGACCATCGACCATCCGCTGTCCTGCATCTAGGAACAGCGCCCGATTTTGCGGGGTGCAGACCCCGGCGACGGCCATGTCCTGATAGCTTTGGCCCAGGTCCTCGATCTCATCCTCCAGCGCCACGGCGCGGGTTTTCTTCAATTGCCCATAAAGGCCCGTCTTCATCACCACGCGGGTGCCCAGCAGACCAACGGTGTTCAGCTCCTGTGCCGCAAAATAATCGTCCAGCGGCGTGACGGCCGAGACCAGCGGCAGGGAAGACAACGCCACCGTTTCGTCGAAACAGAAATGCCCACCCAAAGAGGTGATGGCGACGCAATCGGCCCCGGCGCCGCGCAGACGGTCGATCAATCCTGCATAGATTTCGGCCTGCGCCGCGCGGTTGTCCGACAGGTTGTTGCGGATCAGCTCCTGCACATCGGCATGGACGATGGTCAGCTCCAGCGGCAGGCCCTGTGCTGTCATCGCCGCCGTCAGCCGCTGGTAATAGACCACCGTGGCTGCAACGCCGATTCCACCGATCAGGCCGATATGCATGGGAGTGTCCTTACCGGGTTCAGGCGACGTTTGCCGCGCTTTCGGGCAGTTCCTCGTCAAAGCAACGCTGATAGAACTCGGCCACGGTCTGGCGCTCCAGCTCGTCGCATTTGTTCAGGAACGACAGGCGGAAGGCATAGCCCACATCACGGAAGATCTCGGCGTTCTGCGACCAGTTGATCACGGTCCGCGGCGACATCACGGTGGACAGGTCACCGTTCATGAAGGCGGTCCGGGTCAGATCCGCAACAGTGACCATCTGGCTGACGATCTTGCGGCCCTTCTCGGTGTTGTAATGCGGTGCCTTGGACAGGACGATGGCGGTTTCGGCATCGTGGCTGAGGTAGTTCAGCGTGGAGACCAGCGACCAGCGGTCCATCTGGGCCTGGTTGATCTGCTGGGTACCGTGGTAAAGGCCCGTGGTATCGCCCAGACCGACGGTGTTCGCGGTGGCAAACAGGCGGAAGAAGGGGTTCGGGGTGATGATCTCGTTCTGGTCGAGCAGGGTCAGCTTGCCGTCATGCTCCAGAACCCGCTGGATCACGAACATCACGTCGGCACGGCCCGCATCGTATTCGTCGAATACGATGGCAACCGGATTGCGCAGCGCCCAGGGCAAGATGCCTTCGTGGAATTCGGTGACCTGCTTGCCGTCGCGCAGTTTGATCGCATCCTTACCGATCAGGTCGATCCGGGAGATGTGGCTGTCGAGGTTGACGCGCACCGAGGGCCAGTTGAGGCGGGAAGCGACCTGTTCGATGTGGGTCGATTTGCCCGTGCCGTGATAGCCCTGGATCATCACGCGGCGGTTGTGGCTAAAGCCCGCAAGGATGGCCAGCGTGGTGTCGGGGTCAAACTTGTAGGTCGGATCCAGCGCCGGCACCCGGTCAGAGCCTTCGGCAAAGCCCTTGACGGTCATGTCGGTGTCAATCCCGAACACATCACGGACCGAAATGGTCTCGGTCGGTTTCGCATTCATATCCAGCATGCCGTCGCTCATAGCAGTCGATCCTTATCTCTGTGCCCCGGCGGTCTGGGGGCGTAATTCGGGGGATTGGTGCCCGATCTGACGGAGAAGGGCAAGCGAAAGGTATGTGAGCGGTACAATTGCGCGACGTCTCACCGCGGTGGATGCGTGTTTGGCGGGCTGTGGCAGAGGATATGAGCGTATACGGGGAGCGCTGAAACGGGCTTAGAGCGAAGAATGTACGACGGCCAGATCCTGCACGAAAAAGGGCCCCGGTGGGGCCCTTATCACAAAATGCGCAGATCGGTTATTTGAAGCTGCGGCTTTCTTTCAGCTGGTCCCAGGCCCAGACAACCTCTTGCAGCTGTTCTTCCTGACTGCGGTCGCCGCCGTTCATGTCCGGGTGCAGAACCTTGATCAGTTTCTTGTAGGCCTTGCGGATCTCAGCCTTGGACCAGTCGTCACGGGCTTCCAGGATTTCCAGTGCGCGGCGCTCGGTGGCGGGCAGGCGGCGGCCGGATTTCGCGTTCTTGCCGGGGTTGCGGGTGGCATTGGCGCCTAGCACCTGATGCGGGTCCTCAATGCCCAGGCGCGCCCAGGCGCGGGCCTCGGGGTCGCCCATCGGGCGGGTCTGACGTTCCCAGACCTTGTCTTTGGAGGCCTGTGCGTTCAATTCAGCCTCTGTGGTGCCCTGGAAGAAGTTCCATTTCTGGTTGTATTCCCGGATATGCTCCTGACAGAACCAGACGTATTCATCCAGCACATCGGGGGCTTTGGGGGCGCGGAACTTGCCGGCTTCCTCGCAGCCGTCCTTGGCGCAGGTTCGCACCGATGTTTCTGAGGCTCCGGATACGGCACGTCGCCCGCGTGGGTTTTTCTTTTTCGCGGAGCGGACGGACATATCGAAACCAAAGGGATCTGATTTGCTCATGGGGCGCACCTTCTAGACGGATCTGCTCGACTCGGAGCAAGCAGTTTAGTCTAAGGGGCAGAAGATAGAAGGGGGGAGGGGAAATTTTTATGAGAGTGAGCGGAAAATGAGCGTGAAGAGCGAAATGGAAATGCGCCTGCAAGAGGCGTTCCAGCCCAACCATCTGGAGGTCGTCGACGACAGCGACAGCCATATCGGACATGCCGGTCATGACGGCGCGGGTGAGAGTCACTTTAATGTGAAAATCCGCGCTGCGGCCTTCGCCGGGATGAACCGGGTTCAGCAGCACCGCGCGGTGCACAAGGCATTGGGCGATATCGTGCCGCGTATTCACGCGCTGGCGCTGGATATCGGCAGTTAAGCACGGCTTATTGCGCCCCAGGCGGGCGCGGTATCCTCAGCGGGTTCCGGAGTCGTCTTCGGGATCGCCTGTCGGTTTTTCAGGCAGATCGCGCGTCGCTGACAGGCTGGCCCGGGTTTTGAGCGCGGTCGTCACGCCCGAAACCGGGCTGAGTTCTTCGACACCATCGTCGCCCTGCATCTGCGCTGCGCCGGGGCCGGGAACCGGGGTTGCGCCTGTGGGGGCTTCGGGGTCACCAGCTGTGGCCGTTAGCGGCGGGGCGGTCGCGGCTGTGTCCTCTGCCGGGGCCTGCTGCACGGGGGCAGGGGCCAGCGCACGGCGGAAGATCAGCACATTACGCCAGTTGGTTGTCGATCCGGTCAGCCCGGAACGTTCGTCCGAGGGCAGCAGTTCTGCGCGCTGGTATTCCCAGCCTTCAGCGGCCATCTGGTTAAGGGTGATCTCGACCGAGTGGGCAAAGCGATCCTCGGGGGTTTTCACGCCCTTAGCCTTGGTGCCCTTCTGCGGGGCGGGAACCACTTTGTATTCATAAGGCTGCATGCCGGACTCCTGACGACTAGCCCGAAGGTTTAGCGGATGCAGGCGAGGGGTCAAGCTGCGCCGCCGGAACGCGGCGCAGGCCGTGACATTCTCTCTACATCTGTGGCGGCGACGCGGTGTCGCGCAGTGGGAGCGGTTACTTCTTCGCAGCCAGCTGCGCCAGGGTCAGGCAGACGTTCGTCGCCGCGGCCATGTCCTGCACCGAAACCCATTCCAGCGGTCCGTGCACGCATTGCATGCCGCAGAAGATATTCGGCGTCGGCACGCCAAGCTCGGTCAGGCGCGATCCATCGGTGCCGCCGCGGATCGGGATCGAGATCGGCTTGATCCCATTGGCCTTGCAGGCCTCCAGCGCCAGATCCACCGGGGTCATGTCATCCTCCAGCCAGTAACGCATGTTGCGATACTGCGGGTAGATCTCGCAGGTGATCTCCGCGCGCGGCTCGCTTGCCTGCACGGCGTCGCAGACCTTGCGCAGAAGATCACCCTTTGCGGCCAGCCCGTCACGTTCAAAATCGCGCAGGATCAGCTTGATCTCCATCTCGGAGGAGCCACCGTTCATGTCGGTCACATGCAGGAAACCTTCGCGCTCATCGGTGGTTTCCGGCGTCATCGTGGCCTGTGGCAGGGTCTGGATGATCTTGGACGCCAGATGCGCTGCGTTGACCATCTTCTCCTTGGCCCAGCCGGGGTGGATCGACACGCCCTTGATCGTCACCACGGCGCGGTCAGCCGAGAAGCTTTCATAAATGATCTCACCCACATCGCTGCCATCCAGCGTATAGGCGAAATCGACGCCAAGATCCTTGGGCAGTTGCGGATCGACGCCGCGGCCGATCTCTTCGTCCGGGGTAAAGGCGATGCGGATGGGGCCATGGGGGATGTCTGGATTGTCGATCAGGTGCTGCGCCAGCGTCATCACCACGGCCACGCCCGCCTTGTCATCGGCGCCGAGCAGGGTGGTGCCCGAGGCGGTGATCAGGTCATGCCCTTCCTTGCCCGCCAGATAGGGGTGTTCCTTGGGCGAGAGCACCAGATCGGGACTGTCGGGATATGTGATGTCGCCGCCATTATAGCCCTTGATCACGCGTGGCTTGACCCCTGTGGCGTTGAACTGCGGCGCGGTGTCCACATGGGCGAGGAACCCCACGGTCGGCCCCTCTGCCGTGCCGGGCACGGTGGCGAGTACCGTGCCGTATTCGGTCAGCTCCACATCCTGCGCGCCGATCTCTTTCAGTTCCTCGACCATCAGGTTCAGCATATCGAATTGGATCGCGGTGCTGGGGGAGGAGGGCGAGGTCTCATCGCTTTGACTGTCGATGGCGGCATAGCGCACCAAGCGGTCCTGAAGGGCCTGATCGAATTGGGTTTTCATGGGGTGCTCCGTAGAGAGGTGTTCGTTGGGCGGCAGGCTGGGCCAGAGCGCAGCAAGGGTCAAGGGCAGGCTTGCAACCTAAAGGGAGTGCGGGTGGCGCGAGTTGGGAGCGGCGGGAGATCTAGGGCGCGCCAATGTGATAGCCTGCAGTCCGCCATTGCAGGGAAATTGCAGGACCGCGTCAGAGTCCTGAACAGCCGCGGACCTAGGCCACTTGCTTGGCCAAAGGGGAAAGCAGTTGGAAAAAAAGCCTGTTGATGTCCGGCTATCAAACAAGAAGGGCAGTGCCCGACCGGCGACCGGGCGTAAGGGTACAACGAAAAAGGCGCCCCGGATGGAGCGCCTTTCATAGTCGTTGTACTTTGGCTTAGCCCAGTTTCTTGGCGACCAGCTCGTTCACCGCCTTGGGGTTGGCCTTGCCGCCGGTGGCCTTCATCACCTGACCAACGAACCAGCCCGCCAGTTTCGGGTTCACTTTGGCCTTTTCCACCTGCGCGGGGTTGGCGGCGATGATCTCGTCCAGTGCGGTCTCAATCGCACCGGTGTCGGTCACCTGCTTCATGCCGCGCTCTTCAACGATCTTCGCGGGGTCGCCACCTTCGTTCCAAACGATCTCGAACAGTTCTTTGCCGATTTTGCTCGAAATAACTCCTTCACGCATAAGCAAAACAATGCTGGCAAGCTGAGAAGGGGAGATCGGGCACGAAGTGATTTCGAGGCCAGCATTTTTTAGTGCGCCAAATACTTCGTTTACGATCATGTTGGAGATGCCGTGAGCTACTGAGTGCCCGGCTGACTGAACTAGCTTGGTGTCAACACCCTTGGCTTCCACGCTAGCGACTACTTCTTCAAAGTAATCCGCTGCATCCACTTCGGCGGTCAACACCGATGCATTGTATTCTGTGAGGCCCAAATCACCTTTGAAGCGGGCCTTTTTCTCGTCCGGCAGCTCGGGCAGGTTGGCGGCGATACCGTCCACCCAATCCTGTTCGATCTCCAGCGGCAGCAGGTCGGGATCGGGGAAATAGCGATAATCATGCGCTTCTTCCTTGGAGCGCATCGAGCGGGTCTCACCCTTGTCCGGATCGTAAAGACGGGTTTCCTGCTCGACCTCTCCGCCAGCTTCGACGATGGCGATCTGACGGCGGGCTTCCACCTCGATTGCTTGCTGGATGAAGCGCATAGAGTTCATGTTCTTGATCTCGCAGCGGGTGCCGAGATGCGAGAAATCCTGGGTTTCCTGGTATTTCTCATAGGCGCCCGGCAGGCAGATAGACACGTTGACGTCGGCGCGCAGGTTGCCGTTCTGCATGTTGCCATCGCAGGTGCCGAGGTAACGCATGATCTGGCGCAGCTTGGCGATATAGGCGGCGGCCTCTTCGGGGCCGCGGATATCGGGGCGCGAGACGATCTCCATCAGGCAGACGCCGGTGCGGTTGAGGTCGACAAAGGACATGTTGGGGTCCATGTCGTGGATCGATTTACCCGCGTCCTGCTCCATGTGGATACGCTCGATGCGCACCATGCGCGCGGTGCCGTCGCCCAGTTCCACCAGTACTTCGCCTTCGCCGACGATGGGATGGTACAGCTGCGAGATCTGATAGCCCTGTGGCAGGTCGGGGTAGAAGTAGTTCTTGCGGTCGAATGCGGACCAGAGGTTGATATCGGCCTTGAGGCCCAGCCCGGTGCGCACCGCCTGCTCGACGCAATATTCGTTGATCACCGGCAGCATGCCGGGCATCGCCGCATCCACGAAGGAGACGTTGGAGTTCGGCTCGGCGCCGAATTGGGTCGAGGCGCCAGAGAAGAGTTTCGCATTGGAGCTGACCTGGGCATGCACCTCCATGCCGATGACCAGTTCCCAGTCATGCTTGGCGCCCGAGATCACCTTGGGCTTGGGGAGTTCATATGTCAGGTCAAGCATGGGTGCCGGCTCCTAATATCTGGTTTGCCCAGCGTTCTAGGGCTGCCGGGCGCGAGGAGCAAGAGGCAATGGCGGCAGCGCCCCTGTGGCCTGCAGTTTAGTTCAAAGTGTCTCTTTTAAATGTCCGGCCCGGATGGACACGGATCGTGCCCATCGCTTCGGGCCGTGGCTTTCCCGCCGGGATAACAAAATCAGGGCCATTCGACGCCGGGAAGGAACCTCTGCCCAGATGACCACCTCGCCCTAAGCGAAAAATTGGAAACATCAAAGACTCGATAAGGTTGTGTTGCTGAGTGCAAATGCACCCTGTGCGGGTTTTTGCTGACGCATGGCACATACCATATTCAACAGAGGACACCGGCGATATGGCGAATATTAAAACTGGAACAGACGCAGACGATATCCTTATCGGAACCGCTTACGATGATGTGATCAATGGCGGTCTTGGCAACGACACCCTCTACGCGGGAAGTGGCTCTGACAGGCTGACTGGCGGTGCTGGTGCTAACCATTTTGCCTTCCGCTCCGGCGATGGGATGGACACCATCACCGATTTTGTCGACGGACAGGATACGCTGGAAATTCGCGGTGCGGCCTGGTCTGACGTCACGATTGCCTCGGTCGAGGGCGGTACCCTTGTGACCTATGGCGAAGGTGACAGTGTCTTCCTGCAAAACGTCGATGCCGCCAATATCGACCAATCGGACTTTACCCTGGTGGACGCCGATAGCGCTGACGTGATCGAATACAACACGCTTTACGGGCCTCTGAACACCGTCGTGATCGGCGGTGCCGGGATCGACACGCTGAGGTTCGCTGGCCCCTACAGTGCCTCCATCGGTGCGAATGCGCAGCTGATCGACATCGAGCAGATCCAGCTGGGCGATGCAGAGACCCCAGGCCATTTGCGGCTTGAGTCCGGAGGCTCTTACAATTTCAGCGCAATTACATTCCTCGACAGCACCGGCGATATCTTTGTCGATGGCACGTTGGCGACCAAGGTCACCGGCAGTGCCCAGAACGACAGTATCATCAGCAGCTACGGTGACGACACGTTGGATGGCGGCCTTGGCGATGACTACATCTGGGGTGATGCTGGCGATGATCGCATCTTTGGACGCGATGGCGATGATCACCTGGTTGGCAGCTCTGGCGACGACCTTCTCTCCGGCAGCAATGGCAGTGACACTCTGGATGGTGGCGAGGGCCGCGATTCCCTGTACGGGGGCGGCGGCGATGATCTCATCCTGCACGAGACGGCGGACGGGCGCCTGGAAGGCGTCGTGAGCGGTGGCTCCGGGATCGACACGCTGAAATTCACCGGCAGTGACAACAACCGCATCAGCGCGGATGCAGAGCTGCGCGGTATCGAGCAGATCCAGCTGGGGGTTGCCGGGCAAGACGAAGGCCTGCGCCTGGAGGCCGGCGGCAGCTATGACTTCAGCGGGATGACATTCCTCTACAGCAACCGCTTCATCACCATCGACGGTATCGAGGCGAGCAACCTTATCGGCAGCGCCCAGGACGATATCATCTCCAGCAACTATGGCGCTGACACGCTGGATGGCGGGCTTGGCAATGACTACATCTGGGCCGATGGCGGCAACGATGTTGTTTATGGCGGATCAGGGAGTGACGAACTTCTGGGCAACTTTGGCGAGGATGCGCTGTTTGGTGGCGCGGGTCATGACAGCCTTGACGGGGGTGTTGGGCACGACACGCTGGATGGCGGGGCAGGCGATGACAATCTGCTTGGCGGGGATGGTAACGACGTTCTCACCGGTGGTGATGGCTTTGACTACCTGATTGGCGGTGACGGCGACGATGTGATCAGCGGCGGTGCCGACTTTGACTATTTGGCTGGCGGTATCGGCAATGACATCCTGAGCGGCGGCGTCGGTTTCGATGTCTTCGCCTTTGAGCAAGGCGGCAACGCTGACGTCATCACCGATTTCGAAGTGGGTGTCGACTTGCTGGAAATGCAGGTTGTGACCCAGGGGGACATCACCATCACCTCGGTGGTCGATGGCACGCTGGTTGGCTATGGCGCGGGCGATACGGTGCTGCTTGAAAATGTCAGTGCCTCTGAGCTCAGCTGGGATGACTTCATCTACTTCTGAGCGCCCTGACGGCTGAAAAATGGCGGATGCGCGCAGGTGCATTCGTCACCCCCTTGGCGGCTCCTGTCGCCAAGGCTAAGAAGGGTCTCCCCGCGCCATGACCGCGCCAAGGAAGAGGACCCCGCCCGTGGATACATCGCCCGAGATCAGCGCCCGCATCGCCCAGACCATCGCAACCGAAATCGGCGCTGCCGCCAAACAGGTCAGCGCCGCCGTGCAGTTGTTGGATGAGGGTGCGACGGTGCCCTTTGTCGCCCGCTACCGCAAAGAGGTGACTGGTGGGCTGGACGATACCCAGCTGCGGACCCTGGACGAGCGCCTGTGCTACCTGCGCGAACTCGAAGCGCGCCGGGGAACCATCCTCGAATCGATCCGCAGTCAGGACAAGCTGACCGACGATCTGGCTGCCAAGATTGCCAAGGCCGAGACCAAGGCGCAGCTTGAAGATATCTATCTGCCCTACAAGCCCAAGCGTCGTACCAAGGCGATGATCGCGCGGGAAAACGGGCTGGAACCATTGGCCGAGGCGATCCTTGCCGACCGCAACCTTGAGCCCGAGGCGTTGGCCGAAGGCTATATCACCGAGGCGGTGGCGACGGTGAAGGATGCCCTGAACGGTGCGCGCGATATCCTGACCGAGCGCTTGACGGAAAACGCCGACCTTCTGGGGCGTCTGCGGGAGTTCCTGCAGCGCGACGCCCTGCTGACCGCACGGGTGGTCGAAGGCAAGGAGCAGGAAGGCGCCAAATTCTCTGATTACTTCGATCATCGCGAACGCTGGGCCGATGTACCCTCGCACCGGGCGCTGGCGATGCTGCGCGGCTCGAACGAAGGGGTTCTGACGCTGGATATCGGCCCCGACCCGGAAGAGGGCGTGGCAAAGGCCGAGGCCATGGTGGCCGCAGTTCTGGGGGCTGGCGGCGATGGGCCCGGCGACAAATGGCTGCGCAAGGTCGCAGGCTGGACCTGGAGGGTGAAACTGTCGCTGTCGATGATGCTGGAACTGATGGGCGATCTGCGCGCCAGGGCGCAGGAGGATGCGATCCAGGTCTTTGCCCGCAACCTCAAGGATCTCCTCTTCGCAGCGCCAGCCGGTGCGCGGCCGACCCTCGGGCTGGACCCGGGCATTCGCACCGGCGTCAAGGCGGCAGTGGTTGATGCGACCGGGAAGTTGGTGGCCACAGAGACGCTGTATCCGTTTCAGCCCAAGAACGATCTGCGCGGGGCGCAGGTATCGATCCTGAAGCTGATCGCGGAGCACGGCGTTGAGCTGATCGCCATCGGCAATGGTACCGCCTCTCGCGAGACCGAGCGGATGGTGGCCGAGGTGCTGAAGAACCTGCCGGCCAAGATCAAGGCGCCGACCAAGGTGGTGGTCTCCGAAGCGGGCGCCTCAGTCTACTCGGCTTCTGAACTGGCGGCGCGGGAATTTCCCGATCTCGATGTTTCCTTGCGCGGCGCGGTTTCCATTGCCCGCCGACTGCAGGACCCGTTGGCCGAATTGGTGAAGATCGAGCCCAAGAGCATCGGCGTTGGCCAGTACCAGCACGATGTGGATCAGCACAAACTGTCGAAATCACTGGAGGCGGTGATCGAGGATGTGGTGAACGCCGTCGGCGTCGACCTCAACATGGCTTCGGCGCCGCTTCTGGCGCATGTCTCGGGGCTTGGCCCCGGGCTGGCCGAGGCGATCGTGGCGCATCGGGATGCCGCCGGGGCGTTCCAGTCCCGAAAGGAGCTGCTGAAGGTTGCGCGGCTTGGCCCCAAGGCTTTTGAACAATGCGCGGGCTTCCTGCGTATCCGGGACGGCAAGGAGCCGCTGGATGCATCCTCTGTGCACCCCGAGGCTTACGGCGTTGCGCGCAAGATTGTGACGGCCTGCGGGCGGGATATCCGTCAGATCATGGGGGACAATACCGCCCTGCGCGGCATCCGCGCCGAAGACTTCGTCGATGAGAGCTTTGGCCTGCCTACGGTGCGCGACATCCTGAGCGAGTTGGAAAAACCCGGCCGCGATCCGCGCCCCAGTTTTGTCACCGCGTCCTTTACCGACGGGGTTGAGGAGATCACCGATCTGAAACCCGGCATGGTGCTGGAAGGTACGGTCACCAATGTCGCGGCCTTTGGCGCCTTCGTGGACATTGGCGTGCATCAGGACGGCCTGGTGCATGTCAGCCAGCTGGCCGACCGGTTCGTGAAGGATCCGCACGAGGTGGTGAAAGCCGGGCAGGTGGTGAAGGTCACCGTGACCGAGGTGGACGTGCCGCGTAAACGCATCGCCCTGACGATGAAAAAGGACGGCGGCGCGTCGGCCCGGGAAAACCGCAAGGAACGCGGCGCTGGTCCGGGGCAGGGGTCGGGCAACCGTCGCGGTGGCAAACCGCCTGCGCGGGGGAAGATGACGGCTGGCCCCAAGGGGAAACCGGTGCAGGAGAAAGGCGGCGCCACCGGCGCGCTGGGCGCAGCACTGATGGATGCCTTCAAGAAAACCTGAACGTCGGGTGAAGCCGCAACGCAAAAGGCCGGGCATGTCCCGGCCTTTTCTGTGTCTGTTGACAGTGCTGCGTTGCCCGAGGGCGCGCGCCTAGCCGGTGGTCACATGCAGCCCGTCCGGTGTGATGGCGATCTTCTGGCCATGGGCGATCTCATCCCGGAAAATCTGCGCGATAAAGCTCATAGCCTGTGCCTGCCCGCGGGCCGAGAAGCGGCGCAGCGAGGTAACTCGGGCGCTGTTGTCAAACCCGTTCGCCGCATGGGCCCAGATCAGCGGATGCACTTCGCGCAGGTGGTCGCGGATCAGCCAGCTGGCGGCGCTTGCGATTTCCTGCCGGGGCGTCTGCGGCGTCGTGCCATCCATCTGCGCGCCGCCCAGTGCCACCGCGCAATAGGCGCTGAGAAGGTTCGCCATATCCTGCGAGGGATGGGCGGCCAGGATGTCCTTCAACCCGTCGATGAAAAACTGCGGATCGACCAGGGCCCCGGCTGCCGAGTCGGTGGCAAGGGCGTCGAAATAGACCCAAGTGTAGCCACCGGAGCCCCAGATATCCTGCGTGCGCGAAGCGGTGCGGCGGGCCTCCAGCTCCAGCGCCGGATAGGAACCGGAGCAGCGTGGTAGCATCTGAAGCCCAAGGGCGCGCATGGGGCGGTGGTTCTGCGGTGCCAGATCGATCAGCCGGGCATAGGCATCGGCCACATGTAGCGTTTCGGCGCGGCGGGCGGCAAAGAGCGCGCAGTCCGCCGCTGCAAGGAAGGCGCTGCCGGGCAGACCGGGCGCGATGCCCGATAGCAGCGTGGCAGCGCGTTCAAAATGGGCGGCGCAGCGCCGCAGGTGTACCTTGGAGACGGTTTCCTCAAGTCCCGGACCTCGCCAGACCCAGCCGATATCGATATGGGCCAGCGCGATCAGCGCGGTCAGATAGGGGTCTTTGCGGTGATCCTTGCGGATGGCCTCTAGTGCCATCACCCCGTCGATAAGCTGCCGTTGATCGCGGGGCTGCCCATCGTTCAGGGCATGTTCCACCGCGTTGACCACATCGGCGCGTGCGCCATAGGCCAGAAGCTCGGCTTCGGGCATGCCGCCGGGAGTGGTGAACCGTGCCTGATCGGCCTCTGCGATCCGGTCCGAGAGCTCCTGCCAGCGCTCTTGTCGGGCAAGGAACTGCCCCTCCTTCTGCAAGGCACAGCAGGCGGTATCCTCGTCGCTCTCAGTGCAGATCGAGATCGACAGGCTATCCTCCGGACGCGCATAGTGGGCCGCTGGCTCAGCGCGCACTGAGGCCGGTGCCGCAACGGCGGTCGTGGCGTCGCGTCGTTTCAGCCGGTCAGGCAGGGAAACGGGGAGGCGGGACAGGATATCCGAAAGTTGAAAGGGGGATCTTGGCATTCTCGTTTCCGGCGAATTGGTACTGCTTCGTCCTCCGCAAACTGATGGCGCATTGCGGCGCAAAAATGGCAGCTCTGGGGAACTGAAGGAGCCGATCCGGAAAAACGGGAGAGGTCCTTTCGAAAAGGTATAATGAACAGGGTAAACCTGTAAAATAATACTAAAAAAGTGAGAAATGATGCCGCTCATGGGCGATGCCGCGCTGATCCAGCGCGTGGGTCAGCTCGGCCACAGGCGGCACGACGGGCTGCGGCAGTCGCAGCTTGTTGCCCGTTGTCAGGATCAGAGTTGCGCGGATCGAAAGATCCAGCCGGGTATCAAGCCGCAGCCGCGCGATGCGTGACAGCGGCAGGTCCGTCCGCTCGCCGCCGGTGAACCAGACGATCTGCTCTGCCGTCACATCAAGGCCGGAGCCCGGGTTCTTTACCAGATCGAACAGGCCGGGAATGACCGGCAGGAACAACAACGCAATCAGCCATGGCGTTGCCTGCGCATAGAAATACAGCCCGGTCAGCGCCGCAAGCCAGGCCGCGAGTGCCAGAACCAGTTCGGGAGACCGCCCCTGCCGACGGAAGTGATAGTCTTCCACAGGGGCGGTTTCCGGCATGGGAGGAGTGTTCCCCTTAGGCATCCAGAATCCGGGTCACCATTTCGGTGGTGTCACGGCTCAGCCCCTCGGTGCCCGCGATCCGCTCCAGCTCCGTCCGGATCAGCGCCTGACGGTCTGCGTCGTAGCGTTTCCAGGTCTGGAAGGCGGCGCACATGCGGGCGGTGGTCTGCGGGTTCAGCTTATCAAGGGCGATCAGGTTCTCGGCCAGCAACCGATAGCCCGCGCCCGAGGCATGGTGGAACCCGGCGTGATGGCCTGCCAGTGCGCCCATCACCGCGCGGAACCTGTTGGGGTTCTTCAGGGTGAACAAGTCATGCTGGGTGAGATCGCGCGCAACGGACGCAGCGGTTTCCGGCGCGGCAGAGGCGATCTGCAAGGCAAACCATTTGTCCATCACCAGCCGGTCGCCTTTCCATTGGTCAAAGAAGGCCTGCGATTGCGCATCACCTTTTTCAGCCTTCAGCAGGCAGGCGAGGGCTGCGTATTGCTGGGTCATGTTGTCGGCGTCTTCATACTGGCGCGCCGCTTGCTGACCGCCGTCAAGCCGGGTCAGAAGCGACAGGATGCGCCCGTTGAGATCACGCTTGCCGCAGCTTATCGCATCCGGGGAATAGGCGCCCGAAACGGTGGTATCCGCATAAAGCCTGGGCAGGCTGTCGGCGAGCTGCTGTGCCAACGTCTGTGCAAAGGTTTCCGCCGCATCAAAGATCTTTTGCGGATCCGGTGCATGGCCGCGCTCAAACAGGGTCTGTGCGATGTCGGACTGGCTGGGCGGCGACAGTACCAGCGCGCGAAATGCCGGATCCTGGCTGTCGTCGCGCAGCAGTTTCTGTAGCGCATCCAGGTAATCGGCATCCGGCGCGGCGCCTTCGAGCACCATGGCAACCCGCGCTTCGCGGGCAAGCGCATTGCCGGCCTCCCAGCGGTTGAAGGGATCGGTGTCATGGGCCAGCAAAAAGGCGCGCTCGGCGTTGGATGTGTCACGTTCCAGGATCACCGGCGCCGAGAATTCGCGCAGGACCGAAGGAACCGGCTTTGCGGCCAGCCCATCGAAGGTAAAGCTTTGCTTTGCCTCGGTCATTTCCAACACCCGTGTGGCGCAGACCTCATCGCCGTTTGGCCCCAACAGGCCGACCGCGATGGGGATCACGCGGGGATCCTTGTCCGGCTGACCGGGGGTGGGGGGCGTGCTTTGCTCAAAGGTCAGCGTGTAGGTGCCATCTGTATAGTCTTCCGACACTTTCAGATGCGGCGTGCCTGCCTGGCTGTACCAGCGTTTGAATTGCGACAGATCGCGTCCGGTGGCGTCCTCAAAAACTTTCAGCCAGTCTTCGATGGTGCAGGCCTGCCCGTCGTGGCGGTCAAAATACAGTGTTACCGCCTTGGCGTAATCTTCATCGCCGACCAGACGTTTCAGCATGCCGATCACCTCGGCGCCTTTTTCATAGATGGTGGCGGTGTAGAAGTTGTTGATTTCCTGGAACTGTTCGGGGCGCACCGGGTGGGCGAGCGGACCGCCGTCCTCGGGGAACTGGCGGGCGCGCAGGTCGATCACGTCCGAAATCCGCTTGACCGGGGCCGAGCGCATATCGGCGGTGAACTGGGCGTCGCGGAAGACGGTCAGACCTTCTTTCAGGCAGAGCTGGAACCAGTCGCGGCAGGTGATGCGGTTGCCGGTCCAGTTGTGGAAATACTCATGCGCGATGATCGCCTCGATGCGTTCGAAATTGGCATCGGTCGAGGTCTCGGGCGAGGCCAGAACGCAGGAGGAGTTGAAGATATTGAGGCCCTTGTTCTCCATCGCGCCCATGTTGAAGTCATCCACGGCCACGATGTTGAAGATATCTAGGTCATATTCGCGGCCATAGACATCCTCGTCCCATTTCATGGACTTCTTCAGCGCCTCCATGCCAAAGGCGCATTTGCCCTCATCCCCCGGGCGTACCCAGATGTTGAGTTCGACCTCCTTGCCGGACATTGTGGTGAAACTGTCGGGATGGTTGACCAGATCGCCCGCCACCAGAGCAAAGAGATAGGCAGGTTTGGGCCAGGGGTCGTGCCATTCGGCCCAGCCCGCACCGCTGGCGGTCGGGTTGCCGTTGGAAAGTTTTACCGGCTCATCCCCTTCAATGCGGACCCTGAAGGTGGACATCACATCCGGGCGGTCGGGGTAATAGGTGATCTTGCGAAAACCCTCGGCCTCGCATTGCGTGCAATACATGCCGTTCGACATATAAAGCCCTTCGAGCGCGGTGTTGCCCTGAGGATCGATCTCGACCTCCGCCTCCCAAACAAAGGGCCGGTCTGGCACATCGCAGGTCAGACCTCCCTCGGTAAGCGTCGGGGTCACGGGGGCGCCATCCACCGCTGCGCTGATCAGGGTCAGCTGTTCGCCGTGCAGGAAGAATTCGGGGTTTGCCGCGCCGGGCTTCGGGGCAAAGTGGATGCGGCTCAGAACCCGCGTCGCCTTGGGCGCCAGCCGGAAGGTCAGCTCGACGCTCTGCACCTCGAACCCGAAGGGCGTGTAGTCCTTCAGATAGAATGTCTCGGGCGCGGTTTCGGGTGCGGCATCTTTCATGGCGGGCTCCTGTGGATCTGTGGCGCGGCGCCTCTTCGGGCCGGATTGTTTTGAACCGGCAGGCACGGGCGCGCGTATCTTGGACATAGTGGTATGCAATGCAGCCCGGAGCAGCAAGCGCAGAGCGCGCAAATCGCGCCCGGCCCTTGGCGCGGGGCAGCAGACAAGGAGGCGCCGCCCGGCAATGACGACAATCCTGTGGTTCAAGCGCGACCTGCGCATCGAGGATCATCCGGCGCTAGCGCATGCGGTTGCCTTGGACGGGCCGGTCCTGTGCCTATACGTTGTCGAACCGGAGTTGTGGCGGCAGCCGGATGCCTCTGCCCGGCAGTATGATTTCCTGCGACAAAGCCTGCCCGGCCTGCGTGAGGCGCTGCGCCGCTGTGGTGCGGATCTGGTTCTTCGTGTTGGAGATACGGTTGAGGTGCTGGAAGGGCTGGCGGGGCAGTACGCTGTCGACCATCTGGTCAGCCATGAGGAAACCGGAAACGGTTGGACCTATTCGCGTGATAAGCGTGTCGCGGGGTGGGCGCGGGCGCGCGGCATCCGCTGGACCGAGTTGCCGCAATGCGGAGTGGTGCGCGGTCTGACAGCGCGGGAAGGCTGGCAGCGGGCGCGGAACGGTTTCATGGGGCAGGCGCCGGTCAGTGCTCCCGATCACTTCGACGGGATACGCTGCGACAGCGATCCGATGCCTGCGGCCCCAGACCTTGGTCTGATGCCTGACGGGATTGTCGATGCGCAGCCGGGCGGACGCCGGGCGGGGATGCGCTGCCTTGACAGTTTTCTGGACCATCGCGGTCAGCACTATCGCCGCGCCATGTCCTCGCCTCTGGAGGGGGCGACTGCCTGTTCCCGCCTTTCGCCGCATTTCGCCTTTGGCACGCTCTCCGTGCGCGAGGTGGTGCAGGCCACGAAAGCCGGGCAAGAGGAAGGGCGCAAGGCCGGTTGGTCCGGGTCGTTGAAATCCTTTCAGGCGCGTCTGGCCTGGCGCGATCACTTCATGCAGAAGCTGGAGGACCAGCCTGATATCGAACACCGCTGCCTGCACCCGGCGTTTGAAGGGCTCAGGCCCATGGAGCCGGATGCCGCTCGACTGGCGGCCTGGCAGAGGGGCGAAACCGGACTGCCCTTTGTTGATGCCTGCATGCGCAGCCTGACCGCCACCGGATGGCTCAATTTCCGTATGCGGGCGATGGTGATGTCGGTGGCTTCCTACCATTTGTGGCTCGATTGGCGGGCAACCGGCCGACATCTGGCGCGCATGTTCACCGATTACGAGCCGGGCATCCACTGGAGCCAGGTGCAAATGCAGTCAGGCACAACGGGTATGAACACCTTGCGGATCTACAACCCGGTGAAACAGGGGCTGGATCAGGACCCCACAGGCGCCTTTACCCGGGCATGGTTGCCGGAACTGGCCGAGGTGCCGGACCGGTTCCTGCAGGAGCCCTGGAAATGGCAGGGTGCTGGGCGGCTGCTGGGGCAGGCATATCCGGCCCCTATCGTCGATGTGCAGACGGCGGCGCGGGCGGCGCGCGATGCGGTCTGGGCTGTGCGGCAGCAGGACGGATTTCGCCCCGTCGCCCGCCGTATCGTCAAGAAACACGCCAGCCGCAAATCCCCGCGCGCCCGGGGCAGGCAGGTAAAACGGCCTGCGAAGGGCGCTGATCAGCTGAGTTTTGATTTTTAATGGCACGTATGAGGAAGAAAACAGAGCTACCGACGAAGACCTGCCCGGTTTGCGCGCGCCCCTTTGCCTGGCGGCGCAAATGGGCGCGGGACTGGGAGCAGGTCATCTATTGCTCGGCCCGCTGCCGCAGCATGGCAAAGGGCGCATCTGCAAAGAAGATTTGAAACAGCTGCGCTTAAATTGGTAAAAAAGGTTTACCACCCTTGTTGCCGATAGGAAACTTTTCCTGTATCGGGGAAACTGACCAACGTTTACCTGCGAGGAGAGAGCCGATGGCAGACATGAAAGACATTCACGGGATGCAGGTCGCATCCGAGCTGGCT
Organism: Pseudophaeobacter sp. A-200-2; assembly: GCF_041008815.1. NCBI lineage: Bacteria > Pseudomonadati > Pseudomonadota > Alphaproteobacteria > Rhodobacterales > Roseobacteraceae > Pseudophaeobacter > Pseudophaeobacter sp. A-200-2. The sequence continues at coordinate 278,207 of NZ_JAXGFU010000004.1, read as the reverse complement.
GACTTTATCGAAGCCAAGGCTTTGCCGGGCACTGGCGTCAGTGCCGATGCTTTCTGGGCGGGGCTGTCCGGCCTTGTGAATGGCATGGGCGATGAAAACCGCGCCCTGCTGGCCAAACGCGAAGACATCCAGGGCCGCATCGATGCCTGGCACGTTGAACGCCGGGGCCAGCCGCATGACGCCGAAGCCTATACCGCCTTCCTGCGCGAGCTGGGCTATCTTGTGCCCGAAGGCGACGATTTCGAGATCGAAACCGAGAACGTCGACCCCGAGATCGCCCATACCCCGGGGCCGCAGTTGGTGGTGCCGATCACCAATGCGCGCTTTGCGCTCAATGCGGCGAACGCCCGCTGGGGGTCGCTTTATGATGCGCTTTACGGCACCGATGCCATGGGCGATCTGCCCGCAGGTGGCGGCTATGACGCGGCGCGCGGCGACCGGGTGATTGCCTGGGGAAGGGCGTTCCTGGATGAAACCTTCCCGCTGGCCGCTGGCTCCTGGTCCGATATCGACGCCCTGTCGGTCGCGGATGGTGCGCTGGTTCCGGCGCTGAAGGATGCGGCGCAATTCGCGGGCCACGTCGGCGAGGCTTCGGCCCCATCGCGGATTTTCCTGAAAAACAACGGGTTGCACGCGATTATCGAGATCGACGCCACCGGCAATATCGGCAAGGGCGACAGCGCAGGTATCAACGACATCACCCTGGAATCGGCGCTTTCCACCATTATGGACTGTGAAGATTCCGTCGCCTGCGTCGATGCAGCGGACAAGGTTCAGGCCTATTCCAACTGGCTGGGCCTGATGAAGCGCGATCTGGCCGAAGAGGTCAGCAAGGGAGGTAAATCCTTCACCCGCGTACTCAACGATGACATCTCCTACACCACGCCCGCGGGCGAGGCGGCTGTGCTGAAAGGCCGTTCGCTGCTGCTGATCCGCAACGTGGGCCACCTGATGACCAACCCGGCGGTTCTGGACAGCGCAGGCCGCGAAGCGGGCGAGGGCTTCCTGGACGCCATGATCACCGTGCTGATCGCCATGCATGACCTGAAGTCCGAAGGCGGCAACTCGCTGCACGGCTCGGTCTACGTGGTCAAGCCGAAGATGCACGGCCCCGAAGAGGTCGCCTTTGCGGTGAAGATCTTCGACCATGTCGAGGACGCGCTGGGCCTGCCGCGCAACACCGTCAAGATCGGCATCATGGACGAGGAACGCCGTACCTCTGTGAACCTCAAGGAATGCATCCGCGCCGCCAAATCCCGCGTCGCCTTTATCAATACAGGCTTCCTTGACCGGACCGGTGACGAGATCCACACCTCGATGGAAGCAGGCGCCATGCTGCGCAAGGGTGAGATGAAATCGACCCCTTGGATCGCGTCCTATGAGGATCGCAACGTCGATATCGGTCTGGCCTGCGGTCTGAAGGGCCGCGCGCAGATCGGCAAAGGCATGTGGGCTATGCCCGACCGCATGGGTGAAATGCTGGAGGCCAAGATTGGCCATCCGCAATCAGGCGCCACCTGCGCCTGGGTCCCGTCTCCCACTGCAGCGACCCTGCACGCCACGCATTATCACAAGGTTGATGTACTGGCGCGTCAGGACGAACTGAAAGCGGGCGGTGCCCGTGGCAGCCTCGCGGACCTGCTGACCATCCCGGTGATGGAAGGGCAGAACCTGTCGGATAATGAGATCGCCAAGGAAATCGAGAACAACGCTCAGGGCATCCTTGGCTATGTGGTGCGCTGGGTCGATCAGGGCGTCGGCTGCTCCAAGGTGCCGGACATCAACAACGTTGGCCTGATGGAAGACCGCGCGACCTGCCGGATTTCCTCGCAGGCGCTGGCCAACTGGCTGCACCACGGCATCGTGGACGAGGCGCAGGTGATGGCGGCGATACAGAAGATGGCTGCCGTGGTCGATGGGCAGAACGCCGGTGATCCGGCTTATCGTCCGATGGCGCCTGGATTTGACGGCATCGCCTTCCAGGCGGCCTGCGATCTGGTCTTCAAGGGCCGCATCCAGCCCTCTGGCTATACCGAGCCGGTGCTGCACGCCCGTCGGCTTGAGCTGAAGGCGGCTGGCTGACCCACACGGATTGATCGGACCGGGGCCTGTCCCCGGTCCTTTTCTTTGAAACTCACTCATCAGAAGGAAACCGCAGATGACGATTTCACTCAGACGCGCACGTACCATCATCCGCAAGGCGCTGGAAAAGGGCCGCGAGCTGAACCTCAAACCGCTGTCGGTGGTGGTGCTGGATGCGGGCGGGCACGTCCAAGCCTTTGAACGCGAAGACGGTGCCGCACCGGGCCGTTTTGCAATCGCTCACGGCAAGGCCTATGGCGCCGTCATGCTGGGCATGTCCGGTTCGGCGCAGATGGCCCGGGCTGAACAGCAGGCCTATTTCATGGCGGCTGTGAACGGTGTTTACGGCGGTCAGGTCGTGCCCGTTCCCGGCGGGGTTCTGTTGCGCGACAAGAAAGGCACCGTGCTGGGCGCCGTGGGCGTCACCGGCGATACCTCGGACAACGATGCTGCAGCGGCGCTGGCCGGGATCGAGGCCGTGGGGCTGGTCGGCGAGGCCTGATCTGCCGCCTTTGTGCAATGGCGAACAATGAACCGGCCTGTACCCGTTCCGGGGTGCGGGCCGTTTCGTTTTGACGCGGCGTTACCGCAGGATTGCGTTAAAAATCACCGCTTTGTCCCCTGTGCGCACCTGAACAAGCGCCTGCGCCACCCTGTCGAGTTGAATGCCCGGCGCTGCGCCGCTAGGGTCACACAAAGGCAACAACTCGCGAGTGGATCATGGCGCGGCCCAAAGTTGGCATTATCGGCAATTCCTATCTGATGAACGATCAGTACCCCACCCACGCCGGTGGTACTATGAACTCCGAAGCGGTGGCCGACGTGTCCGGCTGCATGCCGCTGCTGATCCCCTCGGATCCGCGTTTCCTGTCGGTGGAAGAACTGCTTGAGACCTTTGACGGTTTCCTGCTGACGGGTGGACGTCCGAACGTGCATCCCAACGAATACGGCGAGGAAGAGACCGAAGCCCACGGCGCCTTTGACCGCGCCCGCGATGCCATCGTCCTACCGCTGGTGCGCGCCTGCGTCGAGCGGGGCCAACCCTTCCTTGGCATCTGCCGCGGCTTTCAGGAGGTGAACGTCGCCATGGGTGGTACGCTATACCCCGAGATCCGCGATCTGCCGGGCCGGATGAACCACCGCATGCCCCCCGATGGCACCCTGGAAGAGAAATTCGCCCTGCGCCATTCGGTAAAGCTGACCAGCGGCGGCGTGTTCCACCGCCTGTTCGGCGCTGAAGAGGTAATGACCAACACGCTGCACGGGCAAGGCATCAAACAGCCGGGCACCCGCATCGTGATCGACGGCTACGCCCCCGATGGCACGCCCGAGGCGATCTATGTCGAGGATGCGCCCGGATTTACCCTCGCGGTGCAATGGCACCCGGAATGGGACGCGGCGAACGACCCCGTGTCGCGCCCTCTGTTCCAGGCCTTTGGCGAAGCGGCAAGCGACTGGGCGGATGGCGCGCGTCCTAAACCGTTGCAGAAGTCGGCCTGATCGGGAGCTCGTCTCAGTCGAACGTGGGGGAGAGGGTGAACGAAATATCCCCTCCCAATCGCGTTGGTCCGCTTTGAGCCCAAAGAAGAATTGCTTTCCGGGGTATCTCGACTCCGCCATCGATTGAACTTGTCAACTCATGGTAGATAATGACGCAATGAGAACGGCGGCGCCCCAAATCAATGCTACTGTCCCGAATACCATTGCCAACACACGATAAGCGACCATCGACACAAAGTGAAACCTTGGCGATTTGTTCGACAGATACCTGTATATAGGGTTGATTTTCAAAGACTTTTTAACACATTGAATCCAAGCAGTCTTTATTGACGTCAAGCATAATATTGACCCCACGAAAACAAAATGGATCCAAAAGCTAATGTGAAGAACTGGTCCAAGCCGCTCAGATCCTGTTGGTGAAAATTTGCGCAAAACGTACGGAGATCACGTAGTCAGTGCAACCATGCTGGTCGGTTAGGTGCAGATTGTCGACCATCAAGGCTAGCACGCGAAAAAGCCCGCCGGGTCAGCGGAGGGCTCTTCTTATTCATATTCTTGCCACGCCGGATCAAACCAACAGATCGAACTCATGCATCAGCGGCAGGCTGCGGGCGCGTTTGCCGGTGAGGTCGAACAGCGCATTGGCCAGTGCCGGGGCCGCCGGGGGCGTGCCGGGCTCGCCCGCGCCGCCCATGTGGGTCTGGTTCTGCAGAACCGCAACCTCGACCGTCGGCATCGTGTGCATGCGCATGGCGTCGTAATCGGGGAAGTTCTGCTGCTCTACCGCGCCACCATCAAAGGTGATCTCTCCAAAACAGGCCGCTGACAGACCGTAGGCAAGCCCGCTGAACATCTGCGCCTCCACGTTGCGCGGGTCGATGGCGCGGCCGATGTCAGCGGCGATCCAGGCCTTGTTGATACGGATCTGGCCGTCTTCATCGACCACCTCGATCACCTCGGCCACGGGGGTGCCGAAACTATAGGCCAGCGCCACACCGCGCCCGACGCCCTCGGGCGTTTCGCCGGTCCATCCGGACATCTCGCCCACCTTTTCCAGGACCTTGGCCGCAGGCTCCCACTCGGCGCGGGCCAGCTCCAGCCGAAACTCCAGCGGATCGCGGCCTGCGGCATGGGCCATCTCATCCAGAATGGTGTCCGAAAAGAAGCCGTTGAACGACGCCGCAACCGAGCGCCAGAACCCGACCGGGATCATTGGTTTCACCAGATAGCCTTCGACGCGGAAATTCGGGATCGCCAGCGGTTGGTTGAAGGCGGCATCGACGTGGCCCTTGTCCGGTCCACCCATCGGCAGACCAAGCATGCGGCCTGCGCCCTCCACCGTGGTGGACTGGGCAGCGATCTTGCCGTGTACCATCACCGCCTTGCCGTCCTTCACCGCCGCGCGATAGCGCGCCACGGCGCCGGGGCGGTAGAAGTCGTGGGTCATGTCTTCTTCGCGGCTCCAGGTCAGTTGCACCGGAGTGCCGCGCATCTGCATCGCAACCTGGACCACGCGGTTGGTGTAATCCACCTCGATCCGGCGCCCAAAACCACCGCCAAGATAGGTGGTGTGTACCTCCACGGCTTCTTTCGGCAGGCCAGCAAGATCAGCGGCGGATTTTTGCACCACTGTCGGACCTTGATTGGGGGCCCAGATCTGCAGGGCGTCACCGGTATAAAGCGCGGTAGCATTCATCGGCTCCATGGTAGCATGGGCCAGATAGGGCAGGCGGTATTCGGCTTCGATCACCTGTGACCCCTCTGGGAGGCTTTCGACATCGCCGTCGTCACGCAGAACCGAATTGGGGCTGTCGTCAAAAGCGCGGTCGATTTCGGCAAAGATCGCATCAGTGGTTTCAGGGTAGGGGGCGGGCTCCCATGTCACGTCGATCGCATCCACGGCCTGTTGCGCCAGCCAGGTGTTACTCGCCACCACGGCAACTGCATCGCCCAGATCCAGAACCTTTTCCACGCCCGGCATGCCTTCGGCGGCGCTGGCATCAAAGGCACTCTTGCCGGTGCCAAAATGCGGACTTTGCCGGATGGCGGCGAACTTCATGCCGTCAAGCCGCACATCGACGCCAAAGCCCGCGGTGCCGGTGACCTTGGGAACCATATCAAGGCGCGGCATGTCCTTGCCGACGTACTTCCACTGCGCCGCCGGGCGCAGCTCGGCCTCTTGCGGGTCGATCCCGGCGGCTTCCACCGCCAGATCGGTATAGGGGATTCGGCTGCCGTCCGGGACGATCACATGGCCGTCGTCGGTATCCAAAAGCGCGCGCGAGGTGCCAAGGCGCTGGGCCGCGGCCTCTTTCAAGGTTTCACGCGCGGTGGCCCCGGCCATCCGCATGCGATCGAACCCGTCTTTCATGGATGAGGAGCCGCCGGTGACCTGCAGGTCGAGGAATTTCGACATATGGCCGACGATCTGCCCCAGCGAGTGCTGGAAGTTGCTGGCGTCATAGCCGCGCCCGGGCAGGGCCTCGGCCATCATGGCGCTGTTGTAATAAGCCTTGGCGGCGGGGCCGTGGATGACCTGCACCGCTTCGGGGCGCACATCCAGTTCCTCGGCGATCAGCGCTACCCAGGAGGTGCGCACCCCCTGACCCATTTCGGCCCGGGGGGCGACCAGGGTCACGCCGGACTGATCCACCATCACAAACGGGTTGAGGGCGGCCTGACCTTCTTTCGGCGACAGGGGATTGGGCGCGGGCTGATGGTACTTGTAGGTGCCAAAGGCCACACCACCAAGGATGGCGGCAGAGCCGATCAGGAAACTGCGGCGGGCGATTTTCTTGAAGCTGGCCATGGATCACGCCTCCTGCAGCATTTTGGCGGCGGTATGGATGGCAGCGCGGATGCGGGGATAGGTGCCGCAGCGGCACAGGTTCCCCTGCATGGCGTCGTCGATATCGCTGTCGCTAGGCGCCGGGTTCTCGGCCAACAGGCTTGCGGCCTGCATGATCTGCCCGGACTGGCAATAGCCACATTGTGCCACCTGATGATCGACCCAGGCTTGCTGGATTGCAGCCATGGCCTCGGGTGTGCCGACGCCTTCGATGGTGGTGACCTCACCCCAGACATCGCCAAGCGCCACCTGGCAGGAGCGCGTCGCCACCCCGTCGATATGCACGGTGCAGGCACCGCAGGCAGCGATGCCGCAGCCGAACTTGGTGCCCGTAAGGCCGATTTCATCACGCAGGACCCAGAGCAGGGGTACATCCTGCGGCAGATCCACCTCGTGGTCGCTTCCGTTGATTCTGAGCGTGGTTGGCATGGGGCTGACCTCTGTTTGTGGATGTTGTGACAAAATGCGTCAATTGTGTCAGTGTGTCAATTGACAAAATCAGGCAATAGTGTCAGTAGCCTTGGGTATGAACCGTCTTACCGCTGATCCCATGTTGTCCGACCCAAAGGCCCAGACCATACTCGAGTCTGCCTGGCAGGCTTTTTCGGCCTATGGGTTCCGCAAAACCTCTATGGACGACATAGCGCGTGGGGCAGGGATGTCCCGTCCGGCGGTCTATCTTCACTTTCGCAACAAGGAAGCGATCTTCACGGCTCTGGTCGAAGCCTATTACCGGCAGGCGCGCGAAGACATCCGCGCGGCGCTAGAGGGAGAGAGCACTCTGGCCGACCGCGTTGCGCATGCCTTTGCCGCCCATGGCGGGGCAACGATGGAGGCGATGATGTCCTCGGCGCATGGCTTGGAGCTGTTCGAGGCGGGTGTGAGCGTCGCGCCAGAGGCCATCGAGGCGGGCGAGGCGGCGCTGGCTGGGGCCTATGCCGAATGGCTGCAGAAAAGAGATCTGCCTGAAGCCGTCGGAACGGCCGCAGAGGTGGCGCAGGTGTTCTGCGCCGCGCTCAAAGGGATCAAGCATACGGCGCCCGATTACCCAACTTATCGTATGCGTGTTTCGCAGCTTGCCGCGCTGATGGCACGGGCGCTCGAAGGCCCCAAATAACAGATGAGCGATCGCAGGGTGTGCTGCAGAAGGAGCAGGAAGATCCCGCGGCTGACGCAGACCCTGCCTCTGGCAGAGCCCGCTTACAGTCTTGGGCCCGGCGCCGCGCCTATGGCGCGGCGCCGGGCCCAACTGGGCGAGGGTTTCGCATGAAATCCGAGGCCGGGCGGGAGAGTGCCCTGACCGGCGGTGGGGGCCGGGCTTACAGCTCGGTGCGCAGGTGCCAGAGTTCGGGGAACAGCTCCACTTCCAGCATGCGTTTCAGGTAGCTGACGCCGCCGGTGCCGCCGGTACCGCGTTTGAAGCCGATCACTCGTTCCACTGTGGTCACATGGTTGAACCGCCAGCGGCGGAAGTAATCCTCGAAATCGACTAGTTTTTCGGCCAGCTCATACAGCTCCCAATGGGTCTCGGGGGTCTGATAGACCGTGGTCCAGGCCTGCATAACCGCGTCGCTGGCTTGGTAGGGCAAGGAGACATCCCGGCTCAGTACCTGGGCAGGCAGCGGCAGGCTGTTCGACAGAAGCCGCAGGGCCACATCGTAAAGCGAGGGCTGCGACAGTTCATTCTCCAAGAGGGCTGTCACATCCGCATCATGGGCGTGGGGGCGCAGCATGGCTTTGTTCCGGTTGCCCAGCATGAACTCAATCAGCCGGTACTGATAGGATTGAAAGCCCGAACTCTGCCCCAGTGAACCCCGGAAATGAGTGTAGTCCGAGGGCGTCATCGTGCGCAGCACATCCCAGGCCGAATTCAGCTGCTCAAAGATCCGCGCCACCCGGGCCAGCATCTTGAACGCCTGCCGGGAATCACCGGCCAGCAGGCAATCGCGGGCGGCGTTCAACTCGTGCACCGCAAGGCGCATCCACAATTCGCTGGTCTGATGCTGGATGATGAACAGCATCTCGTCATGGGCGTCGCTCAGCGGCTTTTGCGCTGTCAGGATCGCGTCCAGCGACAGGTAGTCGCCATAGGACATGCGCCCGTCAAAGGACATTTCGGCGCCGTCCTCGGCCGGGTCAAAGGGTGAGTTAAGAGGGCATTTGCTCATTGGATCTTTCCTGTTCCTTGGTCTTTTATACATCAGGGAAAGGAAAGCGTCCTCCGGTTTAACCGACAGCACTGAGCCAGGCGGCGCCAGAGCGCCACCCAGCCCGCAGGCCTGCACAAAGGAAGGATATGCGTCGCCCCACTCACGATCAGGTCACGGCGGCGCGCTGTTTGTAGGCTTCATTGTCCCACAAATCGTTGGTCATCACGTCTTTCACGATCGCCACGGCGGCGCGCACGTCATTGGCGTCGATGTAAAGCGGGGTAAAGCCAAAGCGCATGATGTCAGGGGCTCGGAAATCTCCGATCACGCCGCGTTCGATCAGGGCCTGCATCGCGGCATAGCCTTCGCGGAAGCGGAAGGAGACCTGGCTGCCACGCTGGTCGCCATCGCGGGGCGAAGCAAGCTCCAACTCGGGGCAGGCGGCTTCGGCCTCGGCGATGAACAGATTGCAGAGCTCGATGGATTTTGCCCGTAGATCCTGCATGTCGACCTGGTCCCAGATGTCCATGGCTGCTTCCAGCGAGGTCAGCTGGATCACCGGTGGCGTGCCGACCCGCATGCGTTCGATGCCGCGGCCTGGCCGATAATCAAGATCAAAGGCAAAAGGGGCCTCGTGTCCCAGCCAGCCAGAGAGCGCCGGACGGGCAACCTCGGCGTGGCGCGGTGCCACATAGATAAAGGCAGGGCCGCCGGGGCCGCTGTTGAGGTATTTATAGGTGCAGCCGACCGCGAAATCAGCCTTGCAGCCTGCCAGTTCCACCGGCAGGGCACCTGCGGAATGCGCCAGATCCCAGACGGTCAGGGCGCCGACTTCATGGGCCTTGGCGGTGAGGGTCTTCATGTCGTGCTTGCGTCCGGTGCGGTAATCCACCTCGGTCAGCATCAGCACGGCGACATCATCGGTGATGTTCTCGGCAACCGCCTCGGGGTCGACGACGCGCAACTCGTACTCGGCGCCAAGCGATTTAAGCAGCCCTTGCACGATGTAGAGGTCTGACGGGAAGTTGCCGTTGTCCGACAGAACCACCTTGCGGCTCGGGTTCATTTCCAGCGCCGAGGCGACGGCCTGATAGACCTTGATCGACAGGGTATCCCCCATGATCACGTGATCTTCTTCGGCGCCGATCAGCCGGGCGATGCGGTTGCCGACAGCGGTGGATTTCTGCATCCATCCGGCCTTGTTCCAGCCGGTGATCAGCATCTTGCCCCATTCCTCGGTCATCATGTTGGCGACGCGGTCCTTGGCGGCGCTGGGCAGGGGGCCCAGTGAGTTCCCATCGAGGTAGATCACCCCTTCGGGCAGGTCGAACATGGCCTTGGTGGCGGCAAAATCGGTCATCGGAACCTCGTCTGGCGGGCTGAAAAGAAGGGCCTGAACTGTTTCAAGCTTGAAGGTTTCGGATTTTGTATCCGATATTCAAAAACCTGTCCAGTGCGTGTGGTATTTCTGACGGACACGCAGAAACGCCGCCGGAAATCCGGCGGCGCTATGCGGTGCGTGGCTGATGCCGCGATCAGGTCTGGCCGCCGGAGATTTCGATGGTCTGCCCATTGATGGATTGTGATCCGGGACCGCAGAGCCACATGGCCGCCGCCGAGACTTCTTCCGGCTCGATCAGACGCTGGTGGCGGTTGGCGTGGGTCATGATCTTCAGCGCCTCATCTTCGCTGACACCGGCGCGGGCCGAGATCGAGGTGATGTTTCGCTCCACGATGGGGGTATCTACGTAGCCAGGGCAGATCGCGTTGAAGGTGAAGGGCGTGCCGAGGTAATCCTCGCTCAGCGCGCGGGTGAGGCCGATCATGCCGTGTTTGCTGGCGGAATAGCAGGCACCGCCCTTGAGCCCGCGCAGACCCGCGATCGAAGAAACGGTGATGACCCGGCCCCAATCGGTTTCGCGCATGGATTTCAGACACTCGCGGATGGTCAGGAAGGCACCGTCTAGGTTGGTCGCCATCATGTTGCGCCAGAAATCGAGCGTGGTCTTGTGCAGTGCCTTGCCTTCGGCAACGCCGGCATTGGCGACACAGATCTGGATCGGTCCCCGCGCATCGACGGCGGCCTGGATCTTGGTCACGATGTCATCCTCATCGCGCACATCCATCGCCATGGGGTGCAGCCCCTTGGTGGCGACCTCCTCCAGCACCTCCTGTCGCCGTCCGGTGATGGTGACCTCGGCGCCCTGCGCGGCCAGTGCGCGGGCGATGGCGAGGCCGATGCCGGTGCCGCCGCCCGTGACCAGCGCATGTTTTCCTGCCAGCGATGTCGTGTCTTGTGATGTCATGTTGTTCGGTCCTCCCGTGTTTGCGTCCAGCCTAACGGCATGCCGGGGCAGGGCAAGAAAGCCGTCCCGTCACAATTCCATGTCGGCACTCTTGGGCAAAGGTTTTCCACCGGGACCATTTACAATCATATTCATAAGTGTGAATTATTGCGCAGCTGTTTTGGGAGGACACCATGAAACCGATTTTTTCCGCTGCATTGATTGCGACATTTAGCGCAGGCGCCGCATGGGCCAGCGAGGACATTGCCGATCAGTACCCACAATCCGAGCTGTACTCTAAGCCGGTCGAGGTGATCCCGCATGTGTTTTCCGCCATCGGAGCCACCGCGCCGCCGACCTACGAGAACTCAGGACACAACAACAATTTGTCATTTATCGTGACCGACGAGGGCGTCGTGGTCATCAACGGCGGCGCTTCGGTGCGTCTGGCGGCGGCGCTGCACGATGAAATCAAGGCGGTGACCGATCAGCCGGTGGTTCTGGTGATCAATGAAAACGGCCAGGGCCATGCGATGCTTGGCAATTCCTACTGGGTCGATCAAGGCGTCGATATTCTGGCGCATGTGGATGCGATCGAAGCCTTCACCGAAGAAGCCGATTTCATCCTGCAGGGCATGGAGCGCTACAACCGCGACAAGGCCGAAGGCACCCGGATCGTGACGCCAAACCTAAGTTTTGAAGACAATTACGACCTGTCTCTTGGCGGAGTAGAGATCAAGGTCATGCACATGGGGCCCGCGCATGACCCGGGCGATACGCAGGTCTGGCTGCCACAATGGAACATGCTGATCGCCGGTGACATGGCCTTTCACGAACGCATGCTGCCGATCTTTGAGGGGACCTGTACCTCCTGCTGGCTGGAGACCTGGGAGACCAAGATGGAGCCGCTGAACCCAACCTATGTGATCCCGGGGCACGGCCATCCGACCAACCTCGCGCAGGTGCGCCGCTACACCTACGACTACCTCACGGATCTGCGAGCGAAGATCGGCGCCCATATCGACGAGGGTGGTGATCTGGCTGGCGCTTACTATGTGGACCAGGAACGCTGGAAGGGGCTCGATACCTTCGAGGAACTCGCTACCAAGAACGCCGGGCGGGTCTTCGAGGAAATGGAGTGGGAATGACCCCGCGCCCGGTCAGCATGCAAAAGTATACGTAGGAAAGCCCGTAGAATTGTGCAGGATCATGCCGCATCCCGGAACAGATTCGCCGTTTCCGGGCCATTTTGGACATTTTGTCCTTTTCTTTGCGCACAACGGCGCCGCGGGCTGGACCTGTCGGCCGGATAAGAGGACTTTGCGCTCGATGAACTTGTACTCTGCCCCGGATATCGCGATGGTGTGCGCCTGATGCGCTGGATTGATATGCCTCCCGTCTGGTTGTTTGCCTGCCTTATCCTGGCGTGGCTGCAGGCCAGCTATCTGCCCTATGGGCTGACCTTTGGCGGGGCGTGGGCGGATTTCCTTGGTGGAATATTGGTCGGGGGGGGCATCCTTCTGATGCTGCTTGCGGTGGTCGAGATGCGGCGCCAGCACACCACCATCATTCCCCGCCAGACACCAAGCCGCTTGGTGCAATCGGGGATCTTCAGCCGCAGCCGCAATCCCATTTATCTGGGCGACATCCTGGTTCTGGCCGGGCTTATCCTTCGGTTTGACGCGGTGCTGTCCTTGCCGCTGGTGCCGATATTCGTCTGGATTCTGGAACGGCGCTTCATCGAACCCGAAGAAAACAGAATGCGGCGGACATTCCGTCAGGACTGGGCGCGCTACGAAGGAAAGGTACGCCGCTGGGTCTAAAGTTCATGCGGCGTCGCGGCAAAATGATGCGGCGACGCGGCGAAACGCTTGCGCAAAAATGTTGCGCAGGATAATCAAAATATTTGCGATCCGTACCCGGTGCTTTGCTGGCACGGGCAAGACGAGGGGGACCGACAAGGTGAGAATAGGTACACCAAAGGAAGTAATGAAAGGCGAGGCGCGCGTCGCGATGACGCCGGACTCTGCCAAGCAGCTGCAAAAGCTGGGCTATGACTGCGCCATCGAAACCGGTGCCGGTCAGCTGGCCGGTTTCAGCGATGCCGCCTATGAAGAGGCTGGCGTTGAAATCGTGAAAACCGCAGCCGCGCTGTGGAAGACATCGGATATCGTCGCCAAGGTGCGCATTCCGACCGACACCGAGTTGAAGCGGATGACAGCGGGCAAGACGCTGATCTCCTTCTTCAACCCCGGTGGCAACGAGGAAGGCCTGGAACTGGCCCGTTCCAAAGGCGCCAATGTCATCGCCATGGAAATGGTGCCGCGCATCAGCCGCGCGCAGAAAATGGACGCGCTGTCCTCGATGGCGAACATCGCCGGCTATCGCGCTGTGATCGAGGCAGGCAACAACTTTGGCCGCTTCTTCACCGGTCAGATCACCGCTGCGGGCAAGGTGCCCCCGGCGAAGGTTCTGGTCGTGGGCGCAGGTGTGGCCGGTCTGGCAGCCATCGGCGCCTCCACCAGCCTGGGCGCTGTGACCTATGCGTTCGATGTGCGCCCCGAAGTGGCGGAGCAGGTCGAATCGATGGGCGCTGAGTTCGTCTACCTCGATTTCGAAGAGGAACAGCAGGACGGTGCGGCGACCGGCGGCTATGCGGCCGTCTCCAGCCCCGAGTTCCGCGAAGCACAGCTCGCGAAGTTCCGCGAACTGGCCCCCGAAGTGGACATCGTGATCACCACCGCGCTGATCCCCAACCGCGAAGCGCCCAAGCTGTGGCTTGAGGACATGGTTGCGGCGATGAAGCCGGGTTCGGTCATCGTCGACCTTGCAGCCGAAAAGGGCGGTAACGTCGAAGGCACCGTGATGGATGAGAAAGTTGTCACCGACAACGGCGTCACCATCATCGGCTACACCGACTTCCCGAGCCGTATGGCCGCGCAGTCCTCGACGCTTTATGCCACCAACATCCGTCACATGATGACCGACCTGACCCCTGAAAAGGACGGTCAGATCGTGCATGACATGGAAGACGACGTGATCCGTGGCGCAACAGTGACTTTCGACAAGGAAATCACCTTCCCGCCGCCGCCGCCAAAGGTTCAGGCCATCGCGGCGCAGAAGAAACCCGAAGCGCCGAAAGAACTGACCGCGGAAGAAAAGCGCGCGCAGGAAATCGCCGCCTTCAAGCAGCAGACCAAGCAACAGGTCACCCTACTGGTGATCGGCGCGGCGCTGCTCTTGGGCGTGGGGCTCGTGGCTCCGGCCAGCTTCATGCAGCACTTTATCGTCTTCGTTCTGGCGGTCTTTGTCGGCTTCCAGGTGATCTGGGGCGTGGCGCACAGCCTGCACACACCTCTGATGGCGGTGACCAACGCGATCTCCTCGATCATCATCCTGGGCGCGCTGATGCAGATCGGCTCCGGCTCCTTCCTGGTGATCCTGCTGGCAGCGCTCTCGGTCTTCATGGCCGGTATCAATATTTTCGGCGGCTTCCTTGTGACACGGCGCATGCTCGCCATGTTCCAGAAGTCTTAAGAGCGAGGGAAAACAGATGGAATACGGATTTACCACGGCGGCCTATGTGGTCGCGGCTGTTCTCTTCATCCTCTCGCTGGGTGGTCTGTCGGGACAGGAAAGCGCAAAACGTGCGGTCTGGTACGGGATCGCGGGCATGGCGCTGGCGGTTTTCGCTACGCTGATCGGCCCCGGTTCCGGCCTGTGGCTGCTGTCGCTGGTGCTGATCGCTGGCGGTGGCATCATTGGCTACTTCCTGGCCAAACGGGTGCAGATGACCCAGATGCCGGAACTGGTTGCAGCGATGCACTCGCTGGTCGGTCTCGCAGCGGTCTTCGTTGGCTTTATCGCCCATGTCGAACTGGGCCGCGTTATGGCCATGGACGACAGCGCCAAAGCCTCGCTTGATGGCTTTGCCAAGCTGCTGGCCAAGAAGGACGGCGTCGAGATTGCTATCCTGCGTGTCGAGCTGTTCCTCGGTATCTTCATCGGTGCTGTGACCTTTACCGGCTCTGTCATTGCCTATGGCAAACTGGCGGGCAAGGTTGGCTCGGCAGCGACGAAACTGCCCGGCGGTCACATGCTGAATGCAGGCGCGGCGGCGATCTCATTGCTGGCTCTGATCTGGTACTTCAACACCGGCGCGCTGTTGCCGCTGTTCCTGATGACCCTGATGGCGCTGTTCATCGGCTACCACCTGATCATGGGCATCGGCGGCGCCGACATGCCGGTGGTTGTTTCGATGCTGAACAGCTACTCGGGCTGGGCCGCGGCGGCGATCGGTTTCTCCCTTGGCAACGACCTTCTGATCGTTGTGGGTGCGCTGGTTGGCTCCTCGGGTGCGATCCTCTCTTACATCATGTGTAAGGCGATGAACCGCTCGTTCATCTCGGTGATCCTGGGCGGCTTTGGCGGCACTTCGGGTCCGGCGATGGAAGTTGAAGGCGAACAGGTTGCGATCGACGCCGACGGTGTTGCACAGGCTCTTGAAGAGGCCGACAACATCATCATCATCCCGGGCTACGGCATGGCCGTTGCACAGGCACAGCAGTCGGTTTCCGAGCTGACCAAGCGTCTGCGCGCCAAGGGCAAGAACGTGCGCTTTGCGATTCACCCGGTTGCGGGTCGTCTGCCGGGCCACATGAACGTTCTCTTGGCCGAAGCGAAGGTGCCTTATGACATCGTTCTGGAAATGGACGAGATCAACGAGGACTTCCCGGAAACTGATGTGGCCATCGTTATTGGTTCCAATGACATCGTGAACCCTGCTGCGCAGGAAGACCCCAACAGCCCCATCGCCGGAATGCCGGTTCTGGAATGCTGGAAGGCGAAACAGGTCTTCGTGTCTAAGCGCGGTCAGGGCACCGGCTACTCGGGCATCGAGAACCCGCTGTTCTACAAGGAGAACACCCGGATGTTCTACGGCGATGCGAAAAAATCGCTGGACGATCTGCTGACCAAGATCAGCTGATCAACTCCACAGGCCTGCGGGCTGTATCACTCGGAAAAGGCGCCTCTTGTGGGGCGCCTTTTCTGCATTCTGCGGCTAGCCTGTGCTGCATGCGGCCGCGTTGTATACTGTTGTATCCTGCTAAGGTATTGAATTACATGCATTCTTTACAGGTCTTATGGTTTTGGCTATGGTCGCCCTGTACCAGTGGAGACCGTGATGCCCCCGATCCAGGATCACCCGTTGCGCTATCAGCTTGCCAATGAGCTGCACGCGCGTCCTTTTCCGACCATGAAAAGCCCAAGCACCGTGATCTATCTGGCGGTGAAACAGCCCGAGGAAGCCGTGCACCGGGACCGCGGCTTGGATCTTGCGCATCTGATCGATCTGCTGGACCGCCACGGCGCGCCGCACCCGAAACCGGGCGCCACCCATCACGCGGCCCAGCTGGGGCGCCACACCCTGAAGTGGGAACAGCACACCGAATTCGTCAGCTACACGCTCTACAGTGACGGTGTCAGCGAACGGCCCTTTGACCCGGTCGATTTCGAGGTGCTGCCTGGCGATTGGCTGGAACAGGCGCCGGGGCAGCGGATCACCTCACTGATGCTCCGTGTGCTGCCACGTCCGGACACGGCGGAGATCAAATCAAAGCTGCAGGACTGGCTGGTGCCCGAAAGCATGGCGGTGTCGCAGGTGCTGGACGACAATGCGGTGGTGGCCGGGGATTTCCGGATCGATCCGGCGGGGCACATGCGGTTTGCTGCCTTTGTGAACCGCGAAACAGGCAGCCGCAGGATTGGCCGCATCGTGCAGCGCTTGTGTGAGATCGAGACCTATCGTGCCATGTCGATGCTGGGCTTTTCCCGTGCGCGGGGCTTGTCGCCCACCATCGGCGGGCTGGACACCCATCTGAGTGAAATTATGGCGGAAATGACCGGCAGCAACGTTCCGGCAGAACAGACTCTGTCGCACCTTCTGACGGTCTCGGCCGAGCTGGAGGCGATGGCCGCCCGCGCGGCCTTCCGCTTTGGCGCCACCGGCGCTTATGAGGCGCTGGTGAACCAGCGGATCAGGCTATTGCGGGAGGAACGTTTGGAAGGCTTCCAGACCTTCGCGGAATTCATGCTGCGCCGCTATGAGCCGGCCATGCGTACGGTGAAGTCCACTGAAAAGCGGCTGGTGACGCTGGCCGATCGGGCACGCAGGGCGGGGGAGCTTTTGCGCACCCGGGTGGATGTGGAGCGCAGCGCGCAGAATCAGGCCTTGCTGGAAAGCATGGACCGCCGCGCCGATATGGCGCTGCGGCTTCAGCATACGGTCGAGGGGCTGTCTGTGGTGGCAATCAGCTACTATGCGGTGTCGCTGGCGTCCTATGCGCTTTATCCCCTTGCCGGGCCGCTGGGGCTCAGCAAGGGGATGATGACCGCGCTGATCACTCTGCCGGTTGTGGGGCTGGTGTGGCTTGCCGTCCGGCGGATCCGGAAGGGGCTGCACTGAGCAGCGCTTGGGTGAGGCTGCCGCCCAGCAGGATCGACAGGATCGCCAGCAGGGCAGCCACGCCAAGGGTGGGAACCCCGGCCAGACCGGCGCCAACGGTGCAGCCACCGGCCAGCACGCCGCCGATGCCCATTAGCACGGCACCTGCCAGATAGCGTCCTGTCTGGGCGGGGCTTTCAAAGCTCTGCCACTTGAACTGTCCGGTCAGCAGGGCCGCAACAAGTGCGCCGACCAGAACGCCACCCACCAGACCGGTGCCAAAGCTGCCGGAGACGGCGCTGGAGGCGACGACGTAGAACAGGGTGTCAGCAGACGGCGCGGTGAAGGACAGGCTTTCCATCGCGATGGGATCGAATTCGTCAAACAGCACAAAGCCAGTGCCGACCCAGGCCAGCGGGACCAGCAGGCCAATCACAGCCGCGCCAACCAGCACAGGGATACGGTTGCCAGAGCGCAGGGCAATGGCAAGTGCGGCGAGCGCAATCAGCAGGCCCCAGACGAGCGCGCCGCCGGGCATGGCCGCCAGCGTGGCGTAATCGCCAAGCGGAACAGTGACGGCGCCTAGGCTGGTGCGCAGTGGCGCCAGAACACCCTTCAGCGTGGCATGGGCGGTGATCGCAAAGACCGAGATGACCAGCAGGGCGCGCAGGTTGCCACTGCCGCTGAGAACCATCAGCCGGGACACGCAGCCCCGGGTCAGGATCATGCCGGCACCGAACATCAGACCACCGGCGATGACGGCCAGCACCGGCAGATCTGCGGCGAGTAGGCGGTGATCGTCAAAGCTGATCCAGCCCTGCAGGACAGCGGCCTGGGTGCCGAGCACAGCAATGGCCAGCGCCATGGCCCAGACGCCAGCGGCTTCGCGGCGGTCACTGCCGTCGATGGTGCGACGCAGGCAGAACCGGGTCAATTGCGCCAGCGCGCCAAAGACAAGGCCCAGCCCCAACGCGAACAGGACAGAAGCCTGGCGTGCGGTGGTCTCTTCAAAACCGAACGTTTCGAACATGATACTCTCCATACCGGAAATCGGAACTTTTTCCCGAAATGGCGCGAAATATCCAAGCGAGCAAGGCCAGTATCGCAGTTGTCGACGGGTATCTGCAGGACAAAGTTCCCGGTAGCGGAGGGCTGGCAGAAAATGAATCCAGATGGGGCGGGGTGCCCCAAAACAAACCGGCCGCCCTGTTGGGGCGGCCGGTGGTTATGTTCTTATTTGAATATGTGCGGGTGTGTCCCGTCTGGCTTGCGGCTCAGCGGCCCCGGATACGCGGATCCAGCGCATCACGCAGGCCGTCACCCAGATAGTTGACGCTGAGAACGGTCAGCGAGATCGCCATACCGGGCCAGAACACGCGCTCAGGGTACTGCTGCAGATAGTCGGTGGCATCAAACAGCAGACGGCCCCAGGTTGGGAAGTCCGGCGGGAAGCCAAGACCAAGGAACGACAGCGAGCTTTCGGTGATGATCGCGGTGGCGATCCCCAGCGTCGCGGACACCATGATCGGCGACAGCACGTTCGGCAGGATGTGTCGGGTGATAAGCTTGCCATCCGAGGTACCGATGGAGCGGGCCGCCAGAACGAATTCACGCTCCTTGATGGCCAGGACATCGCCACGCACGATCCGCGCCGTGGGCATCCAGCTGGTCACGCCGATCGAGGTCACGATCAGGATGAAGATCCCCTGTTCGGGGCCAAAGGCCGCGTTCAGCGGTTCGCGGAACAACAGCATCATCACCAGCAGAAGCGGCAGCAGGGGCAGCGCAAGGAACAGGTCGGTGAGACGCATCAGCGGCCCGTCCAGCTTCTTGAAAAAGCCCGCGACAACACCCACGAAGGAACCCAGGAACAGCGCCAGCAGCATGGCCGTCAGACCCACCGAAACGGAGGTCGATCCACCGGCCATCATCCGGGCCAGCATATCGCGGCCCAATTGGTCGGTGCCGAAGGGATGCGCCCAGCTTGGACCCTGGTTCCGCGCGCGGATATCTATCCTGGTGGCTTCGATATCCCAGAACATGGGGCCTAGATACACGGCCAGAATGATGAACAGGAACAGCGCCCCGCCCATCAGGGCGCCACGGTGAGATTTGAACTGATCCCACACGTCCAGCCATTGGCTGCGCGGCGGGTTGCTCGGGACAGGATTGCTCAGCTCAGTCATAGCGGATCCTTGGGTCAAGAATGCCGTACAGTACGTCGGCGATCAGATTGAACATCACGATCAGCACCGCGAAGATGAAGGTCAGGGTCTGCACCATCGGCAGGTCGTTGGCCTGAATGGCGCCGATCAGTAGCTGACCGATTCCGTTCACCTTGAACACCTGCTCGGTGATGATGGCGCCGCCGAAGATCGCTGGGATCCCCAGTGCGATCACAGTGACAACCGGGATCATCGAGTTGCGCAGCACGTGCACCATGACCACGGTATATTCGCTCAGACCCTTGGCACGGGCGGTGCGCACGTAGTCCTGATTGAGGTTGTCCAGCATCGAGGCCCGCATGAAGCGGCTCAGCTGGGCGGTGATCTGCAGTGCCAGCACCATGACTGGCATGATCATCTGTTGCAGCTGTTTGACGAAGGCGTCCCAGCTGTCAACGACCAGGGTGGTGTCATAGATCGACGGGAACCATCCAAGCTGCACCGAGAAGATCACGATGACCAGCACGCCTGAGAAGAACGGCGGCACGGAGAAGCCGACCATGGACACGAAGGTGCCCATCTGGTCGAACCAGCTGTATTGGCGGTAGGCCGAGTAGATCCCGATGGGCAGGGCGATCAGGATTGCCACCACGTAGGCGGTACCGACAACCCACAGGGTCTGCGGCATACGCTGGATCACGATGTCCATGACGGGCGAACGGGTCTGCCAGGAGATCACACGCAGATCGCCTTCGGAAAAATTGGAGCCGAAGTAGTGGTCGATCATGACCTGCGGCTCGATCCAGAAGAACTGCACAAGCCACTTCCAGAACCGGATATGGGCGGGTTGGCCAAGGCCAAGGGCCTCGCGCATCTTTTCTTTTACTTCGGGGGGGACGGTCAGCGGGACCTGCGCCATGGGATCGCCAGGGGCGAGCTCCAGCAGCAGGAAAATCACGAGGCTGATGAACAGCAGCGTCGGAACCGATAGGATCAGTCGCCTGATTGTAAAGGTCAGCATCAGGTGGGCGCCTTTGATGTTCGATTTCAGAATTAGGAAGCAGGGCCGGAGGCCTCGGGTCCATTATGCCCGCGCGCTAAAGCGGATCTGGGCGTAAATGGCAAGAGGCCCCGGTGGAACACCGGGGCCTCAGGAGAGGCTAGCCTGCCTTACTTGATGCGGTACCAGTCAGCCGCATCCCAGAGTTCGCTGTCCCAGACGTTCAGGACGTGGCCACCCAGGGTGTTGGATTGACCGGACAGACGACCACGGTGAACCAGCGGGATCATGCCACCTTTTTCGAAGATCATCGTGTTCAGCTGCTGACCGATTTCGGCGCGCTTGCCTGCATCGGCAGTCTTGGTCAGCTCAGCGTGCAGGGCGTCGAACTCCTCGTCACAGAAGCGGGAGATGTTCTCACCCTGCCACTGGGATGCCGGAGTCGGTGCCTTGTCGCACAGGCCGTTGCCGAAGTAGGACTGCGGGTCGGTGCCGTTGAAGGTGTTGGCGTACATTTCCACGTCCGCGTAGAACTTCTGGAAGGTGTCCGGGGAACCCGGGTCGCCACCGAAGAAGACGGATGCGTTGACGTTACGCAGTTCGGTTTCGATACCGATCTCGCTCCACCACTGTTTGATCAGGGCCTGGAAGTCCTGACGCACGGCGTTGGTCGAAGTCTGGTACAGAACCTTCATCGGCTTGCCATCCGGAGTTTCGCGAACGCCGTCACCGTTGGTGTCTTTGTAGCCTGCTTCGTCCAGCATCTTGTTGGCGCCAGCGATGTCCTGAACGTCACAGCCAGCAATATCTGCTGCGTAGACGGCAGGAGCGGGAACCCAGTTACAGGTCACTTTACCGGCTTTGCCGTAACCGATTTCAACCAGCAGCGGGCGGTCGATCGCCATGGACATGGCTTTGTAAACCGCAGGATCGCTCAGGAAGGGGTGCGGGCGTACAACCGAACGCTCGTCCGGGCCAAGCGCCGGATCAGGGTTGGTGTTGTTCAGCATGATGCGCTCAACCAGCGGGCCAAAGCCTGCCACAGCAACGCCTTTGCCGCCTGCTTCCATCTGGGCAATCACATCGGGTGCCAGCTGCAGGTTCCAGGCGTAATCGAATTCGCCGGTTTCCATTACGGCACGACCGGCCGCGGTTGCGTCGCCGCCACCTTTGAACAGTACCTTGGCGAAGGCCGGTTTGGCCGGGTCACGGTAGTTCGGGTTGGCCGACAGGGTGATCACGTCATTCGGTTTGAACTCGTCGACCACGAAGGGACCGGTGCCGATCGGGCTGAAGTTGGCCTCGGTGCACTCGGGGGCTTTGGCGCCCAGGCATTCGGCGAACTGAGCGGCTTGGATGATCGGGCTTTCACCGCCAACGAAGGGGCCGTAAGGGAAGGGGGTCGGGCCTTCGAAAGTGACCTTGACGGTCAGATCGTCGGGGGTTTCGACCGAGGTCACGCCTTCGAATTTGGTGACCTGCGCGCAGCCGCCTTCGGGATGGGTACAGTAGTCGTAGGTGAACTTCACGTCTTTGGAGGTGAAGGGGGTGCCATCAGACCAGGTGAGGCCCGCCTTGATCTTCCAGGTGATGGAAGTCAGGTCTTCGCTCACACCGCCATTGGCGACGGTCGGGATCTCTTCGGCCAGGAAGGGAACCATTGCACCGTTGGGGTCGTAGCGCGCCAGAGGTTCGATGACCAGCGAGGAGGCTTCAACGTCTTTGGTGCCGCCCGACAGGAACGGGTTCATGATCGAGGGCGCCTGCCAGTAGATGATGTTCACCTGACCGTCGGCGCCGCGCTCGGCAAACGCTGCCGGAGCAAGCGCTGCAGAAGCAATAGCCCCCATCAAAAGGGTCTTGAGTTTCATTTTCACACTCTCCTTGTCGAACACAGAAACGGTGTTCTTGTGTCTTTTTGCGGCCGGGCGATGCGTGGCCCAGCCTGTTGCCGCAAGATTGCGGATGGTTTGTCGTTCCGCCCCACGCGTTAAACGATTGAAATCTAATGCGCCAGCTTCGGCCATGGCCGGTCCTGCGCGCCAGATTGCCCGGGCAGACA
Organism: Pseudophaeobacter sp. A-200-2; assembly: GCF_041008815.1. Taxonomy (NCBI): domain Bacteria; kingdom Pseudomonadati; phylum Pseudomonadota; class Alphaproteobacteria; order Rhodobacterales; family Roseobacteraceae; genus Pseudophaeobacter; species Pseudophaeobacter sp. A-200-2. Next base: position 255,670 of record NZ_JAXGFU010000004.1, on the reverse strand, counting down.
CTGGGAGGTATCGAAACAGAGTTTGCGGAAATTGCAAGCCTTCGGATCCAAAATTTCGCTTAACGCCGCCCATTGGTTTGACGAAGCTTCAATGATCAGCTTACATCTCGGCCTTGAAAGACTGCCAACGATGCAGCGGATAACGATTTACCGATAAGGGGACGACTGGGGTGCTGGACCAACCAATTGCACAAATTAAGGGCTTGCGGGTCGAATTTCAGACCAAGGACGGCCCGGTCGTCGGGGTTGAGGATGTCTCGTTTGACGTCAACCCGGGCGAAACCGTTTGTATCGTGGGCGAATCCGGTTCGGGGAAATCGGTTTCTTCCCTCTCCCTGATGCGTCTCGTCGAGTTCGGCGGCGGCGAAATCGCGGGTGGGGAACTGCTGTTCAATGGCCGTGGCGGTGAAACCACCGACCTGGCCAAGGCCGAACAGGAGATGATGAAGCAGATTCGCGGCAACGAGATCGGAATGATCTTCCAGGAGCCGATGACTGCGCTCAACCCGGTGTTCACTGTGGGGCGCCAACTGACCGAAGGTCTGCGCATCCATAAGAACATGACTAAAAAACAGGCAGAAGAGCGGGCGCTGGAACTTTTGCGTCAGGTGCGCATCCCCGAACCCGAACGGCGCCTGAAGCAATACCCGCATGAGCTGTCCGGGGGTATGCGTCAGCGTGTGGTGATCGCGATGGCGATGGCCTGTGAGCCGCGCCTTCTTATTGCGGATGAGCCGACCACCGCGCTTGATGTGACCATTCAGGCCGAAATTCTGGCCCTGATGGACCGGCTGAAGCGGGAAACCGGCACTGCGGTGATGTTCATCACCCACGATATGGCGGTTGTGGCGCAAATGGCGGACCGCGTGGTGGTTATGTTCCGCGGCAACAAGGTCGAAGAAGGCACCGTCACCGAGATCTTTGAAAACCCGCAGCACGACTATACCCGTGCCCTGCTGGCCGCTGTGCCAAAACTGGGAGAAATGATCGGTAAGGACTACCCCGAACCGATGAAACTGATGGGCGTCGAGGACCAGAAGATCGAACCTATCAAGGGCACCGATGAGGTGCTTCTTGAGGTTAAGAACCTGACCACCCGTTTCCCGGTCAAAGGCGGGGTGCTGCGCCGTACCGTTGCCAATGTGCACGCGGTCGAGGACGTCTCGTTCAAGGTGTTCAAGGGCCAGACCCTGTCGCTGGTCGGCGAATCCGGTTGTGGTAAATCCAGCGCCGGACGCTCGATTCTCCGTCTGGTCGAACCCATGTCGGGGCAGGTAAATTTCGAGGGGCGCGATATTCTGGGGCTCAGCAATTCGCAGATGCACAAGGCGCGTCTCGACATGCAGATGATCTTCCAGGATCCCTTTGCCTCGCTCAATCCGCAGATGCAGCTCTTGGATCAGGTGGCTGAACCGATGCGCAACTACGGGCTCGCCTCGGGCTCGGAACTGCAGGATCGCGTTGCCTCGCTGTTCGACCGTGTGCACCTGCCGCGCAGCTTCATGCGCCGCTATCCGCATGAAATGTCCGGTGGTCAGCGGCAGCGGATCGCCATTGCCCGGGCGCTGGCGCTCAATCCCAAACTGATCGTCGCGGACGAGGCGGTCTCGGCGCTGGACGTGTCGGTGCAGGCGCAGGTTCTGAACCTGATGATGGAACTGCAGGCCGAATTGGGGCTGTCCTTCTTGTTCATCAGCCACGACATGGCCGTCGTCGAACGCGTCAGCCATCAGGTGGGCGTGATGTATCTGGGCCGGATCGTTGAAATCGGCCCGCGCGACCGCGTCTTTGCCAACCCGCTGCACGCCTATACCCAGGCGCTGATGAAGGCCGTGCCTATCGCCGATCCGCGCAAGCGCAAGAGCGAGAAGGATCTGAACTTCAAACCGATTCCCTCGCCCATTCACGGCACCGACTACAAGCCGGAGCCGTCAGAGTACCTTGAGCTAGAGCCGGGTCATTTCGTTCTGACCACCGACAGTGGGTATTGATCCTGTGGCTGATATTCTGACGCCGCTGGAGCTGATGGAGAAACTGGTTTCCTTTCCCACCGTCAGCCGGGACACGAATCTGCCGCTGGTCGAATGGGTCGAAGAGTACCTGAGCAGCCATGGCATCACGCCGCACCGCTGGGTCGATCCCGATCAGCCGCACAAGGCTGCGGTCTTTGCCCATGCCGGACCGATTGTCGAAGGGGCGGTGGTCCTGTCCGGCCATACCGATGTGGTGCCGGTCGACGGCCAGCCTTGGGAGAGCGATCCTTTCACCGTGGTGGAGCGTGACGGCAAATACTACGGGCGCGGCTGCTGCGATATGAAGGGGTTCGACGCGCTGGCGATCTGGGCTCTGGTCGAGGCGCACCGGCGCGGCGTCAACCGTCCGCTGCAGTTGGCGCTTTCCTTTGACGAGGAAATCGGCTGCACCGGCGCGCCGCCGATGATCGAGGCCATGCAGCCCGTGCTGCCCAAGGGCGGTGCCGTCATCGTTGGCGAGCCGTCGATGATGAAGGCGGTGACCGGCCACAAGGGCGGTATCGGCTATGATACGCACCTTGTGGGCTTCGAGGTGCACAGCTCGCTGATGCACACCGGGGTCAGCGCGGTGATGCAGGGGGCGCGGTTGATCGATTGGGCCAACCACCGTAATGCGGAAAATGCGGCTGCCGAGCCGGAGGAGATCCCGGCGATGTTCACGCCGCCCTATACCACCTGCCACGTCGGCATGATCGAAGGTGGCACGGCGCATAACATCACCGCCAAGGATTGCCGGTTCGTGATGGATTTCCGCGTGGTGCCCGGCGAAAACGCTGCCGATTGGGAAGAGGCTTATCTGGCCGAAGTGCGCCGCGTCGAAGCCGAGATGCAGGCAGTGCACCCGGAGGCGCGAATCGAGATCGAAAAGAAGTTCAACGTTCCGGGCCTCGTCCCCGAACAGGAGGGCGCAGCGGAAACGCTGGTGCGGATGATCACTGGGGACAATGGCACCCACGTGGTCAGCTATGGCACCGAAGCGGGGCAATTCCAGGAAGCGGGCTATTCCGCTGTCATCTGTGGCCCTGGCGATATTGCCCAGGCGCACCAGCCGAATGAATTCATCACCGTCGCTCAGTTCAACGCCGGTCACGATTTCATGCGGCAGTTGGTGGACCGGCTGGCGGCCTGATCCAAGGGCCCGGTGCTTGGGCGCCTGATGCATATTCTGAACACGGACGGGCTGTATCGCAGGGCGATGCAGCCCGTTTTCATTGGCCCACTCCCTGGGCCGCTATTTTGTGCAAATACAAATATTTTTTCGGGGGCGAACCAATGCAGCAGTGCAAATCTGCAAATTGGTTCGGGTTAAATCATTGATTTAATGGGGGTGAAATTTCGGAGGCCAAAATTGGTTCGCTTTGATGCGTTTTGCATGGCAGCTCGTCTGCTTGTGATACTTGCTAACGCAACTTAATTGACTGACAGTGCCCCGGAACCGCAGCCGTGCGGGCACAACGCAAGAGGAACAGGATGCCAGTCAAAAACCGTTTTGCCGATCTGCAGGATGAAATCACCAAATGGCGCCGCCACCTGCATGAGAATCCGGAACTGATGTACGAGGTTCACAAGACCGCCGGATTTGTGGAGGAACGGCTGAAGGAATTTGGTCTCACCGATATCACCACCGGCATCGGCCGCACCGGCGTCGTCGCGGTGATCGAAGGCAAGATCAACACCTCGGGCCGGGTCATCGGATTGCGCGCCGACATGGATGCGCTGCCCATCACCGAAGCCTCGGGTGTCGATTATGCCTCGAAAACGCCGGGCGTGATGCACGCCTGCGGTCATGACGGCCACACTTCGATTCTGCTGGGCGCGGCGAAATACCTGTCCGAGACGCGCAACTTTGATGGCAAGGTCGTGCTGATCTTCCAGCCTGCCGAAGAAGGCGGCGCTGGCGGCAAGGCGATGTGCGATGACGGGCTGATGGAGCGCTGGGGTATTCAGGAAGTCTATGGTCTCCACAATATGCCTGGCCTGCCTGTCGGACAGTTTGCTATCCGCCCCGGGGCGCTGCTGGCGTCCTCGGACGAGTTCGAAATCACCGTGACCGGCAAGGGCGGCCATGCGGCGGCGCCGCATGATGCCATCGACACGACTTTGGTGGCGTCGCAGATCGTGGTGTCGCTGCATTCCATCGTGTCGCGCAATGTGAACCCGGTGAAACGCGTGGTCCTGACCGTCGGCACCTTTGAAACCGACAGCACTGCCTCCAACGTTATTGCGCATACCGCCCGTCTGCAGGGCACCGTGCGCACTCTCGATACCGAGTACCGCCAGCAGGCCGAAGGCTGGGTGCGCCAAATCGCGGAAAACGTCGCTGCCGCCTATGGCGCCGAGGCAAAGGTCGAATGGTCGCCGGGCTATCCCGTCACCATCAACACCGAAGAGGAGACAGGTTACGCCGTCGAAGCTGCCCGTGCAGTCTCTGCCGATGTGGTCGACAACACTGACCCGATCATGCCGTCCGAGGATTTCGCTTATATGCTGGAAGAGCGCCCCGGCGCGTATATGTTCCTCGGCAATGGCGACACCGCCATGTGCCACCACCCGGCCTATGTGTTTGACGACAATGCCATCCCGCTGGGGTGCAGCTGGTTCGCCGAACTGGTCGAACGACGTATGCCCGCCGCCTGAGGAGATCGAGAATGCCAGTCAAGAACCGCGCCGCAGAGTTTCAGAAAGAGGTCGCAGCCTGGCGCCGCGACATCCACGAAAACCCCGAGATCCTTTACGACACCCACCGCACCTCTGCCCTGGTGGCGGAAAAGCTGAAAGAATTTGGCTGTGATGAGGTCGTGACAGGGATCGGCCGCACCGGCGTCGTTGCGGTGATCCGCGGCAAGAGCGACAGCAAGGGGCGTGCCATCGGTCTGCGCGCCGATATGGACGCGCTGCCAATGCAGGAACAGACCGGCCTGCCGCATGCCTCCAAGATCCCCAACGCGATGCACGCCTGCGGGCATGACGGTCACACCGCAATGCTGCTCGGGGCTGCCAAATACCTTGCGGAGACCCGCAATTTTGACGGTACCGCTGTGATGATTTTCCAGCCTGCCGAAGAAGGCGGCAATGGCGGCGAGGCCATGGTCAAAGACGGGATGATGGAGCGTTTCGGCATCGACGAAGTCTATGCCATCCACAACAGCCCCGGCATCGAAGCAGGCACATTCGCCATCCGTCCCGGGCCGATCCTGGCTTCGGTCGACGAATTCACCCTGCATCTGAGCGGGCGTGGCGGCCACGGCGCCAAACCCAACATGACCGTCGATACCACGGTGATGATGTGCCATATGATCACCGCGTTGCAGACCATCGTGTCGCGCAACATGGATCCGGTGGAGAAGGCGGTAATGTCGCTGACCAGCGCCGAGACCTCTTCCAAGGCGTTCAACGTGATCCCCGACAAGGCAGAGGTCCGCGGCACCATCCGCACCCACTCCGAAGACGTGCGCGCGATGATCCCAAAGCGGATCAAGGAAATCGCCGAAGGCGTGGCAGCGACCTTTGGCGGCTCGGTCGAGCTGGAAATGCGCATCGGCGTGCCGGTCACCATCAACGATGATGCGGCCACGGAATACGCCCGCGCCGCGGCGCAGGCGGTTGGTCTCTGCGAGGATGTGCCGATCCTGATGGGCGGTGAGGACTTTTCCTTTATGCTGCAGGAGCGCCCCGGGGCGATGATCCGTCTGGGCAACGGCCCCAGCGCGGGCCTGCATCACCCGGAATACGATTTCAACGACGAGATCATCCCGGCCGGCATAAGCTGGTTCGCGGAAATCGTCGAAGGCAGAATGCCCGCGGCCTGATCCGGCCACGGACCCTCGCGGGTGCCTATGGCGCCTGCGACAGCAAACCCGGCGGCGCATGTGGCGCCGCACATGATAAAAACAAGGAGTGACACTATGCCGGTCAAGAACCGTTTTGCCGAGCTTCAGGAGGAAATCACCGCCTGGCGCCGTGATCTTCACGAGAACCCCGAAATCCTGTTCGAAACCCACCGCACTTCGGCGCTGGTGGCAGACAAGCTGAAGGAATTCGGCTGCGACGAGATCGTCACCGGCATCGGCCGCACCGGCGTTGTCGGCGTGATCAAGGGCAAGTCCGACACCTCGGGCAAGGTCATCGGGTTGCGCGCCGATATGGACGCGCTGCCGATCCACGAACAGACCGGGCTTGAGTATGCCTCCAAGACCGCAAACGCCATGCACGCCTGCGGCCACGACGGTCACACCGCGATGCTGCTGGGCGCCGCCAAATACCTGTCCGAGACCCGCAACTTTGACGGCACCGTTGTGGTGATCTTCCAGCCCGCCGAAGAAGGCGGCGGCGGCGGCAAGGAGATGTGCGACGACGGCATGATGGAGCGCTGGAACATCCAAGAGGTCTACGGCATGCACAACTGGCCGGGTAAACCGATCGGCAGCTTCTCGATCCGCCCCGGTGCCTTTTTTGCCGCGACCGACACCTTTGACATCACCTTTGAGGGACGCGGCGGCCATGCGGCGAAACCGCATGAGACCATCGACACCACCGTGATGACCGCTCAGGCGGTTCTGGCGCTGCAGACCATCGCATCGCGCAATGCCGATCCGGTGGATCGCGTGGTTGTCTCGGTGACCTCATTCGAGACCTCTTCCAAGGCATTCAATGTGATCCCGCAGCGGGTTCAGATCAAAGGCACCGTGCGCACCATGTCGAAAGAGATGCGCGATCTGGCCGAAAAGCGGATCAAGGAAATCTGCGCAGGCGTTGCAGCGACCTTTGGCGGCACGGCCGACGTCACCTACAACCGCGGTTATCCGGTCATGGTGAACCACGAAGAGCAGACCGAATTCGCAGCCAAGGTTGCGTCCGATATCTCCGGCAACTGCGATGAAGCGCCGCTGGTCATGGGCGGCGAAGACTTCGCCTATATGCTGGAAGAGCGTCCCGGCGCCTATATCCTGGTTGGCAACGGCGACAGCGCCGATGTGCACCACCCGGAATACAACTTCAACGACGAGGCCATTCCGGCCGGTTGTAGCTGGTGGGCCGGTATCGTCGAGCAGCGCATGCCCGCCGCCTGATAGAGGCTGAGTTTTCTAAAATGAAGAAGGCCCGGCAGATCGTCGGGCCTTTTTCATATTCAGCCTTCGGACCAGAGCGCCTGATAGACCGCCTCGATCCCATCTGCTTCAGTCCGGGCGCTGAAACTGTGCAGGGCGATGTCGCGGGCATCCCGTGCCATCTGCGCATGGCGCGCCGGATCGCTCAGGATCGCGCGGGCAGCTTCGGCTGCGGCTTGCGCGGCCTCAAGCGGTACGATCAACCCGCTTTTGCCCTGGGCCGAAAAGGCGCGGTAGTAACCAGCCTCGGCCCCCACAAAGGGCACACCGCTGGCCATACCTTCCAGCGGAGCCATGCCGTAGCCTTCGTAGCGGGGCAGTTGCATCACCAGTGACAACGCCCGCATCAGCGGCGGCAGATCTGCGGCGGGGATTTCGCCGGGAAACAGGATACGATCACCTAGACCCGCAGCAGCGATGCGGGATTTCAGATCCTTCAGAAATCCCTGATGTTCGCGCGCCGCGCGGCCAATCACCAGCGCGACCACGCCGGGCAGGTTGGGCAAGAGGTCGATCATCGCATCGACAAAAACATCGGTGCCCTTTTCCGGGCGGATACGGCCAACCGTAGCGATGCCGCGGGTTCCGCCATATCCCAGCGCTGCCCAGGCGGTGTCGCGGTTGTCAGCTGGCTGGAACAGATCGGTGTCTACCCCATGCGGTACCACCGCGCGCACGTGCGGAACGAATTCAGCAGCCTTGTCCGTGGTGGCCACCACCGCATCCATCCGGCTGATCAGCCAGCGCGGCAGGGCCGAATGCCGCCGCTGCGCCGCCGAGGTAAAGACGATGCGGATCGGAAGGCGCATCACATCCCGCGCCCAGATCGCCGCGCGCATTTCCGTATTGCGCCGCACGTGCCAGATGGCGAAGGGTTTGCCGTCCGGGGCGTTCCTGCATAGGCGCCGCGCCTCGGCCGTGGTAATCGGGGCTTGGCAGCCGGGCAGGGGGCGACCCACCAGCCGCAGATCATGGGTGTTTGCCTGCTGGCGGATCACATTGGCGGCGGTGGCCGAAACCCCGGTGAAATTACGGTTGAAATTGGTGACGAAGAGCTCAGGCATCGGGATGTGTCCCTTTGGCCCCAAGCCCCAGCCGGTCGATCAGAAGATCCGCCACGCCATCCAGCTCCTGCGCTTGTGATTTGGCAAAGCCGGAGGCAGCCGTGCAGGCGGTCTGCAGGGCTTTAGGGTCATCCAGCCAGTGCTGTACGGCATGCGCAAGTCCGAGTGCGTCCTGCACTTCAACCGCACCGCCAGCGGCGATCAGCGGCGGGAAGGTCTCGGTGAAATTACTGGTGCCGGGACCGGTGATCACGGCGGCGCCTGCCTGTGCCACTTCAAACGGATTATGCCCGCCAATAGGTCGCAGAGAGCCTCCCAGAAACACCAACGGAGACAGCGCGTAGAATGTGCCCAGCTCGCCCAGCGTGTCGGCCAGATAGACCTGCGTCTGCGGGGTGATCGCTTCTCCCTTGCTGCGCCGCGCGAAGGTCAACTCGGCGTCGCGGATGAGTTCGGCAACCTTGTCGCTGCGTTCCGGGTGGCGCGGGATCAGCACCAGGCACAACTCGGGAAAACGGCCCAGCAGGGTGCGATGCGCTGCAAGGACAGTCTCTTCCTCGCCGTCATGGGTCGAAGAAGCGATCCACACCGGCCGCGCGCCGACCTCAGATCGCAGCGCCTCCAGCGCCGCCGCGTCAATCGGCAGGGCGGCAGCCCCGGCCTTGAGGTTGCCACCGGGCTGCACCCGCGCGGTATCGGCGCCAAGCGAAATAAGGTTCTGTGCCATGTGATCGTTCTGGCTCAGCAGCAGATCGAAACGCGACAGGATAAACCGGGCGGTAGCGGCGCGCTTCTGCCAGCTGCGGACCGAGCGGTCGGACAGGCGGGCATTGACCAGTGCCAGCCTGGTGCCGCGCTTCTGAGCGGCGCTGAGGGTGACAGGCCAGAGTTCGCTTTCGACGAAGATCCCCGCATCGGGCCGCCAGTGATCGAGGAACCTGCGCACCGGTCCGGCCGCATCAAGCGGGGCGAACTGATGTATCGCCCCCTTTGGTAGCCTCGTTTCAGCGACCGCAGCCGAGGTGGCGGTGCCCGAGGTCAGAAGGAAGCGTGCGTCGCTGCGTTTTTCCGCGAGCCGGTTGATCAGGGTGATCGCGGCCAGGCTCTCCCCGACCGAGGCGCCGTGAAACCAGATCAGCGGCGCATCGGAGGGCAGGGTGGGGCGCGACACGCTGGCATGGCCCAGACGCTCGCGCTGGCGCTGCGGGGACACACCCTGCGCCGCCAGTTTTGCGGCAACCTTGCGGTAGGCAAAGGGCGCAATCAGCGCGGTGACGGCCCGGTAGGCGTGAAACAGAGCCGTCGCCTTGCCGCCAGAACCTTGGCTGGTCATCTCAGCCGCCGGTGTGGCTCATGTGGCGGGACATCTGGCCGCCGGGTTTCTGCCGGGAGTAATCGAAATCATGGCCCTTGGGTTTGAGGTTGATCGCGGCGCGGATCGCCTCTTCGAGCGGGGCCTCGCTGTCCGGGTGGTCGCGCAGGGGCGCGCGCAGATCGGCCATGTCTTCCTGACCCAGGCACATGTAAAGCTCGCCGGTGCAGGTCAGGCGCACCCGGTTACAGCTTTCGCAGAAATTATGGCTGAGCGGGGTGATGAAACCGATCTTCTGACCGGTCTCTTCCAGCCGCACATAGCGGGCCGGGCCGCCGCTGCGTTCCGCCAGATCGGTCACGGTATAGTGATTTTCGTATTCGCGCCGCACGTCCTTGAGCGACCAGTATTGGTCCAGGCGGTCCTCATTGCCGATGTCGCCCATCGGCATGACCTCGATCCAGGTCAGGTCGATATCGCGCGAGGCGCACCAGCGGGTGATCTCGGGCAGCTCCGGTTCGTTAAAACCTTTCAGCGCCACGGCGTTGATCTTGACCCTTAGGCCCGCCTTTTGCGCCGCATCGATGCCACGCATGACCTGCGGCAGGCGGCCCCAGCGGGTGACTGCCGCGAATTTCTGCTCGTCCAGCGTATCGAGCGAGATATTGACCCGGCGCACCCCGGCATCAAACAGATCCTGGGCGTATTTCTCCAGCTGCGAGCCGTTGGTGGTCAGCGTCAGTTCCTTGAGGGCGCCGCTGTCCAGATGCCGGGTCATGCCGCGGAAAAAGGTCATGATATCGCGCCGCACCAGAGGCTCACCGCCGGTGATGCGTAGCTTTTCCACGCCCATGCCGACAAAGGTCGAACACAGCCGGTCCAGTTCCTCCAGCGTCAGGAGTTCTTTCTTGGGCAGAAAGGTCATGTTTTCCGACATGCAATAGACGCAACGGAAGTCACAACGGTCAGTAACCGAGACGCGCAGGTAGGTGATGGCGCGGGCGAAGGGATCGATCAGCGGAGCAGTCATGACTGCATAGGTAAAGCGGCGCCTTGCCTGCGACAAGAGGCGACTGCATTTTCCTGCTGGTAAAGATCTGTGTGCGCCAATAGATTTGCGGCCATGCGTATCACAGTCTCATGCTCCGCCGCCCTGCCATTGTCCCTGTCCCTGCTGCTTGCCGGTTGCGGGAATTTGGACTTTCCCGACCTGCGTGGACAGGCCGCAAGCAGCACACCGGCGCCGACTGCAGCGCCCGTGACCGGCGCGCCGCTGGATGCAACCGGTGGCGCCCTGACGGTGCCGGATGCTGTGGAGGAGGATATGGTGTCCGAGGCTGAGGCGCCTGCGGCGTCCTCGATCTTCACCGGCACCGAGCAGGTGGTCGCCTCGCTGGGGGATCCGGCGGTTCCGGGACTGTGGATGGAGACCTCTTTGGTCGGCACCGAGCAACAGGCGGTATTGCGCAGCGCCAGCGGTGCAGAGGTGCAGGTGACGCTGAAACCGGCGGCAAACGGGGGCAGCGCCCGGGTGTCCATCGCTGCAATGCGGGCGCTTGGTTTGCCTTTGACCGAGCTGGTTGAGCTACAGGTGCGCCCGGCCAACTGACGGGCCAACTGACTGGTGAACTAAACCCGTGGATTAGCCTGCCTTGGGCGCCTCGTCTCGAAGGTATTTCCCGGCTTCCTTGCGGGCAAAGGGTTTCATCGCATCGCCATGGGTCGCCAGAAAGATACGGGTGGCCTCTGCATCGTGTTTGCTAAGATCGCGCAGCCACCAAGCGATGGCTTTCTGAATGAACCAGTCGCGGTCTGGCACATAGCCTGCCGCCCATGTGATGATCTGCGCCCGCCGGGCCTGATCGGCGGGTTTGAGATTGTTCATTTTGGCCCAGGGCAGGGTGGCGACCAATGCGGCCCGGCGGGTCCACATATGTTCGGACTGCGTCCAGGTCTCAACATCGTCCAGCCGGGCGGGATCCGCCACCAGCCGTTTCTGCGCCGCCATGCAGGCATGGTCGGCGATGGCCCAGCTATCGAACTGCGGCACCCAGGAACAGATCAACGCCCAGGCGGCGTCGTCGCCCTTGATCCGGGCCTGGGTTAGCAGTTTGGCGGCAGCGAGGCGCGCCTCGAAGATGTCCGTCTGCCACAGGGCATCGGCAAGGGCTACGCGCTCTTCCACCGTGAGGGTCTGCCGCCAGCCCTTGGTCAGCTCGTTGAGCGCCGGGTTCGGGATACCCAAAACCTCCCGGTTCTGCTTGTGATAGGCAGCCATCTGCTCGGCGCGGCCCGGTTCGATCAGGGCGCGCAGCTGCGCCAGCGCCTCGTCCAGCGTCATCGGATCATTCCACCGTTACGGATTTGGCGAGGTTGCGCGGCTGGTCCACATCGGTGCCCTTGGCCACGGCGGTGTGATAGGCCAGCATCTGCGCGGGCAGGGCGTAAAGGATCGGCGACAGGCTGTCGTGGACCTGCGGCATGCGGATTGCCTGCCAGACCTCGTCACCCGCCTCGGCAAGCCCTTCGGCATCCGAGACCAGCATCACCTTGCCCTTGCGCGCCATGACTTCCTGCATGTTGGAGACCGATTTGTCGAAAAGATCGTCCCGCGGGGCGAGAACCACGACCGGCATGTTGTTGTCGATGAGCGCGATGGGGCCGTGTTTCAATTCCCCCGAGGCATAGGCTTCGGCGTGGATGTAGCTGATTTCCTTCAGTTTCAATGCGCCTTCGAGCGCCAGCGGGAACATCAGCCCCCGGCCCAGGAACAGCACATCCCGCGCTTCGCTGAGCTTCAGGGAGGCCTGACGGATCGCCTCGTTCTGCTCCAGTGCAGCAGACATGACGTTCGGAAGCCCGCGCAGAGCGGAGACATGCGCCTGCAGTTCTTCTTCGCCGATTTCGCTCCGGTCGGTTGCGGCCTTGAGGGCCAGCATCAACAGCACGCTCAGCTGGCAGGTAAAGGCCTTGGTCGAGGCGACTCCGATTTCGACGCCAGCATGAATCGGCAGGGCCAGATCGCTCTCGCGGGCGATGGAGCTTTCGGGGACATTGACCACCGACAGGATCTGATCGGCCTTGTCCTTGCAATAGCGCAGGGCGGCGAGGGTATCTGCGGTCTCGCCCGATTGGGAGACAAACAGTGCGGCAGTGCGATCGGGGATCGGTGGTTCGCGATAGCGGAACTCGGAGGCGATATCGACCTCGACCGGAATGCGGGCCAGTTTTTCGAACCAGTATTTCGCAGTGAGGCAGGCATAAAAGGCGGTGCCACAGGCGACCAGTGTCAGCCGGTCGATTTTTGTGAAATCGATCCCGTCTCCTGGCAGGTGCACCGCGTCTTCGCCGACTGGCAGGTAGTGGCGGATAGCTTCGGCAATGACCGTGGGCTGTTCGGCGATTTCCTTGGCCATGAAATGCTTGTGTCCGGCCTTGTCGACCTGTGCTGCGTCTATCTGAATGGTGCGCATTTCGCGGTTCGCCAGATCCCCGTTCGCGTCGCGGATCTCCAGGCCGCTGCGGGTCAGGACGGCGCAGTCGCCTTCCTCAAGATAGGTGATCTTATCCGTAAGCGGCGCCAGGGCGATGGCATCGCTGCCGACGAACATTTCGCCGGTGCCATGACCGATCGCCAAGGGCGAGCCCTTGCGGGCGGCCACCATCAGATCCTCTTCGCCGTCGAACAGGAAGGCGAGGGCGAAGGCGCCCTCTAACCGGGACAGCGTTTTCTGTGCGGCCTCGGCGGCGGACAGGCCACCGCGCATATAGCGTTCCGCCATCAGCGCAACGGTTTCGGTATCGGTTTCGGTCTGAAACTCAATGCCGTCCCCCGCGAGTTCCGCGCGCAACTCGCGGTAGTTTTCGATGATGCCATTGTGCACGACGGCCACGGCGCCGGCACGATGCGGGTGCGCGTTGTTGACCGAAGGTTCGCCGTGGGTGGCCCAGCGGGTGTGGCCGATGCCGGATTTTCCCGCCAGCGGCTCATGCACCAGCAGATCGCTGAGGTTGACCAGCTTGCCGACAGCGCGGCGGCGTTCCAGCTTGCCGTCGTTGACGGTGGCAATACCGGCACTGTCATAGCCGCGGTATTCCAGCCGCTTCAGCGCCTCCACCAGCAGGGGCGCGGCTTCATGATTGCCAAGAACTCCGACGATTCCGCACATTACGCGCCTCCTTTTGCCTTGCGGGCCTTCTTGGCGCGCAGCATGTCCATCAGTTTTCGCGCGCGGCCGGGTTTGTTTTCCTGGGCGCTGCGTGAGATTGCCAGATCACCATCGTCAACGTTCTTTGTCACCACGGTGCCGCTGGCGGTCATCGCCTCATCGCCAATGCGCACCGGTGCCACCAGAAGGGTGTTGGAGCCGATGAAGCTGCGGGCGCCGATTTCGGTCCGGTGCTTCATTACGCCATCATAGTTGCAGGTGATGGTGCCGGCCCCGATATTGGTGGCCTCGCCGACCGAGGCATCGCCCACGTAAGAAAGATGATTGACCTTGGCGCCAGCAGCGATTTCGGCGTTCTTGATCTCGACGAAGTTGCCGATGTGGGTGTCTTCTGCCAGTTCGGCGCCGGGGCGCAGGCGGGCATAGGGGCCGACCTTGGCGCCGCGGCTGACGTGGCAGCCTTCGAGATGCGAAAAGGCACGGATCAGCGCGCCGCTTTCCACCGTGACGCCAGGGCCAAAAACCACATTGGGTTCGATCACCGCATCGCGGCCGAGTACGGTGTCAAAGGCGAAATAGACGGTTTCAGGCGCCATCAGGGTGACGCCATTTTCCAGCGCCTCGGCGCGGGCGCGGCTCTGGAACAGCGCATCGGCCTGGGCCAGTTCCGCGCGGCTGTTGATACCCAGCGTTTCAGCCTCGTCGCAGGCTACGGCGGTGACGCGCAGGCCCTTGGCGCGGGCCAGTTCCACCAAATCGGTGAGGTAGTATTCGCCCGCCGCGTTGTCGTTGCCGATCTCGGCGATCAGGTCGAACATCAGCTGCGATGCGCAGGCCATCAGGCCGGAATTGCAGAAGGTGATTGCGCGTTCGGTCTCGCTCGCGTCCTTGAACTCGACGATCCGCTCCAGGCTGTCGCCGTCCATCACAAGCCGCCCATAGCGGCCAGGGTCAGCAGCCTCGAAACCCAGAACCACCAGATCGGCCTGTGCGCGCGCTTCGATCATGCGGGTGATGGTCTCGGCGCTGACAAAAGGCGTGTCGCCATAAAGAACCACCGCATCGCCATCAAACCCGGTCAGCGCCTCCCGTGCCTGATCCACTGCGTGACCTGTGCCCAGCTGTTCCTCTTGCAGCACAACCTCGGCGCTCTCGTCGATGTCGGCCACGGCGGCGCGCACGGCTTCGGCGCCATGACCGGCAACCACGACGATCCGCTCCGGCTCCAAAGCGCGCCCGGCGGACATGGCGTGTTCCAGCATGGGGGCCTGGGCGATGGGATGCAGGACCTTCGGCAGATCCGAATTCATCCGCGTACCTTTGCCTGCGGCCAGGATGACGAGGGCTGTGCTCATGTTATGTTTCTCTTTGTCTTTTCAGCGCCCCCGTTTTATCCGCTAACAGTGGGTGCGCAAGCCATTGCGCCATCAAACTAGGTTGCGGCTTGCAACATCATGCGGCGGAAATGCGCCGAAAGGGGACGATATGCGGACGGTGATCTTTGATCTGGATGGTACTCTGGCAGACACGTCGGGGGATTTGCTGGCAGCGGCCAATGCCTGTTTCCGCCAGATGGGCCATGGTGACCTGCTGACCCGCCCGGGCGATGCGGCGATTGCCCTGCGCGGTGGCAAGCGGATGCTGACCGAGGGGCTGAAGCGGGTCAATGAGTACGATGACGCTACCGTCGAAGCCTTTTATCCCGTGCTGCTGGAGGCGTACAAAGGCGCAATCGATCACCACACCGTTCTGTATCCCGGCGCGATGGATGCCGTCGAGGCGTTGAAACTGGCTGGCTATGGCGTTGGCATCTGCACCAACAAGCCTGAGGCGCTGGCCGAGCAGCTGATGCGATCCCTTGGCGTGCGCGATGCCTTTGCCTCGCTTGTGGGCGCCGATACGCTGCCGGTGCGCAAGCCCGATCCCGCGCCCTTGTTCGAAGCGGCCCGCCGCGCGGGCGGTGATCCCGCGCGCACCGTTCTGATTGGCGACAGCGATACCGACCGCAATACATCCGCCGCGGCGGGCGTGCCCTCGGTCCTCGTCACCTTCGGTCCTGCAGGCGAAGATATGGCGGCGCTGAAACCCGAGGCGCTGCTGCACCGGTATGAAGATCTGCCCGGGGTGGTGGCGGAATTGCTGCCCTTATGATCTGATGTCCTTCCGCACGCGTCTGAAACCGGGCGCGACAGCGGCTTCCCCCTTGACCCCGCAGCTGGCCGCGCTCACAAACAGGCCATGAGCGAGATTTTCACTGGCAGTTTCACCCAGCAGGAACCCATTCCCGAAGAGGCGATTTCCGCCGCGATGGAGGTACTGCGCCATGGCCGTCTGCACCGCTACAATGTTGCGGGCGACGAGGCCGGAGAGACCGCGCTGCTGGAGCGCGAATTCGCCGATCAGATGGGAGCGAAATACTGTCTGGCCGTTGCTTCGGGCGGCTACGCACTGGCCACCGCGCTAAGAGCGGTTGGCGTGAAACATGGCGACCGGGTGCTGACCAATGCCTTTACACTTGCGCCGGTGCCGGGCTCCATCGCAGCTGTCGGCGCCACGCCGGTCTATGTGGATGTGAGCGAGGATCTGACCATCGATCTGGAGGATCTGGCCGCCAAGGCGGATCAGGCGGGCGTTCTGATGCTGAGCCATATGCGCGGGCATCTGTGTGACATGGACCGGCTGATGGAGATCTGCAACGACGCCGGGATCACCGTGATCGAGGATTGCGCCCACACCATGGGGGCGGCCTGGAATGGCACGCTTTCGGGACGGCATGGCACGGTGGGTTGCTATTCCTGCCAGACCTACAAGCACGTGAACTCGGGCGAGGGCGGATTGCTGATCACCGATAACGAGGAGGTCGCCGCGCGGGCTATCATCCTGTCCGGATCCTACATGCTCTATGGCCGTCATCTGGCCGCGCCGGGGTCAGAGGTGTTCGAACGGGTGAAATACGAAACCCCGAATATCTCCGGGCGGATGGACAATCTGCGGGCGGCGATCCTGCGGCCCCAGCTGCGCGATCTGGAGGTGCAGGTCGCCCGCTGGAATGAACGCTACAGGGAGGTCGAAACCGGGGTGCGCGGCACGCCGGGTCTGACTGTGGTGGTGCGCCCGGCTGCGGAAACCTATGTGGGCTCCTCTATCCAGTTTCTGTTGCTGGATTGGGCTGCGGACCGGGTGCAGGAAGTCCTGCGCCGCTGCGCCGCCCGAGGGGTTGAGCTGAAGTGGTTTGGTGAACCGCAACCCGTTGCCTTTACCTCCCGCTATGACAGCTGGCGCTACGCCGAGACGCCGTCGCTACCCAAAAGTGATCGCATTCTGGCGGGGATCGTCGATATGCGGGTTCCGCTGACCTTCAGCCTTGAGGACTGCGCCCAGATCGCCCGCATCATCCGCGCCGAGGTCGGTGCAGTGTTTCAGGGCGCCTGAACCACAGCAGAGGCTGTTTTCAGAACCAATCAACTCCGACTGGCCGGGCCCCGACAGGGTCCGGCCTTTTCGTGTCCCCACGTGACCTCTTGACCTGTGATGGCTTGTCGGCAATAAATGAACACATGTTCAAATAATTCGCGATGACTCGGGAGGAGACGCGAGATGTTCAACGCAAGCATGACTTTTGATCTGGGCGAAGATGTAAACGCCCTGCGCGACATGGTGCACCGCTGGGCGCAAGAGCGCGTCAAGCCGATGGCGCAGGAGATCGATCAGAAGAACGAATTCCCCGCCGAGCTGTGGCAGGAGATGGGTGAGCTCGGTCTTCTGGGTATCACCGTCCCCGAGGAATTCGGCGGAGCCGGGATGTCCTATCTGGCCCATACCATCGCGGTCGAGGAAATCGCCCGCGCCAGCGCCTCGGTGTCCTTGTCCTATGGCGCGCATTCCAACCTCTGCGTCAACCAGATCAAGCTGAACGGCAACGCCGAGCAGAAGAAGAAATACCTGCCCCGGCTGATTTCGGGTGAACACGTCGGCGCGCTGGCGATGTCCGAAGCGGGCGCTGGCTCTGACGTTGTGTCGATGTCCCTGCGTGCCGAAAAGCGCAACGATCACTATCGCCTCAACGGCAACAAATACTGGATCACCAACGGCCCCGATGCCGACACGCTGGTGGTCTACGCCAAGACCGATCCCGAAGCAGGCTCCAAGGGCATCACCGCCTTCCTGATCGAGAAAGAGTTCAAAGGTTTCTCGACCTCGGTGCATTTCGACAAGCTGGGCATGCGCGGCTCCAACACCGGCGAGCTGATCTTTGAGGACTGCGAAGTGCCGTTTGAGAACGTGCTGGGTGAAGAGGGCAAGGGCGTTCAGGTTCTGATGTCCGGCCTTGATTACGAACGCGTGGTTCTGGCGGGCATCGGCAGCGGTATCATCGCCGCCTGCATGGACGAGATGATGCCCTACATGAAAGAGCGCAAGCAGTTCGGCAAGCCGATCGGAAGCTTCCAGCTGATGCAGGGCAAGATCGCCGATATGTACACGGCGATGAATTCCTCGCGCGCCTATATCTACGAAGTGGCCAAGGCCTGCGACAATGGCACGGTGACGCGCCAGGACGCGGCGGCTTGCTGCCTTTATGCCTCTGAGCAGGCAATGGTGCAGGCGCACCAGGCGGTGCAGGCCTTTGGCGGTGCCGGTTATCTGTCTGACAATCCGGTGGGCCGGATCTTCCGCGATGCCAAGCTGATGGAAATCGGCGCGGGCACTTCGGAAATCCGCCGTATGCTGATCGGCCGCGAGCTGATGGCAACCATGTAAACGCAGAAAGCCCGCGTGACCGAGGGAAGGCACGCGGGCTTGTCTGTGGTCCGGGCAGGCGGCAGCGCCCGCCCGGGAAACCGGATCAGAGGGTCAGAAGCGGTGGACGTAGGCAACACCCACAACAACCGGATCAATCTCGGCGGTACCGATCGCGGCACCGTTCAGGAAGGCGTCGGTCTCGATATCCATGTAGCGCACGTTCAGACGCAGCGCACCGTTGTCCGACACTTGCCAGTCCGCACCAGCGTTGAGCGCAAGACCCCAGCTGTCATCAAGGTTCAGCACGCCAAGCGGCGAGCTTTCTTCAAAGAAGGTGGTGTAGTTCACACCAATGCCGACGAAGGGAGTGATCTTGCTGTTGGTCGGGAAGTGGTAGTTCAGCGACAGGGTCGGCGGCAACTGCTTGGTCGAACCGGCATAGCCGACACCGGCGATGGTGACGTCATGCTCGAACGGGGTCGCGGCCAAGAGTTCGATGCCAAGGTTGTCGCGGATGAAATATTCAACTGTCAGCGACAGTTGCGTTTCATCGCTGACCGTTGCGGCACCCCCGGCCAACGTGCCGTTGTTCGATTTGGGGTTCACGTTGGCGATCCCTGCACCGAAGGTCCAGTCGCCTTGCGACTGGGCAAGGGCCGGGGCCGCAAAGGCGGCGCATGCAGCAGAGAGGGCGAGGGCGGAAACGATGCGTTTCATGGGGAAGATCCCTTTTCTTTCGAGTACGCCGGGATCATGCGCCATGGAGGCGAAAACGTCTCTGATCTGGATCAAGCAGGTTTGTGCCGAGCCTTTGAAATGCACCACAAAACGCGCATGCCTGCCATGCATTTTAGGAAGATCTGACTATGCAGGACTACAGTAGCATACCGGGGCTGACGCCCGATGGTCGCTGGGATCTGCCAGAGCGGCTCAATATGGCGGCACAGGCCATGGATCACCCGGCAGATGCGCTGGCGCTGATCGATCTGACCGGCGCCGCGCGGCGCGACATTTCCCATGGGGAACTGGCGGCGATGGTCGATGGTCTGGCGCGCTATCTTCTGTCGCGGATCCAGCCGGGCGACCGGGTGGGTGTGCTGCTCAGCCAGTCGCCCTGGTGTGCTGCCGCGCATCTGGCGATCTGGAAGGTCGGCGCCATTTCGGTGCCCTTGTTCAAGCTGTTCCAGCACGATGCGCTGGCCTCGCGCGCCGGGGATGCGGGGGTGCGTTTCGTGCTGACCGATCCCGAGGGTGCGCTGCTGCTGGGTGACCTGGCCGAGGCGGTGATGGTGCAGGACGCAGGCATTGACGGCGCCCCGGTGCCCTTTGCCGCGACCGGCCCGGAAACCCCGGCTGTCCTTATATATACCTCCGGCACCACCGGCAGCCCCAAGGGCGCGCTGCACGCCCACCGGGTGTTGACCGGCCATCTGCCGGGCGTCGCCATCAGCCATGATCACCTGGGCCAGCCGGGCGACTGTATCTGGACCCCTGCCGATTGGGCCTGGATCGGCGGGCTATTCGATGTGCTGATGCCCGGTCTGGCGCTGGGCGTACCGGTTGTCGCCGCGCGGCTGGATAAATTTACACCCGAGGCCTGCGTCGATCTGATCACGCGGGGCGGCGTGCGCAATATCTTCTTCCCGCCCACGGCACTCAGGATGCTCAAGGCCGCCGGCAAGGCTGTGCCCGGTCTGCGCTCGGTCGCTTCGGGTGGTGAGCCCTTGGGGGCCGAGATGCTGGCCTGGGGGCAGGAGGCTTTTGGTCTTACGATCAACGAATTCTACGGGCAGACCGAATGCAACATGGTCGCCTCCTCTTGCGGCGTGGATTACCCGTCCCGTCCGGGCTGCATCGGGAAGGCGGTGCCGGGGCATGAGGTCGCCGTAATCGACGCCGATGGCAATCCCACCGATCAGGAGGGCGATGTGGCGGTGCGGCGCGGCTCTGCCTCGATGATGCTGGAATACTGGAACCGACCCAAGGAAACGGCGGAGAAATTCCACGGTGATTGGCTGGTGACCGGCGATCGTGGCAACTGGGAGGGCGACTCCCTGCGCTTCGTGGGCCGCGAGGATGATGTGATCACCTCCTCCGGCTATCGGATCGGCCCGGCCGAGATAGAGGACTGCCTGCTGACCCATCCCAGCGTCGCCACCGTCGGCGTCGTCGGCAAGCCCGACCCGATGCGCACCGAGATCGTGAAGGCCTATGTGGTGCTGAAAGAGGGCGCTGCGGCCACCGAGAAAGAGTTGCAGGACTACGTCAAGGGCCGTCTGGCCCACTATTCCTACCCCCGTGAAATCGCATTTCTGGACGACCTGCCGATGACCGTCACCGGCAAGGTGATCCGCAAGGAACTGAAGGCCCGTGCGGCCGCTGAACAGGAGTCTTCCGTATGAAACTTCAATCCAAGGCAATGCCTTCCTCCGAAGGCTTCAAGCAGAACCGCGCCGCGCATCTTGAGGCGCTGGCGCAGATCAACGAGGCGGCGGAGGCCGCGCGTCTGGGCGGCGGTGAGAAATCCCGCGCCCGTCACGAAAGCCGGGGCAAGATGCTGCCGCGCCGCAGGGTTGCGAACCTTCTGGATCCGGGCTCTCCCTTTCTGGAGGTCGGCGCGACGGCGGCCCATGGCATGTATGACGGCGCGGCCCCGGCGGCAGGGGTCATCGCGGGCATTGGCCGGGTGCATGGGCAAGAGGTCATGGTGGTTTGCAACGATGCCACCGTGAAGGGCGGCACCTACTATCCGATGACGGTCAAGAAACACCTGCGCGCGCAGGAGATCGCCGAGGAAAACCGCCTGCCGTGCATCTATCTGGTGGACAGCGGTGGGGCCAACCTGCCCAACCAGGACGAGGTCTTCCCGGATCGCGACCACTTTGGCCGCATCTTCTACAATCAGGCGCGTATGTCCGCAAAAGGCATCCCGCAGATCGCCGTGGTCATGGGCTCCTGTACCGCAGGCGGCGCCTATGTGCCCGCGATGTCGGATGTGACCATCATCGTCAAGGAACAGGGCACCATCTTCCTCGCCGGCCCGCCGCTGGTGAAGGCCGCAACGGGTGAGGTGGTTTCCGCCGAAGACCTGGGTGGCGGTGATGTGCACACGCGCCTCTCTGGTGTGGCCGATTATCTGGCCGAGGATGACACCCACGCGCTGGCGCTGGCGCGGCGCGCGGTGCAATCGCTCAACATTACCAAGCCGCTGGGCGTCAACTGGGCCAGCCCGGAAGAGCCCGCCTATGACCCTGAAGAAATCCTTGGCGTGGTGCCGGGCGATCTGCGCACGCCTTATGACATCCGCGAGGTGATTGCGCGTCTGGTGGATGGGTCTCGCTTTGACGAGTTCAAGCCGCGCTTTGGTGAGACGCTGGTCACCGGCTTTGCCCATGTGAAGGGCTGCCCGGTGGGCATCATCGCCAACAACGGGGTTCTCTTCTCCGAGGCCGCACAGAAAGGCGCGCATTTCGTTGAACTGTGCAGCCAGCGCAAGATCCCGCTGGTCTTTTTGCAGAACATCACCGGCTTCATGGTGGGCCGCAAGTATGAGAACGAGGGCATCGCCCGCCACGGTGCCAAGATGGTGACGGCGGTTGCGACGACCAATGTGCCCAAGGTGACGATGCTGGTGGGTGGCTCATTCGGGGCCGGTAACTACGGCATGTCGGGGCGCGCGTATCAGCCGCGCTTCCTGTGGACATGGCCGAACTCCCGCATTTCCGTGATGGGCGGCGAACAGGCGGCAGGCGTTCTTGCCACCGTGAAACGCGACGCCATCGAACGCCAGGGCGGCTCTTGGAGCGCCGAGGAAGAGGCCGAGTTCAAGCGCCCCACCATCGAGATGTTCGAGGAGCAGAGCCACCCGCTCTATGCCTCGGCGCGGCTTTGGGACGATGGCATCATCGACCCGCGCAAATCCCGCGAGGTGCTGGCCCTGTCGCTGAGCGCCGCTTTGAATGCACCGATTGAAGACACGCGCTTTGGCGTGTTCCGGATGTGAGGACGAACCATGTTTGACAAAATTCTGATCGCAAACCGGGGCGAAATTGCCTGCCGCGTTATGGAAACCGCCCGCGCCATGGGCGTGAAAACCGTGGCCATCTATTCGGATGCCGACCGGGCCGCGAAACATGTGGCCATGGCGGATGAGGCAGTCCACATCGGCACCGGCTCTGCGCCCGCCGACAGCTACCTTCTGGGGGATGAGATCATCGCCATCGCCAAGGCGACCGGCGCGCAGGCGATCCATCCGGGCTATGGCTTCCTGTCGGAAAACCCCGAGTTCGTGGATGCGGTAGAGGCGGCTGGCCTTGTGTTCATCGGTCCTTCGGCGGATGCGATCCGCAAGATGGGGCTGAAAGACGCGGCCAAGGCGCTGATGGAAGAGGCGGGCGTGCCCGTCGTGCCCGGCTATCACGGCAAGAACCAGGACCCCGAGCACCTGTCGGGCGCTGCCGACACCATCGGCTATCCCGTCCTGATCAAGGCGGTCGCCGGTGGCGGCGGCAAGGGTATGCGTCTGGTCGAGGATCCCAAGGATTTTGACGAGGCGTTGAAAAGCGCGCAGGGCGAAGCCACCACGGCCTTTGGCAACCCGGATGTGTTGATCGAGAAATACATCCAGCAGCCCCGCCATATCGAAGTGCAGGTCTTTGGCGATGGCACCACAGCGGTGCATCTTTTTGAACGGGACTGTTCGCTCCAGCGTCGTCACCAGAAGGTCATTGAAGAGGCCCCCGCGCCCGGCATGAACGAGGAAATGCGCGAGGCCATGGGCCGCGCAGGTGTGCGCGCAGCCGAGGCGATTGGGTATAAAGGCGCCGGTACGGTGGAATTCATCGTGGACGGATCGAATGGTCTGCGCCCCGACGGTTTCTGGTTCATGGAGATGAACACCCGCCTGCAGGTGGAACATCCGGTGACGGAGCTGATCACCGGCGTCGATCTGGTGGAATGGCAGCTGCGCGTGGCCTCGGGTGAAAGCCTGCCGAAACAGCAAGGCGAGCTGATGATCACCGGTCACGCCTTTGAAGCGCGGCTTTATGCCGAAGACGTGCCAAAGGGGTTCTTGCCTGCAACCGGCACGCTGACACATCTGCAATTCCCCGCAAGCTGCCGCGCCGACAGTGGCGTGCGGGCAGGGGACACCATCAGCCCCTGGTATGATCCGATGATCTCCAAGGTGATCGTGCATGGCCCCACCCGCGCAGTGGCCCTGTCGCGCCTGTCGCAGGCTTTGGCGGAAACTGAGGTCGGCGGTACGGTGACCAACCTTGCCTTCCTTGGCGCATTGGCCGCACACGACGGCTTCTCCGCGGGTGATGTCGATACCGGCCTCATCGCGCGGGATCTGGATCAACTGGTGCAGGCCCCCATGGTCAAGCCCGAGCACAAGGCCGCTGCCGGGATGCAGACGCTGGGTCTGACCAACACCGACTGGGATACCGGTTTTACCCTGTGGTCCGACATGCACCGTTCGGTCCATCTCAGCCATCAGGGCGAAGAGTTCGAAGCCATGGTCGAGGTGGACGGGCCGGATCGCCAGATCTGGGCCATCGGTGAGGATCAGGTCGTGGCAAACCGTATCGGAGGTGCCTGGGTTCTGGGCGGCGACCGTCTGCCGCCGATGGCGCAGGCTGGGAACACGATCACCGTTTTCGATGGCTACGGGATCCAGTTCGAGGTGATCGATCCGCTGGACCGGGCGTCGGCTGCCGGGGGCGACATGAACTTGATCGAGGCGCCGATGCCGGGTCTGGTCAAGGCGGTCTTCGCCGAAGCGGGCCAGAAGGTGAAGGAAGGTGATCGCCTTGCCATTCTCGAAGCCATGAAGATGGAGCATTCGCTGCTGGCTGCCCGTGATGGTACTGTGGCAGAAGTTCTGGCCGCCGCTGGCGATCAGGTCGAGGCCGGAGCCGCGCTGGTGCGGCTGGAGGAGGCCGAAGCCTGATCCGCACTCGTAAAGAAACTGCGTTGGCGGCAGGGGGCTGCCAATGCGACAGGATAACGTTGGCAGGATTGCCGGGGGAGGGCGCGCCATGACGCAAAGCGTTGAAATTTTCGAAATGGGCCCGCGTGACGGGCTTCAGAATGAAAAGCGGGCGATTCCGGTGGCGGAAAAGATTGCCCTGGTGGATTGCCTGTCACGCGCGGGCTTCCGGCGGATAGAGGTGGCGAGCTTTGTCTCCCCCAAATGGGTGCCGCAGATGGCTGGTAGCGGTGAGGTTCTGGCGGGTATCAAACGCGCGCCCGGGGTCTCTTATGCGGCGCTGACGCCCAACATGCGGGGATACGAGGACGCGGTGGCGGCCAAGGCGGATGAAATCGCCGTCTTTGCCTCGGCCTCCGAAGGATTTTCCAAAGCCAATATCAACGCCAGCATTGCCGAGAGCATCGAGCGTTTCGTGCCCATCCTTGAGGCCGCGAAGAAGATCGACCTGCCGGTGCGGTGCTATGTCTCCTGCGTGACCGATTGCCCCTATGATGGCGCAACCCCGCCGGAAAAGGTGGCAGAAGTGGCTGAGCGGTTGTTTGAACTCGGCTGCTATGAGGTCTCTTTGGGCGACACCATCGGACAGGGGACGCCGGAAACGATCACGAAAATGCTAGAGGCCGTAAAGGCACGTGTGCCTGTCGAGAAACTGGCCGGACATTATCATGACACCGCCGGGCGGGCGATTGCCAATATCGACGCCTCGCTTGCACAGGGCGTGCGGGTGTTTGATGCCGCCGTCGGCGGGCTGGGCGGTTGTCCCTATGCGCCGGGCGCTGCGGGCAACGTGGCGACGGAAACGGTGCACGCGCATCTGACGGCGCTGGGATATGACACCGGCCTCGATGCGCGGGTGCTGGATGAGGCTGCCGAGGTGGCTCGCGCGATGCGCGGCACGGTCTGATAGCGCGATTTTAGAAAAGAGAGCGATACGATGTTCAACACGATTACCCTTGAGACCGATGCGCGCGGCGTGGCGACCCTGACCCTGAACCGGCCCGAGAAGCACAACGCCATGTCGGGCGAGATGCTGCTGGAACTGAAGCAGGCCGCACAGGACCTTGCCGCCGATGACAAGGTCCGCGTCGTGGTACTGACCGGCGCGGGAAAAAGCTTTTGCGCGGGCGGCGATCTCGGCTGGATGCAGGCGCAGATGACAGCGGACGCGGAAACCCGCGCGAAAGAGGCGCGGGTGCTGGCGGAAATGTTGATGCTGCTCAACACCCTGCCCAAGCCCCTGATCGGAGCGATTCAGGGCAATGCCTTTGGCGGAGGTGTCGGCATGGCCTCGGTCTGCGATGTGGCGATTGGTGTCGATCATCTGAAGATGGGGCTGACGGAAACCAAACTGGGCCTGATCCCGGCCACCATCGGTCCCTATGTGATTGCCCGCATGGGCGAACCGCGCGCGCGTCGTGTCTTCATGTCGGCCCGTCTGTTTGGCGCAGCCGAGGCCGTCGATCTGGGCCTGCTCGCCAGAATCGTTCCGGCCGATCAGCTGGCCGAAGCGGTCGAGGCAGAGGTCGCCCCCTACATGGCCTGCGCCCCGGGCGCGGTCGCCGCAGCGAAAAAACTGACCCGCGATCTGGGTCCGCGTCTGGACGATGCCACCATCGACCACACCATCAAGGCGCTGGTTGACCGCTGGGAAGGCGGCGAAGCCTCCGAGGGCATCGCGGCGTTTTTCGACAAACGCAAACCCAGCTGGCAGGTCTGAAACGGGTCTGAGAGGGGCCTCAGACACGGGTTTAAAGGCGGTTTCGCGGCCTTGCCAAAGACCGAGTATTTCCCTCAGGCGCGCCCAAATTTTGGGCGCGCTGTTCTTTTCTTATACATAGAAAAATACGCATATTTATATGCGTTTGCGGGCCATGTGATGTGCCCACGCCGCGCTGTTAAGGGAAGCTTTAGCCAAACGAAATGCCTGTGTTGACGGTCGGGGGGCAGGGGAGTAGACACGGCCCCAAGTCAACACGCCAATTGACGGCGCGCGAGAATCCGCGCGCGCGGAAAGGAGCCACTCGTGGAAGAGATGTTGCGGGAATACCTCCCGATCCTGGTGTTTCTGGCCGTCGCTATCGGCCTTGGAATTGTTCTTATTCTGGCAGCAGTTGTGCTCGCCGTACGCAATCCCGACCCGGAAAAAGTAAGTGCTTACGAATGTGGTTTCAACGCCTTCGATGACGCCCGTATGAAATTCGATGTGCGCTTTTACCTGGTGTCGATTCTGTTCATCATTTTCGATCTGGAAATCGCCTTCCTGTTTCCTTGGGCCGTCGGCTTCAAGGACATGAGCGACGCAGGCTTCTGGTCGATGATGGTGTTCCTGGGCGTGCTGACAGCCGGCTTTGCCTATGAATGGAAGAAGGGGGCCCTGGAATGGGAGTGATGACCGGAGCCAATACGGCGGGCGTCGACAAGGAAGTCGTCACCCAGGCCCTGAACGCCGAACTGCAGGACAAAGGCTTCCTGCTGACCTCGGCCGAGGACATCATCAACTGGGCCCGCACCGGGTCGCTGCACTGGATGACCTTTGGTCTGGCCTGCTGCGCCGTTGAAATGATGCACACCTCGATGCCGCGCTACGACGCCGAACGCTTCGGTATCGCGCCGCGCGCCTCTCCGCGTCAGTCGGATGTGATGATCGTTGCGGGCACGCTGACCAACAAGATGGCCCCGGCACTGCGCAAGGTCTACGATCAGATGCCCGAGCCGCGTTACGTGATCTCGATGGGATCCTGTGCCAACGGTGGTGGTTACTATCACTACAGCTACTCGGTTGTGCGCGGTTGCGACCGCATCGTTCCGGTCGACGTCTATGTGCCCGGCTGCCCGCCGACCGCAGAGGCTCTGCTCTATGGTCTGATGCAGCTGCAGCGCAAAATCCGCCGCACCGGCACCTTGGTCCGCTGATCGGCTTTGGTTGGAGAATTGATGATGACTGAAGCACTTAACGAACTCGGGACTCAGATCGCGGCCAAGCGCCCCGAATGCGTGCTGTCCTGGGATGTGTCCCATGGTGAGCTGAACGTGGACGTGGCGCCTGCGAATATTGCGGCGCTGGTCGACTTTCTGAAAGCGGATGCGACCTGCAAGTTTTCCACCCTGGTTGATATTACGGCAGTCGATTACCCCGAGCGGACCAAGCGGTTCGACGTGGTCTATCACTTCCTGTCGATGTATCAGAACCAGCGTATCCGCCTGCGGGTTTCCGTACGCGAAGATGAAATGGTCCCCTCTATTGTCGATCTGCACCCCTCGGCCAACTGGTTCGAGCGCGAGGTCTTCGACATGTTCGGGATCCTGTTCACCGGTCACCCCGACCTGCGCCGGATCCTGACGGACTATGGCTTCCGCGGCCATCCGCTGCGCAAGGATTTCCCGACCACCGGCTATACCGAGGTTCGCTATGACGAGGCGCAAAAGCGTGTTGTCTACGAACCCGTCAGCCTGGTTCAGGAATACCGCCAGTTTGACTTCATGTCCCCGTGGGAGGGTGCCGAATACATCCTGCCCGGCGATGAAAAAGAGGGGGCGAAATGATGGACGGCTCCAAAGGTTTCGAAGACGCCCTAACGGGCGAACAGAAGATCCGTAACTTTAACATCAACTTCGGCCCGCAGCACCCGGCGGCGCACGGCGTGCTGCGTCTGGTGCTGGAGCTGGACGGCGAGATCGTTGAACGCTGCGACCCGCACATCGGCCTGTTGCACCGTGGCACTGAAAAGCTGATGGAGAGCCGCACCTACCTGCAGAACCTGCCGTATTTCGACCGCCTCGACTATGTGGCGCCGATGAACCAGGAACACGCATGGTGTCTGGCCATCGAAAAGCTCTGCGGTGTCGAAGTTCCCCGCCGCGCCTCGCTGATCCGGGTCTTGTACTCGGAAATCGGCCGTATCCTGAACCACCTTCTGAACGTCACGACGCAGGCGATGGACGTTGGTGCGCTGACCCCGCCGCTGTGGGGCTTTGAAGAGCGCGAGAAGCTGATGATCTTCTACGAGCGCGCCTGCGGTGCCCGCCTTCACGCGGCGTATTTCCGTCCCGGCGGTGTGCATCAGGATCTGCCGGATGAACTGATCGACGATATCGAGGAATGGGCGATTGAATTCCCCAAAGTTCTGGCTGATATCGACGGGCTTCTGACCGAAAACCGCATTTTCAAGCAGCGTAACTGCGACATTGGTGTGGTGAACGAACAGGAGATCCAGGACTACGGTTTCTCTGGCGTCATGGTACGCGGCTCCGGCCTTGCATGGGATCTGCGCCGTGCGCAGCCTTATGAATGCTATGACGAGTTCGAGTTCCAGATCCCGGTCGGTAAGAATGGCGACTGCTATGATCGCTACCTCGTCCGTATGGAGGAGATGCGCCAGTCGCTGTCGATCATTCGCCAGGCCATCCACAAGCTGCGCGAAGCCACTGGCGATGTGCTGGCCCGTGGCAAGCTGACCCCGCCGAAACGCGGCGACATGAAAACCTCGATGGAAAGCCTGATCCACCACTTCAAGCTTTACACCGAAGGGTTCCACGTGCCCGAGGGCGAAGTCTACGCCGCTGTCGAGGCGCCCAAGGGCGAATTCGGCGTCTATCTTGTGGCGGACGGGAGCAACAAACCCTACCGCGCCAAGCTGCGCGCGCCGGGCTTCCTGCACCTGCAAGCCATGGACCATGTGGCCAAGGGTCACCAACTTGCCGACGTGGCTGCCATCATTGGCACCATGGACGTCGTATTTGGAGAGATTGACCGCTAATGCTTCGTCGTCTGCATTCCGAACAACCCGAAAGCTTTGCCTTCACGCCCGACAACCAGAAGTGGGCCGAAGCGCAACTCACCAAATACCCCGAGGGGCGTCAGGCCTCTGCGGTTATTCCGCTGCTGTGGCGCGCCCAGGAGCAGGAAGGCTGGGTCACCAAGCCCGCGATTGAATATATCGCGGATATGCTGGGCATGGCCTATATCCGCGTTCTTGAGGTTGCCTCCTTTTACTTCATGTTCCAGCTGGTCCCGACCGGATCCGTTGCCCACGTGCAGGTCTGTGGCACCACTTCCTGCATGATCTGCGGCGCCGAGGATCTGATCGCGGTCTGCAAGGAAAAGATCGCGCCGAAGCCGCACACCGTGTCTGCCGATGGCAAGTTCTCCTGGGAAGAGGTGGAATGCCTCGGGTCCTGCACCAACGCACCGATGGCGCAGATCGGCAAGGATTACTTCGAGGATCTGACCACCGAAAGCTTCACCAAGATCCTCGATGATCTGGCAGCAGGCAATCCGGTTGTTCCGGGGCCGCAGAACGGGCGTTACGCGGCCGAGCCGAAATCGGGCCTGACGTCGCTCACCGAATACGACAGTGGCAAGACGCAGTATAATGCGTCTGTGCAGCTGGCCGTAGATCTGGGCGACAGCGTCAAGCGCATTCAGGGCGATGAAGTTCCGATCTTGACCCCTTGGGTTGGCAAGGACGGCGTCGTCGCTGGCCGCGCTGCCGAAGGTCAGCCTCCGAAGGCGCCTGAAGCGGCTAAACCGGCTGCCAAACAGGCTGCCGAGGCTAAGCCCGCACCGAAGAAAGCTCCGGCCAAGAAAGCCGCTGAGCCTGCGTCGCCCGAAGGGGCAGCCGCCAAATCGGTTGAAGAAAGCGCGCCTGAGACGCTGAGCGAAGCCCGCGGTGGCAAGGCCGACGATCTGAAGATGCTGAAGGGCGTTGGTCCCAAGCTGGAAGAGACGCTGAATGAACTCGGTTTCTTCCACTTTGACCAGATCGCCAAATGGACCGAGGCCGAAATCGCATGGGTCGACAGCCGCCTCAAGTTCAAGGGCCGCATCGAACGCGACGGCTGGATTGAGCAATCCAAACAGCTCGCCGCTGGTGAAGAAACCGAGTTCGCCAAGAAGGCCAAGGACGACGGCCGCTACGAAGATTAACCCGTCTTCCGCCTCTGATACCGGGGGCGGGGGAGCAGACATTGGGACCCAATGAGCGCTGAACAGGACAAAGCCATCGCAGCCAAGGGGCGCCATATCGCCCTGGTGATTGCCGGAACCATGCTCGCATGGCTCGCTTTGTCCTTGATCATTGGTCCGGCGATGGGATTGCCGGGCCGTTATGCGCTTCTGTTCGATTTTCTCGCGCTGGCGGGGATGATCTATGCAGGGGTCAACATCGTTCAACTCTGGCGCATGCGTCAGGACAACCAAAGGTAGGCAGACATGCTGAAGGACCAGGACCGGATCTTTACCAACCTGTACGGTATGCATGAGCGGACGCTCAAAGGCGCTCAGGCGCGCGGCCACTGGGATGGTACCGCCGGTCTGATCGAAAAGGGGCGTGACTGGATCATCCAGACCATGAAGGACTCCGGCCTGCGTGGTCGCGGCGGCGCGGGCTTCCCCACTGGCCTCAAATGGTCCTTCATGCCCAAGGAAAGCGATGGTCGCCCGGCCTATCTGGTGATCAACGCGGATGAATCCGAACCCGGCACCTGTAAAGACCGCGAAATCATGCGTCACGATCCGCATACGCTGATCGAAGGTGCGCTGATTGCCTCTTTCGCAATGAACGCCCACACCTGCTACATCTACCTGCGCGGCGAATACATCCGCGAGCGCGAGGCCCTGCAGGCGGCCATCGACGAATGCTATGACAAAGGTCTTCTGGGCAAGAACGCTGCCGGATCCGGCTGGGACTTTGACGTCTTCCTGCACCACGGTGCCGGTGCCTATATCTGCGGCGAGGAAACCGCCCTGATCGAAAGCCTTGAAGGCAAGAAGGGCATGCCCCGCATGAAGCCACCGTTCCCGGCGGGCGCGGGTCTTTATGGCTGCCCGACCACGGTGAACAACGTCGAATCCATCGCCGTCGTTCCCACCATCCTGCGCCGCGGCGCTGAATGGTTTGCGGGCTTTGGTCGCCCCAACAACGCGGGCACCAAGCTGTTCGCGATCTCGGGCCACGTCAACAACCCCTGCGTCGTCGAAGAGGCGATGTCGATTTCCTTCGAGGAACTGATCGAAAAGCATTGCGGCGGCATTCGCGGCGGCTGGGACAATTTGCTGGCGGTGATCCCGGGTGGTTCCTCGGTGCCTTGTGTGCGCGGTGAAAACATGCGCGATGCGATCATGGATTTTGATTACCTGCGCGGTGAGCTGGGTTCCGGCCTTGGCACTGCGGCGGTCATCGTGATGGACAAGCAGACCGACATCATCAAGGCGATCTGGCGTCTGTCCAAATTCTACAAGCACGAAAGCTGCGGCCAGTGTACACCCTGCCGCGAAGGTACCGGCTGGATGATGCGCGTGATGGATCGTCTGGTCAAAGGCCAGGCGGAACCGGAGGAAATCGACATGCTGTGGGATGTGACCAAGCAAGTTGAAGGCCACACCATCTGCGCCCTTGGCGACGCGGCTGCATGGCCGATCCAAGGCCTGATCCGCAACTTCCGCGAAGAGATCGAAGACCGCATCAAGGCGCAAAAGTCGGGCCGCATGGGCGCGATGGCGGCTGAATAATAATAAAAGACAGGCAGATAGCAGATCCCATGATGAGCAATTTTACCCTCACAATGACATCCGGCCAGGCAGGCGTTTCTGCCCGGGCGGCTGTGCTTTGTCTGGGGGCATGGGGTCTGTGCAGCTGCGACGGGGAGGGGGCACGATGAACCGGAAACTGAAATCCGCAGGTGTCCTGTTGCTGTCTGCGGCAGTGCTGGCTGGCTGTGGCAGCTCTTTCAGCGACCGCACGCTTTATGATGGCGTAGCGTTCAAGGCGAAGGCGAAACCGGTGGACAAGAAGGTCACGCGGGCCGATTTCCGTGTCGAGGTCTCCAAGGCGTCGCAATCCTTCAAGGGCGCGCGTATGGCTGCGCATCACGCTGGCGTCACCTATTGCCTGAGTGAAGCCGGTTACGGCACCTCCGACATCATCTGGGACGTGGATCCCTACGACCCCGAGGCCGAGCTGCGCCTTGATGGCGACACCGCGATTTTCCACGGGACCTGCGACACGTGATCGGTATGGCCTCATATCCTGGCCCGGCGTTATTGCATAACGACGCAGGCTCCCCGTTCCATTGGCGCTCCGCAAAGAAGGAGAGTCATGTGAAACGGGTTGTTCTGTCATTTGTGTCCGCTGTCGCGCTGGCGCTGGTGCCATCGTCGCTGCTGGCGAAGCCGCCGCTGCGCTCGGTCGCGGAAATCGAAGAACCGCTGTTTGCCGTCGCTGTCGCCAAAGAGATCGCCGATCACTGCGACAGCCTGAGTGCGCGATTCTGGAAGGGCGCCGGAGAGTTGCGACGCCTGCGCGCGCGGGCCAATGACCTTGGCTATTCGGACACTGAAATCCGCGCCTACATCGGCTCGGACACGGAAAAGGCCCGGATGCGGGCAAAGGGAGAGACGCTGTTTGCAAGCCGTGGCGTCTCATACGGAAAACCGGAATCCTTCTGTGCGTTCGGACGTACGGAAATTAAGAACAACAGCGCGATCGGCGTTTTACTGAGGGCGAAATAGACCATGTCTGACCTCCGCAAGATCAACATTGACGGAACCGAGATTGAGGTGGACGGGGCCATGACCCTGATCCAGGCGTGCGAGGAGGCCGGGGTAGAGATCCCGCGTTTCTGCTATCACGAACGCCTGTCCATCGCCGGCAACTGCCGTATGTGCCTGGTCGAAGTCGTTGGCGGCCCGCCCAAGCCCGCAGCCTCCTGCGCCATGCAGGTCCGCGATCTGCGCCCCGGCCCCGAGGGTCAGGCACCGGTGGTAAAAACCAATTCACCGATGGTGAAGAAGGCCCGCGAAGGCGTGATGGAGTTCCTCCTGATCAACCACCCGCTCGATTGCCCGATCTGCGACCAGGGCGGCGAATGCGATCTGCAGGATCAGGCGATGGCCTATGGCGTCGACTTCTCTCGCTTCCGTGAAGCCAAGCGTGCCGTGGATGATCTGGATCTGGGACCGCTGGTCGGCACCGCCATGACCCGTTGCATTTCCTGCACCCGCTGCGTGCGTTTCACCACCGAAGTCGCCGGCATCACCCAGATGGGTCAGACCGGTCGCGGCGAAGATGCGGAGATCACCTCCTACCTGAACGAGACGCTGGATTCGAACCTGCAGGGCAATATCATCGATCTTTGCCCGGTTGGTGCGCTGACTTCGAAACCCTATGCGTTTACCGCCCGCCCCTGGGAGCTGACCAAGACCGAAACCATCGACGTGATGGACGCGCTTGGCTCGAACATCCGCGTGGACACCAAGGGCCGCGAAGTCATGCGGATCCTGCCGCGCAACCATGACGGCGTGAACGAAGAGTGGATCTCTGACAAGACCCGTTTCGTCTGGGACGGTCTGCGTCGCCAGCGTCTGGACAAGCCCTATGTGCGTGTTGATGGCAAACTGCGCCCCGCCACATGGCCCGAGGCGCTGGATGCCGTGGCAACTGCAATGAAGGGCAAGAAAGTTGCCGGTCTGATCGGCGATCTGGTGCCGGTCGAGGCGGCCTTTGCTCTGAAACAACTCATCGAAGGTCTGGCCGGTTCGGTGGAATGCCGCACCGACAATGCGCGCCTCGCCATCGGAAACCGTTCGGCCTATGTGGGCACTGCGGCGATTGAGGATATCGACGCGGCGCAGGCGATCCTGCTGGTCGGCACCAACCCGCGCGACGAAGCGCCGGTTCTGAACGCCCGTATCCGCAAGGCCTGGCTGAAGGGTGCCAATGTGGGGCTGATCGGCGCCGCTGCGGATCTGACCTATGATTACGAACACATCGGCACCGACCGCGCTGCGTTGGACGCTGCTGTGGCAAACGCCCATGACATTGCGGATAAGGCGCCGGTCATCATCGTGGGGCAGGGCGCCCTGCGTGAGGCGGACGGTCTGGCCGTGATGGCCAAGGTTCAGGAGCTCGCCGCCAAATCCGGCGCCAAGGTTCTGGTACTGCACACCGCCGCAGCCCGTGTTGGCGCGATGGACATCGGCGCCGTGACCGAAGGCGGCATGGCCGCAGCCATCGATGGCGCCGAGGTGATCTACAACCTGGGGGCGGATGAAGTCGAAATCGATCCGGGTGCCTTCGTTGTCTATCAGGGCAGCCACGGTGACCGCGGCGCACACCGCGCCGACGTGATCCTGCCGGGCGCAGCCTATACCGAAGAAAACGGTCTTTTCGTCAATACCGAAGGTCGGCCGCAGCTGACCTTCCGCGCGGGGTTCGCACCGGGCGAGGCGAAGGAAAACTGGGCCATCCTGCGCGCGCTGAGCGCTGAGCTGGACGCGAAACTGCCTTACGACTCGTTGGCGCAGCTGCGTCAGGCGATGGTCGGCGAAGTTCCGCATCTGGCGAAGGTGGGTGAAGTTATCGAAAACGAGGTTGTCGCGCTCGACGGCGAACCGCTGGGCAAGGCCGACTTCCTGCCTGCGGTGAAGGACTTCTACCTGACCAACCCGATTGCACGTGCATCGCAGCTGATGGCCGAACTCTCGGCCGCAGCAAAAGCCCGTAAGACAGACAAGATCGCGGCCGAGTGATCCGCGCGGCGCTCATATCGTCCTTGCTGCTGGGGGCCTGCGCGCAGGTGCCCGGTACCGGCGTGGCAGACGGGTCCACCCCTGAATACAAAGGGGTCGAGACCAGCCTGCTGAACGGCGATCTGGTGCGTTTCAACGTTGCTATGTCCGGTGCCCGCTCCGAGGCGGACCTGGATGACTATGCCGAATGTGCGGCCGCGCAATATGCGCTGATCCGGGGCTACGGCTTCGCGCGTCACGTGCGCACAAAAATGAAACAAGAGGGTGGCGTTCAGACTGCAGATGCTGTCTACACCATCTCGCCCTCCCTCCCGCGCGGTCTGCGCACCATCGACGCTGAAGTCGTGGTCGCCGACTGTGAGGCAAACGGAATACCCACGGTGTGAGGACCTATGGCTGAATTCTTTAACACCCCAGGCGGCATCGCCATTCTGATACTGGCGCAAGTGCTTGCAGTTGTTGCCTTTGTCATGATTTCGCTTTTGTTCCTCGTCTACGGGGACCGCAAGATCTGGGCGGCGGTGCAGATGCGCCGGGGCCCCAACGTGGTGGGCGTCTACGGCCTGCTGCAATCGGTGGCCGACGCGCTGAAGTACGTCGTCAAAGAGGTCGTCATTCCGGCGGGGGCGGACCGCAGCGTCTTCATTCTGGCGCCGCTGACATCCTTCGTCCTGGCGATGATCGCCTGGGCGGTGATCCCGTTCAACGATGGCTGGGTCCTTTCGGATATCAACGTGGCGATCCTGTATGTCTTCGCGGTGTCCAGCCTTGAGGTTTACGGCGTCATTATGGGTGGCTGGGCCTCGAACTCGAAATATCCGTTCCTTGGCTCCCTGCGCTCTGCCGCGCAGATGATCTCTTACGAGGTGTCGATTGGCCTGATCATCGTTGGTGTGATCATCTCGACCGGTTCGATGAACTTCAGCGAAATCGTGCGCGCACAGGATGGCAACGCAGGCCTGTTCAACTGGTACTGGCTGCCGCACTTCCCGATGGTCTTCCTGTTCTTCATCTCGGCGCTGGCTGAAACCAACCGGCCGCCGTTCGACCTTCCCGAAGCGGAATCCGAACTGGTTGCGGGCTATCAGGTTGAATATTCGGCAACGCCGTTCCTCTTGTTCATGGCCGGTGAATATATCGCCATCTTCCTGATGTGCGCGCTGACCACGCTGCTGTTCTTTGGCGGCTGGCTGTCCCCGATCCCGGGTCTGCCTGATGGCGTCCTTTGGATGGTTGGAAAGATGGCCTTCTTCTTCTTCCTCTTTGCGATGGTAAAGGCGATCACCCCGCGCTACCGCTATGACCAGCTGATGCGCCTTGGCTGGAAGGTCTTCCTTCCCTTCTCGCTGGTTTGGGTGGTCTTCGTCTCCTTCGCTGCAAAATTCGACTGGTTCTGGGGTGCCTTCGCACGCTGGACAACTGGGGGCTGATCATGACGCAGATCGATTACACCCGCGCCGCCAAATACTTCCTGCTGCAGGATTTCTGGCAAGGCATGAAACTGGGCCTGAAGTACTTCTTCGCGCCCAAGGCCACCCTCAATTACCCGCACGAAAAGGGGCCGCTGTCGCCCCGCTTCCGCGGTGAGCACGCGCTGCGTCGTTATCCCAACGGCGAAGAACGTTGCATTGCGTGCAAACTCTGCGAGGCGGTTTGCCCCGCTCAGGCGATCACCATCGATGCCGAACCGCGTGAAGACGGCAGCCGCCGCACCACGCGTTACGACATCGACATGACCAAATGCATCTACTGCGGTTTCTGTCAGGAAGCCTGCCCGGTGGATGCGATCGTGGAAGGGCCGAATTTCGAATTCGCCACCGAGACCCGCGAAGAGCTGTTCTACGACAAGGAAAAGCTGCTTTCGAACGGGGAGCGCTGGGAAGCCGAGATCGCCCGCAACCTGGAAATCGACGCCCCGTACCGGTGAATGAGAGATGAGCGAAACCAAGAACCCCTTTGAGGCCATGATGGCCCAGGCCCACGAGATGGCCCGGGCTCTCAATCCCGGCCTTGAGCATTTCTCGCCCAAGGGGTTCGAGGCGCTTTGGCCGACCATGCCCAAAGAGGCGATGGAACTGATGTTCGGCAGGACCGTCAACAAGGACGGTCTGGACGCCAAGACCCGGCTGCTTCTGACGCTGGCCGGGCTGACCATGCAGGGCGCGCAGGCGGATACCGCCGTGCGCCAGACCGTGCGCCACGCTTTGGAGGCGGGCGCGAAGAAACAAGAGATCGTTGAAACGATCGGACAGATGTCGGTCTTTGCCGGCATTCCGGCCATGACCCGCGCGCTCGAGCTGGCGCAGGAGGTCCTGGACGACAAAAGGGACGATGAGACATGAGCGTTTTTGCCTTCTACCTCTTCGCCATCAGCGCCATCACCGGCGGGCTGTTCACTGTGATCAGTCGCCAGCCGGTACACTCGGTGCTGTGGCTGATCCTGGCCTTTATTTCCTCGGCCGGGTTGTTCGTGCTGCTGGGGGCGGAGTTCGTCGCCATGCTGCTGGTCATCGTCTACGTGGGGGCGGTCGCTGTTCTGTTCCTCTTCGTGGTGATGATGCTGGATGTGGATTTCGCCGAGCTGAAAGCGGAGATGGCGAGGTACATGCCGGTCGCGCTGCTGATCGGCCTTGTCATCCTGATGCAGTTCGTCATGGCCTATGGCGCCTGGGAAAGCGCGCCGCTGGCATCCGAGCTGCTGGCGCAGCCGACTCCGACGGATACCCACAACACCGAGGCGCTTGGCCTCATCATTTATGACCAATATTTCCTTCTGTTCCAGTTGGCGGGCCTGATCCTGCTGGTGGCCATGATCGGCGCCATCGTGCTGACCCTGCGCCATCGCAAGGACGTGAAGCGTCAGGACATCGTCGCACAGATGATGCGTGACCCGGCCAAGGCGATGGAACTCAAGGACATCAAACCGGGGCAGGGGCTGTAAGGCAATGATCGGACTTGAACATTATCTCACCGTCGCGGCGACACTGTTCGTCATCGGCATCTTCGGACTGTTCCTGAACCGCAAGA
Source organism: Pseudophaeobacter sp. A-200-2 (assembly GCF_041008815.1). Classification (NCBI taxonomy): domain Bacteria; kingdom Pseudomonadati; phylum Pseudomonadota; class Alphaproteobacteria; order Rhodobacterales; family Roseobacteraceae; genus Pseudophaeobacter; species Pseudophaeobacter sp. A-200-2. Next base: position 217,694 of record NZ_JAXGFU010000004.1, on the reverse strand, counting down.
ACGTGATCATCCTGCTGATGAGCATCGAATTGATGCTCCTCGCGGTGAACATCAACCTTGTGGCCTTCTCCAGCTTCCTTGGGGATCTGGTGGGGCAGGTCTTTACCCTGTTCGTGCTGACCGTGGCCGCCGCTGAGGCCGCCATTGGCCTGGCGATCCTGGTTTGCTTCTTCCGCAACCGCGGCACCATCGCCGTGGAAGACATCAACGTGATGAAGGGCTAAAGCGTTATGGAAACCATCCTTCTCTTTGCCCCGCTGGTCGGGGCGGTGATCTGCGGCTTTGGCTGGAAGTTCATCGGCGAAAAGGCCGCCACCATCACGGCGACGGGCCTGCTGTTCTTCTCGGCGATCCTGTCCTGGATTACCTTCCTGTCCTTTGACGGGACCACGCAGCACATCGAAATCATGCGCTGGATCGAAAGCGGCTCGCTTTCGACCTCCTGGGGCATCCGGCTGGACCGGCTGACTGCGATCATGCTGATCGTGGTGACCACGGTTTCCAGCCTCGTGCACCTCTACTCCTTCGGCTACATGGCCCATGACCCGCAGTGGAAAGACGGCGAAAGCTACAAGCCGCGCTTCTTTGCCTACCTGTCCTTCTTCACCTTCGCGATGCTGATGCTGGTGACCTCGGACAACCTGGTTCAGATGTTCTTTGGCTGGGAAGGCGTCGGCGTTGCCTCTTACCTTCTGATCGGTTTCTACTACCGCAAGCCTTCGGCCAATGCCGCTGCGATGAAAGCCTTCATCGTCAACCGTGTCGGTGACTTCGGCTTTGCGCTGGGTATTTTCGGCCTGTTCTTCCTGACCGACAGCATCAGCTTTAACGACATCTTCGCGGCCACGCCCGAGATTGCCGAAACACAGCTCAGCTTTCTCTGGGGCGAGTGGAACGCGGCAAACCTGATCGCGATCCTGCTGTTCATCGGTGCCATGGGTAAATCGGCGCAGCTGATCCTGCACACCTGGCTGCCGGACGCGATGGAAGGCCCGACGCCTGTGTCGGCCCTGATCCACGCCGCAACCATGGTGACCGCTGGTGTCTTCCTGGTCTGCCGCATGTCGCCGCTGATGGAAGTGGCGCCGCAGGCGACTATGTTCATCACCGTGCTGGGTGCCACGACGGCCTTCTTTGCCGCCACCGTGGGTCTGGTTCAGACCGATATCAAGCGCGTCATCGCCTATTCCACCTGTTCGCAGCTTGGCTACATGTTCGTGGCCGCAGGCGTGGGCATGTATTCGGCAGCGATGTTCCACCTGTTCACCCACGCCTTCTTCAAGGCCATGCTGTTCCTTGGCGCGGGTTCCGTGATCCACGCAATGCACCATGAACAGGACATGACGAACTACGGTGGTTTGCGCAAAAAGATCCCCTATACCTTTGCTGCGATGATGATCGGTACGCTGGCCATCACCGGTGTTGGTATTCCGCTGACGCATTTCGGTTTCGCTGGCTTCCTGTCCAAGGATGCGATCATCGAAAGCGCCTATGCAGGTGGATCCATGTATGGCTTCTGGCTGCTGGTAATCGCTGCTGCGATGACCTCCTTCTACAGCTGGCGCCTGATCTTCCTGACTTTCTATGGCAAGCCGCGTGGCGACAAGCACACCCATGATCACGCGCATGAAAGCCCGATGGTCATGCTGATCCCGCTGGGTGTTCTGGCGCTGGGTGCGGTCTTCTCAGGCATGGTCTGGTACAACAGCTTCTTTGGTCACACCAATCAGGTCGGCAAGTTCTATGGCATTCCCTACGCTGAGGCTTCGGCTGAAGGCCACGGCGACGCCCATGGCGAAGCTGCAAACGGTCATGGTGCTGCAACCGATGGCCATGGCGATGCTGCCAAGGGTGAGCATCACTATGTCTTCACCGGCAACCCGGGTGAGGGGGCTCTGTACATCGCGCCGGACAACCATGTCCTGGACGATGCCCACGCGGCACCGTGGCAGGTCAAGACCGCGCCCTTCATTGCGATGCTGGGCGGTCTGATCCTGGCGCTGTGGTTCTATATCTGGAACCCCTCGCTGCCCGCACGTCTGGCCGAGCAGCAGCGTCCTCTGTACCTGTTCCTCCTGAACAAGTGGTACTTTGACGAGCTGTACGATGCGATCTTTGTCAAACCCGCCCTGGCGATCGGCCGCTTCTTCTGGAAGAAGGGCGACGGCAAGACGGTTGACGGTTTCCTGAACGGTGTGGCTCTGGGCATCGTGCCCTTCTTCACCCGTCTCGCTGGCCGGGCCCAGTCCGGCTTCATCTTTACCTATGCCTTTTGGATGGTGCTGGGCATTGCCGCCCTTGTCACCTGGATGTCGATCGGCGGAGGAGCGCACTGATGGACAACATCCTTTCTATTATCACCTTTATCCCGGCATTTGCGGCGGGCCTGATGGCCCTGTTGCTCCGGGGAGAGGATGAAGCGGGTCAGCGCAACGCCAAATGGATCGCGCTTCTGGCGACAACGATCACCTTCCTGGCGTCGGTCTATATCTATGTGAACTTTGACGCCACCAACACGGGCTTCCAGTTCGTGGAAGAGGCCGACTGGATCTTTGGTCTGAAGTACAAGATGGGTGTCGACGGTATCTCGGTACTCTTCGTGCTGCTGACCACATTCGTGATGCCGCTGACCATTCTGGCCAGCTGGAATGTCACGGTCCGCGTCAAGGAATACATGGTGGCCTTCCTGTTGCTTGAGACCCTGATGCTGGGCGTCTTCATGGCGCTGGATCTGGTGCTCTTCTACCTGTTCTTCGAAGCGGGCCTGATCCCGATGTTCCTGATCATCGGTATCTGGGGCGGCAAGGAGCGGATCTACGCCTCCTTCAAGTTCTTCCTCTACACCTTCTTCGGTTCGGTCCTGATGCTGGTGGCCATGGTGGCGATGTACGCTGACGCGGGCACCACCGACATCGAGACCCTGCTGACCCACAGCTTCTCGGCCGCGAGCTTTGACGTGCTGGGTATCCATGTGGTGGGCGGCATGCAGACGCTGATGTTCCTGGCCTTCTTCGCCTCCTTCGCGGTGAAGATGCCGATGTGGCCGGTACACACCTGGCTGCCGGATGCGCACGTTCAGGCGCCGACCGCAGGCTCGGTCGTGCTGGCAGCGATCATGCTGAAGATGGGCGGCTATGGCTTCCTGCGCTTCTCCCTGCCGATGTTCCCGGTCGGATCGGACGTGATGACTGATCTGGTGCTCTGGATGTCCGCTATCGCGGTTGTCTACACCTCGCTGGTGGCGATGGTGCAGGAGGATATGAAGAAGCTGATCGCCTACTCGTCGGTCGCGCACATGGGTTTTGTGACCATGGGTATCTTTGCGGCCAACCAGCAGGGCGTAGACGGTGCGATCTTCCAGATGCTGAGCCACGGTTTCATCTCGGCTGCGCTGTTCCTTTGCGTTGGCGTGATCTACGACCGTATGCATACCCGTGACATCGACGCCTACGGCGGCCTTGTGATCCGGATGCCTGCCTATGCGCTGGTCTTCATGTTCTTCACCATGGGCAACGTCGGCCTGCCGGGCACTTCGGGCTTCATTGGTGAATTCCTGACCCTGATGGGCACCTTCCAGAAGAACACCTGGGTTGCGGCTGTTGCTGCCACTGGCGTGATCTTCTCGGCGGGCTATGCGCTGTGGCTCTATCGCCGTGTGGTCTTTGGCGATCTGATCAAGGAGAGCCTCAAGACCATCAAGGACATGGATGCCCGCGAGCGGTTCATCTTTGCGCCGCTGGTGGTGATGACGATCCTTCTGGGCGTCTACCCGTCGCTTGTCACCGATATCATCGGCCCGTCGACTGAGGCTTTGATCTCGAATTTCAACCATTCTCTGGCTGCCGCTGACACCTCGTCGGCGACCCAGATTGCTTCGCACTAAGGGAGCCAAGGCAGATGATCCAAGCTGATCTCTCCGTCGTCCTGCCAGAGATTATTCTGGCTGTTTACGCAATGCTGGCGCTGCTGGCGGCGGTTTACACGGGCAAGGACAAGCTGGCCGCGACGCTGGTCTGGTCCACCGCAGCCCTGATGGTCGCCCTGGCGGTCTGGATCGCAACCGGCGGCAATGGCACGCACGAGGCCTTCGGCGGTATGTTCGTCGATGATGGCTTTGCCCGCTTTGCCAAGGTTCTGGTTCTGATCGGCGCCGCAGCCGTGCTCGTGATGGGACAAGAGTACATGTCGCGCCGCGGCATGCTGCCCTTTGAGTATCCGATCCTGGTTGCGCTCAGCACCGTGGGGATGATGGTCATGGTGTCGGCGGGCGACCTGATGGCGCTTTACATGGGGCTGGAGCTGCAATCGCTCGCGCTTTATGTGGTTGCAGCCTTGCGCCGCGACAGCGTGAAATCGACCGAAGCGGGCCTCAAGTACTTCGTGCTGGGCGCACTGTCTTCCGGTCTGCTGCTCTATGGCGCCTCGCTGGTCTACGGTTTTGCCGGTACCACGAAATTCGCCGGTATCATTCAGGTGGCAGAGCATAACCACATGTCGCTGGGCATGCTGTTCGGCCTCGTCTTCCTGATCTCGGGCATGGCGTTCAAGGTCTCGGCCGTTCCGTTCCACATGTGGACCCCGGACGTTTACGAAGGTTCGCCGACGCCGGTTACCGCCTTCTTCGCCACCGCGCCCAAGGTTGCTGCGATGGGTCTGTTCGCCCGTGTTCTGCATGATGCATTCGGCGGTGCGGTTACCGACTGGCAGCAGGTCATCGTGGTTCTGTCGGTTCTGTCGATGTTCCTCGGCGCCATTGCCGCCATTGGACAGACCAACATCAAACGCCTGATGGCCTTCTCCTCGGTCGCGCATATGGGGTATGCGATGATCGGTCTGGCAGCGGGTACCGAACAGGGGGTAACCGCGATGCTGGTTTACCTGGCCATCTACGTCACCATGAACATCGGCACCTTCTCCTTCATCCTGATGCTGGAAAAAGACGGCACACCGGTCACCGATATCAACGCTCTGAACCAGTTCGCATCGCGCGAGCCGGGCAAGGCGCTGGCGGTGCTGATCCTGATGTTCTCGCTGGCCGGTGTTCCGCCGATGCTGGGCTTCTTTGCCAAGCTGGGCGTGTGGCAGGCGGGTGTTGATGCGGGCCTGATGGGGTTGGTTGTGGCCTCGGCTGTCGCCTCGGTTATTGGTGCCTTCTACTACCTACGTATCGTGTTCTACATGTACTTCGGCTCCGGCGAAGGTGAGGTCGAGATCAAAGGATCTCCGGTGCTGACGCTGGCGCTGATGGGATCGGCTGCGCTGATGCTGATCGGGGTGGTCTACCAGTTCGGTATCGACGGGGCAGCGGCTGCTGCCGCCGCAACGCTTGTAAATTGATCTGTCGTTCAGACAGTGTCGGAAGGCCCGGTCACATGACCGGGCCTTTTGTGCGTAAAGGTGGAGGCGTTTGATGACCTGGCCGACGGGATATGGGAAACGGGTTCTGCCCGAGGTGGACAGCACCCTGGACGAGGCAGCGCGGATCGTCGGTGAGCTTCAAGGCCCCGAGTGGATCCTGGCGCTGCGTCAGACCAAGGGACGCGCCCGCCGTGGCCGCGACTGGAAAGATCCCAAGGGCAATTTCGCAGCCACGCTGGTGATCCGTCCCGAAGGTACGGCGTCGCAGGTGGCGTTGCGCAGCTTCGTAGCCTCTCTGGCGGTCTATGACGCCTGCGAGTCCCTGACGGGACGCAGCGAAGGACTGGCGCTGAAATGGCCCAATGATGTGCTCCTGAACGGTGGCAAGCTGGCCGGTATCCTGTTGGAAAGCGTCGGACAGGGCACAGGCGTCAGCCACCTGTCCATCGGGATCGGGGTGAACCTGATGGAAACACCGATGAAGGAATGGTTGGAGCCCGGCGCCGTGTGGCCGGTTTCGCTGCTGTCGGAGACCGGTATTCAGGTCGCGACAGAGGATTTCCTTGAGGCGCTGGCTGCGGCCTTTGCCCGATACGAGGAGCAATTCGTAACCTACGGGTTTGAACCGATCCGTACCGCCTGGCTGGCCCGCGCGGCCAAGCTGGGTGAGGTCATCACGGCACGCACCGCAACGTCGGAAACCGAAGGCACGTTTGAAACGGTGGACGCCAGTGGCAACCTTGTCCTAAACACCGCCAAAGGCCGCATTTCGATCCCGGCCGCGGATGTCTATTTCTAGGAAGGACAAGCCCATGCTTCTGGCCGTCGATTGTGGCAATACCAATACCGTCTTCTCGATCTATGACGGAGAGCAGTTCATCGGCATGTGGCGCACCGCCACCGATTGGAAACGCACCGCGGATCAGTATTACGTCTGGCTCAACACGCTGATGCGGCTACAGGGGATCGAGGCGGATATCACCGACATGATCATCTCCTCTACTGTGCCGCGGGTGGTGTTCAACCTCCGTGTTCTGGCGGACCGCTATTTCAACACCCGGCCCCTTGTGGTTGGCAAGCCCGATTGCCTGCTGCCGGTCGAAGTACGCGTGGATGAAGGCACCGCCGTGGGGCCGGACCGTCTGGTCAATACGGTGGCCGGCTTCGATCACTACGGTGGCAATCTGGTGATGGTCGATTTCGGTACTGCGACCACCTTTGACGTGGTGGCCGAAGATGGTGCCTATGTCGGAGGCGTGATCGCCCCCGGCGTGAACCTTAGTCTTGAGGCTCTGCATCAGGCGGCCGCTGCGCTGCCCCATGTGGACATCTCTAAACCGCAAAAAGTCATCGGCACCAATACCGTGGCCTGCATGCAATCTGGCGTGTTCTGGGGCTACGTGGGGCTGGTGCGAGAGATATGCACCCGCATCAAGGAAGAGCGCGGTGTGCCTATGAAAATCATATCAACAGGCGGGCTGGCGCCTTTGTTCCAGCAAACGGCGGATCTGTTTGACGCATTCGAGGACGACCTCACGATGCATGGCCTACAGGTCATCCATAAATACAATAAGGATAACGGTACTCCGAATGAGCACTGAACGATTGATCTATCTGCCCCTTGGCGGGGCAGGTGAAATTGGCATGAACGCCTATGTCTATGGCTATGGTAAACCGGGCAAGGAACGGCTGATCCTGGTGGATCTGGGCGTTGCGTTTCCGGATATGGAGACCAGCCCGGGCGTGGACCTGATCATGCCCGACATCACCTGGCTGAAGGAACGCGTTGACCAGCTTGAGGCGATCTTCATCACCCATGGTCACGAGGACCACATCGGGGCGGTCTCGCATCTCTATGGGGATCTGCGGGTTCCGGTCTACGCGCGCGCCTTTACTGCCAACCTTGCCCGCCGCAAGATGGAAGAGCGCGGCCATGATCCCAAGGTGGTGCAGACCGTATCGGCATGGCCCGAAGTCACCAAGCTCGGCCCCTTCACCGTTGGTGTCGCGCCGATGTCCCACTCCATCCCCGAAAGCGGCGCATTGGTGATCGACAGCCCGGCTGGACGGATCGTGCACACCGGCGATTTCAAACTGGACCCGAACCCGTTGGTCGGTGAGGCTTTCGATCCGCAGATGTGGACGGAAATTGCCGCGCCGGGCGTGCAGGCGATGGTCTGCGATTCCACCAACGTCTTCTCGGCTCATCCTGGGCGCTCTGAATCCGAACTGGCGCCGGAGATTACCAAACTGATCGAGAGCGCAACCGGTATGGTTGCTGCCACCACCTTTGCCTCCAACGTTGCGCGAGTGAAGACCCTTGCTGAGGCGGGCGAGAGGGCAGGGCGGTCGATCGTCCTCTTGGGCCGTGCCATGCTGCGCATGGTTGAGGCCGCCGTGGAAACCGGTGTGCTGAAGGATTTCCCCAAGGTGATCCAGCCTGAGGATGCGCAGGAACTGCCGCGTGACAACGTGATGCTGATCACTACCGGTAGCCAAGGCGAACGCCGGGCGGCAACCGCGCAGATGGCACGCGGGAAGTATCGGGGGCTTGAGCTGAAGGCCGGTGATCTGTTCCTGTTCTCCTCGAAAACCATTCCGGGGAACGAGAAGGGCGTGATCCGCATCATGAACCAGTTCTCGGAGCGCGGCGTCGACGTCGTAGATGACAGCTCGGGCCTGTACCACGTGTCGGGCCATGCCAACCGTCCCGACCTTGAACAGCTGCACGCGCTGGTCAAACCGAAGATCTTGGTGCCGATGCACGGCGAACACCGCCACCTGCGCCAGCATGCGCGCATCGCTGAGGAAAAAGGCTATGCCAGCGTTGTGGCGGTGAACGGCACCATGCTGGATCTTTCCGGTGATCAGGGGCCGAAGATCGTCGACTATGTGGACACCGGCCGGACCTATCTGGATGGATCGGTCAAGATCGGCGCGCTGGATGGCATCGTGCGTGACCGGATCCGCATGGCGCTGAACGGCCACGTGGTGATCACGGTGATCCTTGATGAAGAAGACGAACCACTGGGAGAGCCCTGGTGCGATATCAAAGGCCTAGCGGAGACCGGAACATCCGATGCGGCGCTGGCTGAGGTGATCGAAGAGGACCTGAACCAGTTCCTGATGCGCGCCGGTGCCAAGACCCTGCGCGACGATGACAAGCTGGAAGGCGAGTTGCGCCGTGTGGCGCGTCAAACCGCGAACAACGAGATCGGCAAGAAGCCTGAAGTAACAGTGGTGATCAGCCGTATGCGCTGATCCCTCCTTGTCAAAGACTGAAAACGAAAACGCCCTGACTGGATAAGTCAGGGCGTTTTTGTGAGCGGTGGTATTCGAAAGTGCGATCAGGCGTGGCGCGGGCGGTGCACCAGTGCGGTAATCTTGTGGACGGCGCCGCCGATGCGTGCCACCACGGCGCGCAGCATGTTGCCCATTGCCGCGCTGCGCATTGCATGGGCACGCTGCTCGATGGCCTGGATGTCCTGTGCGGTGAGCGGGGTGTTGTCGAACTGGGTCATTTAACTTTTCAACCTATGAGATGTGTCTGTCTTGCTTGCGGGTGACATAGTCCCCTGCGGCGGGTTTGACATCCGGTCAAATGGTCAATGCCGCCATGCTGCAGGTGCAAAGCAAGTCACCAAGCCGCGAATGATCGGTTGGCAGGCGCCGTAGGGGAGAACGAAAAACGGCTGCATCCCATTCAGGATGCAGCCGTCAAAACTGTCAAAGTGCTGATGCGTCAGCTAGCGCGGCGTTCGTCAAAGGACAGCGCGATAAAGCTGGGCATGTGATCGCCCATGCCTACAACCTTGCGGTCGTCACGGCGGTCCTGCTTGCCTCCACGGCCACCACGCGATTGTTTCGCTGGCTTTTCAGCATTGGCCGATTTGTCGCCAGAGCGGGACTGGGGTTTTGGCGCGGTTGCTGTGTCCGTATCCGCGTCTGCTGCCTGATCTGCCTTTGCATCCTTGGGCGCGTCCTGACCCTTGTCCGTCGATTTGCCACGACGGCTGCGGGTCGGCTTGGGCTTGCTTGCGGCTGTATCATCCTTGCCTGCGTCCACAGCATTTTCGGTGGATTTGCGGCTGGGTGCCTTTTTAACAGGGTTTTCCAAGCGGGCGATGGTCTTTTGAACCAGGCTTTCGACTGCATCCAGCGCCTTTTCATCGCGCGGGGTGCAGATGGTAATCGCCTTGCCCTCACGACCGGCGCGGCCGGTGCGGCCAATCCTGTGCACGTAGTCTTCGGCGTGGCCGGGAACGTCGTAGTTGAACACATGGCTGACGCTGGGCACGTCGAGGCCGCGCGCAGCCACGTCCGAAGCCACCAGAATGCGCAACTGGCCCTCACGGAACCCATCAAGGGTTTTGGTCCGCTGGCTTTGATCCAGATCGCCGTGAATGGGCGCGGCGTCATAGCCGTATTTCTTCAGCGACTTTGCCACCACATCCACGTCCATCTTGCGGTTGCAGAAGATGATCGCATTGGTCAGCTTTTCGCCTTCCTGATCGATCAGCGCGCGCAGAACCTTGCGCTTTTCGCTACCTTCGCGATCCTTGCGGGAGGCTTTGAATTCCACAACGGCCTGTTCGATGGTTTCCGAGGTCGTCGCCTGGCGGGCTATTTCGATCCGCTCGGGGTTCGACAGGAAGGTGTTGGTAATCCGCTCGATCTCCGGCGCCATGGTGGCCGAGAAGAACAGGGTCTGGCGGGTAAAGGGCGTCAGGCCAAAGATGCGTTCGATATCGGGGATAAAGCCCATATCGAGCATCCGGTCGGCTTCGTCCACCACCATGACCTTCACATCAGAGAGGATCAGCTTGCCGCGTTCGAAATGGTCAAGCAGACGACCGGGCGTTGCGATCAGAACGTCGACGCCCTTGTCGATCAGCTGGTCCTGTTCCTTGAAGCTGACGCCGCCAATCAGCAGGGCCTTGGTCAGTTTCAGGTGCTTGGTGTAGGTGTCGAAGTTTTCAGCAACTTGTGCTGCCAGCTCGCGCGTGGGGCAGAGCACCAGGCTGCGCGGCATCCGCGCACGCGCGCGACCGCGGGCGAGCATCGTGATCATCGGCAGAGTGAAAGAAGCGGTCTTCCCGGTGCCGGTCTGGGCGATCCCCAGAACGTCGCGTCCCTCCAGCGCGGGCGGAATCGCTCCGGCCTGGATCGGGGTGGGGGATTCATACCCGGCTTCCTCAATTGCCTTGAGGACCTTGGGGTTCAAGTTCAGATCGGTGAATTTTGTCATATGCGTCCGTTTTTGCGGACACTGACCAGGCCCGCGCGTGTGTGAGTCAGCCGGTTTCGCAAGGTCATGCGGTTTGGCAGCTTCCGGCTTCGGGGCGGACTTAGCAAAATACGGGTGCACCGTCAATTGAAGGCTGATTTTGCAGGAAAAAACGCGGTTTTTCGCGCTCTTTCGGTGCATATTTGCAGAGTTTATCGCCCTTTAGGCGAATTTTGGAAAATGTTTGGTGCGTTTCTCCGCGAGGCGCAGTTCACGGATTCGCAGGCAGCCTTCCTGTTCAAGCCGCGCCCGCAGTTCCGCGCTGTCGGCGCAGGTCTCCTCAAAAAAACCGCGCAGACCGTCGGTACCCTGTTCCGCTTCGATGGCCGAGAGGAGTTCGTGCAGATTGATACCGCCCTTGTCGCGGGGCCGGGCTGGTTTCAGCTCGGATCGGTAGGAGCCCTGCTTCAGCCGGTAGCTGTAATGCGACAGCCAGCTGTCCCAATCCCGGGCGTGAAGATGGCACAAGTCGACATCCGGCAGGACCACTTGGCTGGGATTTTCCTCCCCGTCCACGAAGAAATTGTGGATGCGCAGCTTGCCCTCTTCCATGCCGGGACGGACGAAAAGCTTGCCTTGGGTATGGCTGAGAAAGCCGCTGAGCAGATGCTCGCCATAGGTGGGATAAAGCTGCCCGGCCCGGGCACCTCTGTCGCTACCACGGGGGATTTGCGTCTTGAAGGCAGAGCCGTCGCCTCCGGCCAGGCTTTCAATCGGGTACGCGCGCGCGCAGAGAGCCGTTTCGGGCTGGCGCGCCAGCACCTGTGACAAGGGCTCTTTGGACCAGAGGAATTCATCCACATCCATATGGATCAGCCAATCCAGCCCCTTGCTCTGACGTCTGTAGGCGCGGGTGGCATTCAGGGTTTGCCGGACCTGGTGCTTGTCAGGTTTGCCTCCCTTGCGCCGCTGCGCCCAGGAGGCATCATCGCAGTCGAAAACCCGGATCTTCGGGTGCTGCGCCAAGAGATCGCGTGCCTCGGGGCAGGGGGCATCAAGATAGAGGAAAAGCCGATGCGCGCCTGCGTCGAGATGATAGGCGGCAAAGTTCAGCACATCCTTGGCCTGGGCCTTGATGGTGCTGACGATACCCCATGTCTGTGTCGGCGAATGTGTCAGGGCAGCCTCTTAGAACGGCGGTTCAGCAGGACGGCGCAGTCGGCGGTCGTCTCCAGATCACCGCCGGTCTGGAAACGCGCCCGGGCCATGTTGAACCGCCCGGGCATTGATGGTGTTAGACCATCATTTCCTTGGTCGCGGTCAGTTTCAAGTCCGGATAATCCCGCTCCACCCGGTCGATGTCCCATTGCAGCCGCGTCAGGTAGACGGTGTCGCCGTCATGGTCTGTCGCGATGTGCTGCTTGTTGGCGTTGATGAATTTCTCCACCGCCGGTTTTTCCCCGGAGACCCAGCGGGCCGAGGTAAACTGAGAGGGCTCAAAACGCACTGGCAGGCCGTATTCCATCTCGATCCGGCTGGCGAGCACTTCGAACTGCAAAGCCCCCACAACGCCGACGATGAAGCCGGAGCCGAAGGAGGGTTTGAAGACCTTGGCGGCGCCTTCCTCTGCGAATTGCATCAGCGCCTTTTCCAGGTGCTTCGCTTTCATCGGATCGCCCGCCCGCACGGTCTGCAGCAGTTCCGGCGCAAAGGAGGGGATACCGGTCGCCCGCAGGGCCTCGCCTTCGGTCAGCGTATCACCAATCCGCAGCTGGCCGTGGTTCGGAATACCGATGATGTCACCCGCCCATGCCTCTTCCGCCAGTTCCCGGTCCGAAGCCAGGAACAGCACCGGGTTCGAGATCGCCATGGGCTTCTTGGTGCGCACGTGGGTCAGCTTCATGCCGCGTTTGAAATGGCCCGAGGCCATGCGCACGAAGGCGACGCGGTCGCGGTGCTTGGGGTCCATATTGGCCTGTACCTTGAAGACGAAGCCGACGACCTTCTTTTCCTCCGGACAGACCTGGCGCGGGCTGGCCTTTTGCGGCTGCGGCTCGGGGCCGTATCGGCCGATGCCATCCATCAGTTCCTTCACCCCGAAAGAGTTGATCGCAGAGCCGAACCAGATCGGGGTCATATGACCCTCCAGCACGGATTGCGGGTCAAGGGTTGGCAACAGCTCCTTGGCCATCTCCACCTCTTCCAGGAACTTTTCGAGCAGATGCGCAGGCACGTGTTCTGCCAGTTTCGGATCGTCCAGCCCTTCGATCGAGATGCTCTCGGCAACCTTGTTGCGGTCGGCGCGGTCCATCAGCTCCAGCCGGTCACGCAACAGGTCATAGCAGCCGATGAAATCGCGCCCGACTCCGATGGGCCAGCTGGCGGGGGTCACGTCAATCGCCAGCATCTCCTGGATTTCGTCAATGATCTCAAACGTGTCGCGGCTTTCCCGGTCCATCTTGTTACAGAAGGTCAGGATCGGCAGATCGCGCAGGCGGCAGACTTCGAACAGTTTCTGCGTCTGGCTCTCGACACCTTTGGCGCCGTCAATCACCATCACCGCCGCATCCACCGCCGTCAGCGTCCGGTAGGTGTCCTCGGAAAAGTCCGAGTGGCCGGGCGTGTCCACCAGGTTGAAGCGGAAACCGTCGAAATCGAACGACATGGCCGAGGCCGAAACCGAGATGCCCCGGTCCTTTTCCATCTGCATGAAGTCCGAGCGCGTGCGCCGCGCTTCGCCCTTGGCGCGCACCTGACCGGCCATCTGGATCGCGCCGCCATAGAGCAGGAATTTCTCGGTCAGAGTGGTCTTGCCCGCATCCGGGTGCGAGATGATCGCAAAGGTGCGGCGCCGCGCGATTTCGGGCGGCAGTTCGGGGCGGTTTGTGACGGAATCCAGCATGAGCGCGCGTATATCAGGATTGCGGGTCGAGGCAAGAAAAACAGGCGGGCCCCTACGTGCACTGGGCATACACCGGGTCGATTGCATGTCCCGGCAACCCTTTGTCAAAATGTCTAACTTGCGTGCGCCGCGTCTCGGGGAGGTTTCAGCCCGACGTCACCCTCTTTCAGCGCACGACCTTCAACCCCACAAGTGCTTGTGAGACAGCGCTGCGCAGCGCCAATGAACAATGCGAACGTACAAGTTGCTTCTCGCTGGTCGAAAAATTGGCCCAATCTTTGGCTTGCAAGTTACCTGGAATGACAGATCGACCGCTTACCTGTTTGCCTTCAACAACTTGACTGCCAGTCGCGGGATCGACCAGAGATGCGGTGAGGCCAACTGTGCAGGCATTCTCCCCGATAAGCGCTTTATTTACTGCAGGGTTGCGAACCCACAGGACAAAACGCGGTTGGTATTTTTCACCTTTGGCTTTTTCAGCACTTGCGATGGCGCCGATTGCAAATAGCCCGCCGCCGAGGGCAAAGAAGTCGCGTCCGGGATTGTAGTTCTGGCCCAGAATATCTAGGGGCGTTTGCTGAAGTACGATGACGGCGCCGGTCTTCTGCGCCGCTGCGCCAGTGTGCGAGGGAACGTTTGCGACGACTGCGCCTGTCGGGGTGAGTTGTTCCCTTACAAAACCGCCCGTCGCCGATGCGGCGTTCCATCCCAATTTGCCGTCAATCGGCTGTGGCTCGGCGAATGCAGCGTCCCAGTAAGTCGACACAACATTATCACTGATTTGAGTGACTAGGCCGATTTTTGAATACTGCGCTTGCGCATCACTCGGAATACCGACCTGGGTCGTATCCAAGCACCCGGTTAAACTCAGGGCTGCGACCACGCTGAATAGTCGGATGAGGCTTTTTGCTTCCATGACCTTTCCCCTTTCGGTTCCGCGCGCAAAGCATTCTGAACCGACCTACAGATACAGGCCTTGATCCGTATCATGGCAAAAGTACGGAAATGGCATCGCACCCACCCTTTGGAGAGGGGCGCGTCCGCGGCATCAACGCGGTGCTGCGCATCTACTGGATGGCACTGCTATCGGGCCACTTCCAGGCGCACGAGAGGGACGACACCATCCTGCGCATCGCGCTGAATGCGCAACGCAGGCAGAGGGAGGAGTGGGACGAGAGGGAGAGGCGCAGAGAGTGAGGGGCGGCAGGCTGCACAAACTCGCCATTCGCATGTGGTACGGCATCCACTATGTTATGGCTCCGGTTTCGTGTTCTGATTTTCGCGAGACCGGACGTTCAGATATGCAGCATCGACTGCGGCAATTCCACATTTGGTGCTGAGGTCAGCGCCGCGAAAAAAATGGTGTCCCTTGATCTGATGCACGGGGCGAAGAGAAATGTTCTTTTCGTTCATTTCCCATACGCCCAAGGCCTTCGCCGAGCGCCTGTTCGCCGCAACCGACACCCAGGCTGCGCCATCTGAAAGCTCCGCGGGGATGTCGATTGTTCCACCTGCGCCAATCGGCAGGGCTCCGGTTCCGGCTGATTGAATGTCCAGGGCTGGTCAGCACGTGTCAGCTGTGGCCGTAGTAGGTTTCGGGGTCCACAAGACCCCCATCTTCCGTCGCGATATAGAACACGCCATCTTTCACTTCGCCGAGCTTGCCGTATTTTGAATGCGTGACCTCGAAGTCATTCAATGTGACGCGACCGTCCTCATCAAAGCTTGTCGAGGTTTCTACTGTGATACCAAAGTCGCGGGTCAATTCCGACGCAAGCACATCGTACCACATGCCGGTGGCTTTCAGGTCGTGAGCCTGTTTTTCATTATTTTTTCTAATGTCTTCCGAAGACATCCCATCAACAATGCCTTCGATCATCTCCAGGGGCGTGTTGGCCGAAGCATACACCACTGAGTGCCCTGATGACGCATCTTCAAGCTGAACTTCAAACTTGTTTCTAGGGAAGTTCGCCTGATTGGCAGCGGTAATCATATCACCCAGCCGTGTCGCAGCAGCCAAAATTGCGTCCTCACGAGTCTCATAAGCCCTCATGCCCGGTTGCTGAGCCTTCGCCATGGAATGGGCCGTGTAGAGCCCCAAAGACAGACGGTTCTTGTATCCGTTCTCCGCCTGGAACGCATCGGACTCTGCCTGTCTTGCATAGGCATCGGCGAACATTTTGGCGCGCTGTGCAGGATCTGTATACTGCATCCCGTAGGTACCGCCTTCCTTCGGAATTCCGGTTTTTGCGTCTGCCGATGCGCCGGACTCGCCTGCAATTGCAGCACGTGCAATCCTGCTGATGGCGATTTTCAGGGCCTGATCGGAGCCTGATGGCGCGGCCAGTGAGTTTTTTGATGCCTCAATACTGTTTTGGCGTGTCCCTGCGGTATCAAAAAGGGAGAGCGTATTCGCGTTCAGGGATTGATTGATAAGCATGGTGACCTCTAAATGTCTCAAAGCATTGAACCATTCTGGCATCGGGAGGTTTAAAAAATCATCCAGATTTAAACACGTATAGGTGGAATATTATTGCAATTTTAGAGAATGTAATGCCGTTTAAAACGACGATGCAATGGTTCTGCACAAACTCAAAACCTGCGTTGGACAGAGTGGCTAGATCAGCGCCTGCAAGCAAGATGCTGGTGCCATCAACCGTGAACTCAACACCCTCCAAAGTTTGCGTGATCGCAAGATCGTTTATGTCGATTGCGGTGGTTCCAAACAGCCGAATGAAGCCTTCTCCATCGGCGAAGTCCGTCACGACGTTGGTGCCATGGTTTTTGGAGAAACGAAGTGTCTAACATCAGCGTCCGCCATCTGAGCACCGCCTATACAGCAGTTTCAACAGATGTCTTCTTCGACGGACCGCAGTGCAGCACCAGAGGGGGGCGATCAATGACAGGTTTGGGCCGGGTCGTCGAAGTTTGCAACTGTCGCTAGCTGAGCACGGCTGACCAGGGCGGACGGCTACCGCAGCGACGCCCTCTTCAACAGCTCCACCAGATCCGGGCGGTCCAAGAGCGGGCTTGGCACGTCCAGCCCGTGGCTGTCGCGGCGCTGGGGCGGGATGGACCCGTCTGCGATCCGCTGCAGCAGGCCTGGGGGAAGGGCGGGTTCGGTCACCGGGTCCAGGAACAGGCTTTCGGCGGCGATGCCCTCGGCATAGACGATGTGATGGCGGTCGAACAGCAGCTGGAAATAATCCACGAACCCGCCGTCCTGCACCACTACGCTGTCTCCGTTCACCAGATGGCGGGCGGCGACCAGTAGTTCCGGCGTTCCCGCCCCCAGCGCATCGTGGCGTTGGTAGACCATCAGCCGGTGATCGGGGCTGACCAGCAGGTCGCGGGCGTTGTTGAGCGTACCCTTGCGGATCAGGATCGGGGCCATGGCGCCGGTGGCGCGGCTAGTGGTCTGACCGATCCAGCGCAATTCCTGCACACCATCATCGCGGGTCAGGATGCGGTCCCCGGGGCGCAGATCCTCGATCGGTTTCTGGGCGCCGGTGGCGAGGGTGATATGAGTGCCCCGGGTAAAGGCGATCGAGGCCATCTGCGCCAGTCGCGCCCGGGCCGGCGCGCGCTCGGCCTTCAGAAGCGTATATCCGGTCTGCGGCATCAGCGGCGCCATCGGCACCAGGTAGACCGCGGCGATCAGCCCTTCGGCATCGACCTCCACCATCACCAGCGCATCCACATTGGGACCGGCCTCGGCCATCAGGGTGAGCGCGCAGTCAAGATGCAGCGCGGCGCCGGGCTGGCCCAGCTCGCTGTCTTCGGCGAGGGTGAAACTGCCATCACTGGCGCTGGCCACTGACAGGCGTCGCGGGGCTGTGGCGCCGGGGGCGAGCATATAGACATCGTCCAGCACCAGATCCTCCAGCACCCCCAGCGGATCGCCCATATTGGCGCCGGTCTCCACCAAAAAGGCGGCGGCGGCATGGGCCGGGATGGATCGGATCGCAGTGCGGTCGGCTGTCACGGTATGGCTCGTCTGTGCAAAGAAGGGGCGGCGCGGGCGCCAGCGGTTGGTTTAACCTATCCGGGAAATATGGCACGAAACAGACGACAACGGACAGAATTTCTGACCCGTGATCACGACATAGGTGATCATGGCGGGGGCGGGAAGGCTGGTCAACGGCGGGCGCAGAGTGCACAGTCTGCGCCGGAAACGAAGAATCCAGATGGAGGACGAACATGGAACTGGGAATTGCAGGCAAGCGCGCATTGGTCTGTGCCAGCAGCAAGGGTCTGGGGCTTGGCTGTGCCGAGGCGCTGGCCGAAGCCGGGGTCAATCTGGTGATGAACGCACGCGGAGAAGAGGCGCTGCTGGCGGCGGCGCAGACCATCCGCGATACCTATGGCGTCGAGGTCGAAACCGTGGTGGCAGACGTGACCACCGCCGAAGGCCAGCAAAAGGTGCTGGAGGCCGCAGGCGCGGCCGACATTCTGGTGACCAACGCAGGCGGCCCGCCCCCCGGCATGTGGTCGGACTGGGAGCGTGACGATTTCATCAAGGCGCTGGATGCCAATATGCTGGCGCCGATCGCGCTGATGAAGGCGCTGCTGCCCGGCATGATGGAGCGCGGCTGGGGCCGGGTGGTCAATATCACCTCGCAATCGGTGAAGGCGCCGATTGCGGTGCTGGGCCTGTCGAATTCGGCGCGCGCTGGTCTCACCGGCTATGTTGCGGGCACTTCGCGGCAGGTCGCAGGCAGCGGTGTCACCATCAACAATCTGCTGCCGGGCATTCACGCAACCGACCGTGCCGTGTCGCTGGACACCGGCGTGGCCGGGCAAAAGGGCATTTCCATCGAAGAGGCCAAGTCCCAGCGGGAGGCGACCATTCCGGCGGGCCGCTATGGCACCCGGCAGGAGTTCGGCGCGGCCTGTGCCTTCCTCTGCTCGCAGCATGCGGGCTTTATCGTGGGGCAGAACATCCTTCTGGATGGCGGCGCCACCAATATGACGCTGTAACGCGATGGCCAGTGGTTTTTCCTTGAAGGACCAGTTGTTTAATCCGGAAAAGACCCGCTATCTGGCGGGTCTTTTTGCGGCCTGTGACCCGGGTTTCGACGCGCCGGGGTTCGAGGCGCAGGTGAACGCCCGCCTGCCGGAGCTGGAGTTGAAACAGAGGATCGACTGGATCGCCGAGGTTCTGGGGCAGCATTACGCTGCGCCCTTGCCCGAGGTCGCGCCACTGCTGCGCGCGGCCCTGCCGCCGCCGCTGGACCCGGGCAAAAGCGACGATGATTTCGGCGATTTCATCTTTGCCCCCTTGGGCGAATTTGTCGTGTCCAAGGGTCTGGAAGCGCACCCGGATCTATCACTGGATCTGCTGGAGGCGCTGACGCAGCGGTTTTCCATGGAATTCGCCATTCGACCCTTCCTGAACCGCTGGCCCGATCTTACGCTGGAGCGGATGCAGGAGTGGGCCGGGCATGACCATTACCACGTGCGGCGGCTGGTCAGCGAGGGCACGCGCCCGCGTCTGCCCTGGGGTCTTGGGATCGGGCTTGATCTGCGGGCGCCGCTGCCGCTGCTGGGCCAGCTGCACCGGGATGGCACGCGCTTTGTCACCCGCTCGGTCGCCAACCACCTGAACGACATCGCCAAGAAAGAGCCGGGTCTGGTGGTCGAGACCCTGCGCCGCTGGGGCGAGGCCGGACAACAGACGGGCAAGGAAATGGACTGGATCACCCGCCATGCCTGCCGTGGACTGGTGAAGGCGGGGCACCCGGGCGCACTGGGCCTTCTGGGATATGATCCGGAGGCGCCGGTGGAGGCCAGGATCACGCTGCAAAGCGCAACGGTGCCCATCGGCGATGCGCTGTCCTTCTCTGTCGATCTGACGGGGCCAGCGGAGCAGCCGGTGCTGGTCGATTACCGGCTGCATTTTCAGCGCCCCGGTGGCAAAGCTTCGGCCAAGGTGTTCAAGCTGAAACAGGCAAAGCTCGTGCGTGGTGCTCTGAAGCTGAGCAAGGCACATAAACTGAAAGGGGATGCCACCACGTTCAAACTGGTGCCCGGGCCGCATCGGCTGGAGCTGCTGGTCAATGGCAATGTGCGGGCGGAGGCTGCGTTCGACCTGCTGCCACCGGGGGAGTAATCGGCAACAACCCGGGATGATTGAATATCCGGCGCAACGGCCGCCGAGGGTGCCTGTTTTGCGCGCAGGTCACCCAGTTTGTCCCTGACACCGCTTCACATTCCTGTGGGCAATATGGTGCGGTAAGGGCCTGCCTGCTACGCCGAGCCCATCAAAACGGGGATAACGATCATGCAGGCCATCGCCATAACCACCATCTTTGCCGTTATCATATTGCTCAGCCTCTACTATGCGCCGCGCAAGGCCACCGTGGGCGGGTTCTTCGGCGGTCAGTCTGACCGGGGAGAGGCGCCGACCCTGTGGACGCTGGTGCTGTCACAGGTGACCACATGGATCTTCGCGCGCTCGTTGATGAACGCCGCGATCCTGGGCTTTTACTACGGCATCGCGGGAACTCTGGCCTATGCGGCCTACTACGGATCCTTTCTGACCGGCGGCTATATCGTTGGCCGGATGCGCGCACAGGGTGCGACATCGGTGCAATCCTGGCTGGCGGAGCGTTTCGGCGCCACGGGCACCACCGCCTATAATCTGGTGATCGCACTGCGCCTGTTGTCCGAAGTCTTTGCCAACCTGCTGGTGGTCGGGCTGATCTTTGCCGCCGCCCTGCCGGATGTGGCAGGGGCCGAGACAACCGCCATCCTGGTGGTTGGTGTGCTGGCGCTGGCCTATTCCGCATGGGGCGGGCTGTCGGCGGCGCTGCGCACCGATGTGATCCAGATGTCGCTCTTCCTCGTGGTCTTTGGCGCCGCCTTTGTGGCGCTGATCCTGCGCCCGGGCTTTGAGATTTCTGCGGTGATGACCGCGCCGGGGGCGGCGGGCGCCCACAACGGCTGGGTGCTGCTGGTGGTGGCCGCGCTGCAGGTCTTCTCTTACCCGGTGCATGATCCGGTGATGATGGACCGCGGCTTTCTTGCCGATCCCGCCACCACCCGCAAAAGCTTTTTGCATGCCTTCTGGATTTCGGCGCTTTGCATCATCGCCTTTGGCTTTTTCGGCATTCAGGCTTCCCTTGAGGGCGCGGAATACGAAGGCCAGCTGTTGGGGACATGGGCGACTATGCTGCCGGGCTGGGTTTTCGTCATGCTGATCGTGTCGCTGCTGGTTTCGGCGCTCTCGACGCTGGATTCCGCGCTCAGCTCGGCCGCGCGGCTGGTGGTCGAAGAACTCCGCCTTGCGCCGCGCAGCCTGATGGGCGGCCGCATCGCCATGGTGGTCTTTGCCGCTGCTGGTGGCGCGCTGACGCTTTGGGGCAACAAGACGCTGTTTGATGCCGTGGCTGTATCCGGTACCGCCTCGATGTTCCTGACCCCGGTGCTGGTGGCGGGGCTTCTGGGCAAACGTCAGGTGGCGACTTGGGCCTATCTGGTCAGCTTTGGTGCGGCCATTGTCGGCGCTGCGGCCTATATGTTCCGCGATGCGCCGGGCATCTCGGGGCTGCTGTACGATGGGCACAAATACGAGCAGCTTTTGCAGATCTGCGTGATCGTGCTGGTGGTCGGCTTTGCCGCAGTGGCACGCGGCAGCCGCAGGGTTGAAGCCTGACAGGGGGGCTGCTACATCTGCGCCAAACCCGATGAAAAGCGTCGGAGACAGCCCCGAGGCCGCATGAACACTGCCCCTGCCGAACTGCTCAGCACCATGGCCCCGCCACGGCTGGAAATCCGCAATATCAAGCGGTTCTTCGACGGGCGCCCGGTGGTCGACGATGTGTCCCTGCAAATTCAGGCGGGGCAGGTGACCTGCCTGCTGGGCCCGTCAGGTTGCGGTAAATCCACCACTCTGCGCATGATCGCCGGGGTGGAGATGCAGGACGAGGGCGAAATCTATGTCGATGGCAAGCTGATCTGCGACACGGTGTTCCGTGTCCCGCCCGAGCGGCGCGAGATCGGCCTGATGTTTCAGGACTTTGCCCTGTTCCCGCACCTGAGCGTCGCGGATAACGTCGCCTTTGGTCTGAAAGGGCCGAAAGATCAGAAACGCGCCCGGGTCGAGGAGCTGCTCGCCAAGGTGTCGCTGTCGAAATACATCGACGATTACCCGCACCAGCTGTCGGGCGGCGAACAACAGCGCGTCGCACTGGCCCGCGCCCTGGCGCCGCGTCCGCGTATCATGCTGATGGATGAGCCGTTTTCGGGCCTTGATAACCGTCTGCGCGATGGCATCCGCGACGAGACGCTGACGCTTTTGCGCGAAGAAGACACGGCAGTCCTGCTGGTGACGCACGAGCCGGAAGAAGCCATGCGCATGGCCGATGAGATCGCCCTGATGCGGGGCGGGCGGATCGTACAGCAGGGCGCGCCCTATAACGTCTATACCCGCCCGGTCGACAAGGCGGCGGTGGCTTTTTTCAGCGACGTCAATGTGCTCAACGCGCAGGTGAACGGCGCGCTGGCGCAGACGCCATTCGGCCAGTTCCTGGCTCCGGGCGTGCCCGATGGTACCGATGTGGAGATCGTCTTTCGCCCGCAGCACGTGCGCATTGATTTCGACCGCGCGGGCAAAGGTCCCTTGCCGACCCCCAGCGACGGCGTTCCGGCGCGCGGTGTGGTCGAACGGGCGCGCTTTCTTGGCCATGAAAGCCTGGTCGAGTTCCGCATGGATTTTGACGGATCGCTCCTGAAGGTGACGGTGCCCAACGTGTTCCTGCCCGAAGTGGGCCGCGTTCTCTGGCTCACCGTCCCGCGCAACCGGTGTTTCGTCTTCCCAAAGGGGTAGGGAACTGCTCCGTCTTTGGCGTTATGTCGGTGCACCGTCGTATTGCGGGGCATCGTCGCAAATCTCGTACCAATCGGCCTTGTCAGCGACGAACTCGTGAAACTGATTGCGGACGCCGATATCGCCATCCAGCGCGCTTGCCGCGATTGCGATACGCTCGTCCTCGGCCAGGATTTCCCCTAGCGAGGTGCCGCAGCTCTTGCAGAAACAGCGGATGAATTTGAAGGGCAGCTCAGGCGTGTAGGTGGTGACCTGATCCTTGCCCTTGATCCATTGCACGTCTCCGGGCCGCACAAGCACGATGGCGCTGGTGCCGACCTTGCGGCAGCGGGAGCAATGGCAGGTGCCCATCATCGGCGGCTGCACGGTCAGTTGAAATTGTACCGCGCCGCAACAGCAGCTTCCCTGGACCATGTGATGTGCCTTCCCGCGTGATGAACTGGGCAAACGCTAGGGGAACAGCTGCAAGGCTGCAATATATGGGCGGGTGGGGCTGAGGTGACTTTCCCGTGAAGCGCGCGCACCGGCGGGCCGAGCCGCCCCACGGGGTGACGTCTTGAACCGATGTTTCTGCCGTTGTCTTATACTCGGGCACGGGAGGCACAGAACATGCCGGAAGAGCTAGAGACCGAACCAGAGATCCCGCCTTGGGCCGCCAGAAATTTGCGTGGGGTGCGCCTGATTGCCCATCTCACTTGGCTGGGAGGCCTTGGGGCGATCTATGCAACAGGGGGGCTGGTCTGGATCACGTTGCAGAACGCCGGGTTGTCCATGGTGTCCTGGTCGCGGGGCGTGTCCCTGTTCATACCCGTCGCGTTGTTTCACGCCGTGCCGCTGATCGTGCTCGCCCTTGTGGAGATTTCGGCCTGCAAGGCGGCAATCCGCGGGCGTAAAAGCAAGTGGCGAGAGTATGTCCTCGCGGTTCTGGTGCCCGCTGTTTCGGTTGCCGAGCCAAAGGATGCGGGCAGGCTATGGGCTGCGCTTTCGGGCGCTGGCCTGCTGTCGGTCGTCTGGGTCTGCTATTCGCTGTCCACCCTTGCCTCCTATCAGGGGCCGGGCGGCTTTGCCGAGGCGGTGATCATGACTCTTGCCCTGTTTCCGCTGACCCTTGGCGCGCTGATGTTGCATGTTGCACTGGCTGCGGCCATCGGCGGGGCGCTGGGCAGCGGCATCTATGTGCTTGTCCGCCGCCGCGGCAGAAACCAGGACAAAGGTGAGTAATCAGCTCTCCTCCTTGTCGCGGTAGGGATCGTAATCCGACAGCCGCTTGCCCGGCTCATCGACGAACAACTCGGGCAGGGCGGTGGCCTCTTCGATCAGATCGACGCGGAAGACACGGAAATCCTCGCGCGCTTCGCACCAGGCGGTGAGGGTCCAGACACGGCCCCAGTATTCCATGTGCAGCGGGCGGATTTTGCGCCGGGTCATTTCACCATCGATGCGGCGATAGGTGATCTGCAGCTTCTGGCGCGCCTTGATCGCTGCCCGCAGGGTGGGCATCTGGGCAAAGCCCCGCGCCGCATCGGCAAAGGGGTAGACGGCGAATTTCCAAGCATCCGCCTCGGCGATGGTCTCGGCAGGCAGCACCGCGTCCACCTTGGCCGCCAAGGACTGCGCGGCGGATTTGAGGCCCGGATCGGCGGCTTCGGCGACGATGGCCATGCCAAGGTTCAGCGCCTCCAACTCTTCCGGGGTTAGTGTGAGGGGCGGCAGGGTGATTGCTTCGCGCACCATATAGCCGACGCCGCGCTCCCCTTCGACCGGCACGCCTGAGGCCACAAGCGTGTCCATGTCGCGGTATATGGTGCGGGTGGAAACCTCCAGCCGTGCGGCGATGTCCTGCGCGCGGTGCAACTTCCCGTCGCGCAGGATCTGGATGATTTCAAAAAGGCGGTCGGTACGGCGCATGATCCTAGCCTTGGCCCGCGCCGCACCGTTAGGTCAAGCCGCCATCTGCCACAGGATGTCTTCGTGGCGCATGTCGATGCTGCCGGGCTCAATCGCCTCCATCAGCGCCGCGGCAAAGGGCTGCTTGGGAAAGGCCTCTGCCGCCGCCATGGCCGCCGCGTGATCGCGCCAGACCACGTGATCGCTCCAGCGGCCGTCGGCGCCGCAGCTGAGACGGCGGAACATGAACCCCGGCTGCGCCCGCACGAAGGCTTCGCTTTGCCGGCTGATCTCGACAAAGGCCGCCGGGGTGATTCCGTTCGCCAGGGTGAAGGTAACGATTTCGGCAACCGGAGTGGTCTGGGTGTCTGTCATATCGGTGTCTCCTTATTGATGTGACAGGCTGGACCTAGCAGGGGGCAACTGACATAAACCTGTCAGTTGTGTTTGGGCGGATGTGGATTTCAGTAATTTTTACCCTGCCTGAGCCCCCCGACAGCCTGCCAGATCTATGCGGCAGCGCGGCGCGTCCGTAAAAATGGGGATGACAGACAAAACCGGTGCGGATGGGCACCGGATAAGAAGGAGACACTCACATGCTTAACAATATCGGCCTTCCGGGCATTCTGCTGATCGCCGTCGTGGTTCTGGTCCTGTTTGGCCGCGGCAAGATTTCCTCGCTGATGGGCGAAGTGGGCAAGGGCATCACCGCCTTCAAGAAAGGCGTGAAAGACAGCACCGAGGAACTGGAGCAGGACGCCGCTGCCGACGCCAAGGACATCACCCCCGAGACCGAAAAAGACAAGGCGTAATCCGCCATGTTCGATCTTGGGTGGACCGAACTCATGGTGGTCGGGATCGTTGCGCTGATCGTGGTCGGTCCCAAGGATCTGCCCGTGCTGTTCCGCAACGTCGGCCGCTTCGTGGGCAAGGCCAAGGGCATGGCCCGTGAATTCAGCCGCGCGATGAATGACGCCGCCGATGAGGCGGGCGTCAAGGATATGGCGCAGGGGCTGAAGGCAGCGACCAATCCAGTTGGCACGGCCATGGACGGTGTCAAAGAGGCGGCGCAGGATATGGCCAAATCGATTGACCCGACCAAATTCGATCCGGACAGCGAAACCGGAAAGCTGGCCGCCGAACGCGCCGCCGATGCCAAGAAGATCCAGGAGGCCACCGCCCGCGCCGCATCTGACCGCCAGGCTCGTGAGGCCGAAGAGGCCGCAGCGGCAGCGGAAGCGGCCAAGGCAGGTGCCGGGGAGCCGGATCAAGACAAAGAGACCAAATCATGAGTCAAACGGATGATATCGAGGACTCCACGGCGCCGCTGATCGAGCATCTGGCAGAGCTGCGCACCCGCCTGATCCGGGCGGTGGGGGCCTTTATCGTCGGGATCGTGCTGGCCTTTACCGTGGCCGAACCGATCCTGCAGTTCCTGCTGGGGCCGATCGAGGCCACCCTGCGCGAGCTGGGCGACCCGTCGCCGACGCTGCAATATACCAGCCCGCAGGAATACCTGTTCACGCTGTTCCGGATCTCGATGGTCTTCGGCTTTGCCTTGTCCTTTCCGGTGATCGGCTTTCAATTGTGGCGGTTCGTGGCACCCGGCCTTTACAAGACCGAGAAGAACGCCTTCTTGCCGTTCCTGATCGCGGCGCCGGTGATGTTCCTTCTGGGCGCATCATTTGCGCATTTCGTCGTCACCCCGCTGGCGATGGCCTTTTTCCTTGGCTTTGCGGATGTGTCGTCGATCTTTGCCAACTTGCTCTCAGGTGCGGTTGACGAGCTGCCGACGGATGCTGCGGTGGTGCCGGAAACGGCTGACGGAGTGCGCATCACCTTCTTTGGTAAGGTGAACGAGTCGCTGGACATCACGCTGAAGTTCATCATGGCCTTTGGCCTGTGTTTCCAGCTGCCGGTTCTGCTGACGCTGATGGGCAAGGCCGGTCTGGTCAGCGCCGAAGGTCTGGGATCGGTGCGCAAATACGCAGTCGTGGCCATTCTGGTGCTGGCTGCGCTGGTGACGCCGCCGGATGTGATCACCCAGCTGATCCTGTTCACGGTTGTCTATGGGCTTTACGAGATTTCGATCTTCCTGGTCAGCCGGGTCGAGAAGAAACGCGAAGAAAAGCTGCGCGAAGAAGGCTATTACGATGACGAGGATGAAGAGGATCCTCTGATGGCCGAGTTCGACGAAGACGACGACAAGTGATCAACTGACAGAACATCAAGGCGCGCCCTCCGGGGCGCGTCTTTTTCTATGCGCGGGTGAAATTTTGCGGATATGCTGACGCAGTGCTGCATGGGGAAGGGAGGCCCTTTTGCTCGACTACAGTCATAACAGCCTGTTTGTTCTGGCATCTTTAGCCATTGCCCTGATCGCGGGGTTTTCCGGCCTGTCGCTGACGCAGGGCGCCTCGCAGATGTCGGCGCCGGTGCGCAAGATCGTGGTCTCGGCGGCGTCGGTGATCCTGGGCAGCGGCATCTGGTCGATGCATTTCGTGGCCATGCTGGGGCTGGAGCTGCCGGTGGCCTATTACTTTGATCCGCTGGTGACGCTGATTTCGGCGCTGACGGCGATCCTGTTCATGGGGCTGGCGCTGCTGATCGTGCATTTCGGCACCCGGACACGAGGCAAGATCATGCTGGCCGGGGTCATCATGGGCAGCGGCATTGCGGCGATGCATTACATCGGAATGTCGGGGATGGAGCTGTGCGTGCCAAGCTATACTCCGGCACAGATCGCCATGGCTTTTGTCTCCTCCATCGCGCTCAGTATTGCGTCGTTTCAGGTCTCCTATGGCCACCGCAGCGCCCGTAATATCGTGCTGGGCACCTTTGGCTTTGGCATCGCCGTTTTTGCCGTGCATTTCATCGCCATGGCGGGCACAGGTTTCACCCAATCTGCGGAATACACCACCTTTGTGCCGCCAATGAGCCGGGGCGTGCTGGCTTTTGGGGTCACTCTGTCGGCCTTTGTGCTGTCGGGCAGTTTCCTGCTCAGTGGCGCCACCTTTGCCACCCGGCTGAGCGGGGAGGGAACTGCGCAGACCGGGCAGGCTGACGTGCAGCCGCCTGTGGCTGAAGAAATCGATCCGGCGGCGACCGGGCCAGAAGCGGAGGTCGCCGAGATCCCGCAGGAGGCGCGTATACCTTACGAATCCGATGCGCGCACCCATTTCATCAGCCCGGACAGCGTGTCGGCCATCCGCGCCGAAGGTCACTACACCGTGCTCTACAGCGGCGAGGCGAAGCTATTCTGTCCCTGGTCAATCTCAGAGGCCGAAACCCGCACCGCCACCGGCAGTTTCATCCGCACCCACCGCAGCTATCTGGTGAATCTGGCGCATGTCACCAGTTTCGAGCGCAAGAAGGACAACGGCGTGTGTTACTTCGATGAAACCCCTGCGCTGCCCAAGGTGCCTGTCAGCCGCTCCCGCCTGAGCGAGGTGCGGGCAAAGCTGGGCATGTAGCGGAGGGCAGGGCAGGGCGCCTGCGGTTCTGCCTGCATCCTCCAGCCCCCCTCCAACCCCCGGACGGGTCTGGCGGCTTTTCATTGGCTGACTTTTGGGCCCGGAACCATTGGGCGTCACAGCGCAGCCCAACACCTCCCTATCTGACACTCCCGAATGGGCCGTGACGGGACTCTGCTTATTGCGCCGGACATCTGCGATTTGCCGCCGCGACTCGTGCTGCATGTTCTGGTTGTGCCTGGCGGCGAAATCCCATGTCTGACGGGGCTTTCGCAACTCGTGCAGCCCATTCGCATTTCGTGAACGCAACCTCGGCGGTCGTTCCCGCAGCCTCGCCCCAGGGCGGCAGCGGCGCCTTTACTATCCGCAATCCGGAATTCAGGGAGGAAACGGATGATACCCTCAGAGTTTGAATACCACCGGCCGGGCAGTATCGACGCGGCCCTGGCGGTATTGCAGGAACACGGCGACGATGCCCGTGTCCTGGCGGGCGGGCACAGCCTGATCCCGATGATGAAACTGCGCATGGCCGATGTACCGCATCTGATCGACCTGCAATCCATCGCCGAGCTGAAAGGCATCGCGGTGGATGGCGGCACCGTCACAATTGGCGCGATGACCACCCAGCATGAGCTGATCACCAATGATGACCTGGTTAGAGCAGCCCCGATCATGCGGGAGGCGGCCCTGCTGATCGCCGATCCCCAGGTGCGCTATGTGGGTACCATCGGCGGCAATGTGGCCAATGGCGATCCGGGCAACGACATGCCGGGGCTGATGCAGTGCCTGGATGCCACATTCACCCTGCAAGGACCGGATGGCACCCGCGAGGTACAGGCGCGTGACTTTTACGAGGCCGCCTATATGACCGACCGCGAGGATGACGAGATCCTGACCGAGATTTCCTTTGCCGTGCCAAAGGGCGGGCAGGCCTACGAAAAGCAAAAGCGCAAGATTGGCGATTACGCGACGGCCGCTGCGGCCGTGATCCTGGAAAAGGCGGACGGCAAGGTCGCCTCCGCTTCGATTGCAATGACCAACCTCAGCGACACGCCGGTTTTTTCGGCGGATGCGGCGGCGGCCCTGGTGGGCACCGATTGCGGCGCCGATGCCATGGCAGATGCAGTCACGGCCATGCTGGGCGACATCGACCCGACCGAGGACAACCGCGGACCGGTTGAGTTCAAGAAACACGTGGCTGGCGTCATCCTGCGCCGCGCGATTGAGCGCGCATGGTCGCGGGCCTGAGGGAGGACACCATGGGAAAACAAATCATCACCCTGACGGTGAACGGCGAAAAGCACGAGGTCGCCGCCGAGCCGCGCGAGCTCTTGGTGCACACCCTGCGCGAGAGGCTGAACCTCACTGGCCCGCATGTGGGCTGCGAGACCTCGCATTGCGGCGCCTGCACCGTCGATATCGACGGTAAGTCGGTGAAATCCTGCACCATGTTCGCCGCCCAGGCAGATGGCGCCGAGATCACCACCATCGAAGGCATCGCTGCGCCCGATGGCATGCACATCCTGCAGGAAATGTTCCGCGAACATCACGGGCTTCAGTGCGGCTTCTGCACCCCCGGCATGATCACGCGGGCCTATCGCCTGCTTCAGGAGAACCCCAACCCGACCGAGGAAGAGGTCCGTTTCGGCATCGCAGGCAACCTTTGCCGCTGCACCGGCTATCAGAACATCGTCAAGGCGATCCTCGCCGCTGCGGCCGAACTCAACGCATCCAAGGAGGCCGCACAATGAAGGATCTGGAGGACCGTCAAGAACGGATCGACAATCTCAAGGGCATGGGCTGCTCGCGCAAGCGGGTCGAGGATGCCCGGTTCACCCAGGGCAAGGGCAACTACGTCGATGACGTCAATCTGCCGGGCATGCTGCACGGGGATTTCGTGCGCTCGCCCTATGCCCATGCGCGGGTGAAATCGATCAATATCGATGCCGCCATGGCGCTGGATGGCGTGGTTGCGGTGCTGACCGCCAAGGATCTTGAACCGCTGGCCCTGCACTGGATGCCCACCCTTGCGGGCGACAAGCAGATGGTGCTGGCCGATGGCAAGGTGCTGTTCCAAGGGCAGGAGGTTGCCTTTGTCGTGGCCAAGGACCGCTATATCGCCGCCGACGCGGTGGAACTGGTCGAGGTGGAATACGAGGAACTTCCGGTTCTGGTGGATCCCTTCGAGGCGCTGCAATCCGATGTCGTCCTGCGCGAAGACATCAAGGACGAAAAAGAGGGCGCCCATGGCCCCCGCCGCCATCACAACCACATCTTCCTCTGGGAAGAGGGCGACAAGGAGGCCACCGAGCAGGTGATCGACGAGGCCGAAGTGGTCGCCGAAGAGATGGTCTATTACCACCGCACCCACCCGTGCCCGCTGGAGCCCTGCGGCTCGGTTGCCAGCATGGACAAGATCAACGGCAAACTGACCCTCTGGGGCACCTTCCAGGCGCCGCATGTGGTGCGCACCGTGGCCTCGATCCTGTCGGGTATCGAGGAACACAACATCCGCGTGATCTCGCCCGATATTGGCGGCGGCTTCGGCAACAAGGTCGGCGTCTATCCGGGCTATGTCTGCTCTATCGTTGCGACCATCGTCACCGGCCAGCCAGTGAAGTGGATCGAGGACCGGATGGAAAACCTGATGGCGACTGCCTTTGCCCGCGATTACTGGATGAAGGGCAAGATCAGCGCCACCAAGGAGGGCAAGATCACCGGGCTGCAGTGCCATGTTACGGCGGACCACGGCGCGTTCGATGCCTGCGCCGACCCGACCAAATTCCCGGCTGGTTTCTTCCACATCTGCACCGGATCTTATGACATTCCGGTCGCCTATGTGGGCGTTGACGGTGTCTACACCAACAAGGCACCGGGCGGCGTGGCCTATCGCTGCTCTTTCCGGGTGACAGAGGCCGCTTATTTCATCGAACGCATGATCGAAGTGCTTGCGATGGAATTGAACATGGACGCAGCCGAACTGCGCCGGATCAACTTCATCAAGGCCGATCAGTTCCCCTATCAGTCTGCGCTGGGCTGGGAATATGACTCCGGCGATTATCACACTGCCTGGGACAAGGCGCTGGCCGCTGTTGGTTATGATGATCTGCGCAAGGAACAGGCGCAGCGAGTGGAGGACTTCAAGGCCGGTAAGACGCGCAAGCTTCTGGGCATTGGTCTGACGCATTTCACCGAGATCGTTGGCGCGGGTCCGGTGAAGAACTGCGATATCCTTGGCATGGGGATGTTTGATAGCTGTGAGATCCGCATTCACCCAACGGGCTCGGCCATCGCGCGCCTTGGCACCATCAGCCAGGGGCAGGGGCACGCGACCACATTCGCGCAGATCCTTGCGTCGGAAATCGGTCTCTCGGCCGACAGCATCACCATCGAGGAAGGCGACACCGATACGGCACCCTATGGTCTGGGCACCTATGGTTCGCGCTCAACTCCGGTTGCCGGTGCGGCGACCGCCATGGCAGGGCGCAAGATCCGCGCCAAGGCGCAGATGATCGCGGCCTACCTCTTGGAGGTGCATGACAACGATCTGGAATGGGACGTGGACCGGTTCGTGGTCAAGGGTGCGCCCGAGCGCTTCAAGACCATGAAGGACATCGCCTATGCGGCCTACAATCAGGCCATCCCGGGCGTCGAGCCGGGGCTTGAGGCGGTGAGCTATTATGATCCGCCCAACATGACCTATCCCTTTGGCGCTTATATCTGCGTCATGGAGGTGGACGTTGACACCGGTGAGCATGAAATC
Organism: Pseudophaeobacter sp. A-200-2; assembly: GCF_041008815.1. Taxonomy (NCBI): domain Bacteria; kingdom Pseudomonadati; phylum Pseudomonadota; class Alphaproteobacteria; order Rhodobacterales; family Roseobacteraceae; genus Pseudophaeobacter; species Pseudophaeobacter sp. A-200-2. The sequence continues at coordinate 186,254 of NZ_JAXGFU010000004.1, read as the reverse complement.
CGCCAGTTCTACGCACTGGACGATTGCGGCACCCGGATCAACCCGATGGTCATCGAAGGCCAGGTCCACGGCGGCCTGACCGAGGCGCTCGCCATCGCCATGGGGCAGGAGATCGCCTATGACGATATGGGCAACTGCAAGACCGGCACCTTGATGGATTTCTTCATCCCGACCGCCGTTGAGACGCCGCATTACACCACCGATCACACCGAAACCCCCAGCCCGCATCACCCGATCGGAGCAAAGGGCGTGGGCGAAAGCCCGAACGTGGGCGGTGTTCCGGCCTTCTCCAACGCCGTGCATGACGCCTTCCGTGCCTTTGGTTTGCGCCAAAGCCACATGCCTCACGATCACTGGCGGATCTGGAAGATCGCGAGCGATCTGGGCCTGCACGGATAAAGGGAGAATGGGGGGCCGTTTCGGCGGCCCTCCTGTTGCAATCATGACCTATCTCGACCTTCAGAAAGACCTGGCAGAACAAGGCTATGTCGCCTCGGATGATCTGGCGATGGCGCTGCATCTTGCGGTGACACTGGGCCGTCCCCTGCTTCTTGAAGGGGCTGCCGGTGTCGGCAAGACCGAGGTCGCCCGCGCCCTGTCTGCGGCGCGCGACACGCGCCTGATCCGGCTGCAATGCTATGAAGGGCTGGACGCGGCTCAGGCGATCTATGAGTGGAATTACCAGCGCCAGCTGCTGGCGATCCAGGCCTCCGGCAAGACAGGAAAAGAGGCCGAGGCGCAGATTTTCTCTGAAGACTACCTTTTGGAACGCCCGCTGTTGCAGGCGATCCGTCAGGACACGCCCCCGGTGCTGCTGATTGACGAAATCGACCGCGCCGATGAAGAATTCGAGGCCTACCTTCTGGAGGTTCTCGCTGATTTCCAGATCACCGTGCCGGAACTTGGCACCCTCACGGCCAAAAGCCGCCCGCTGGTGATCCTGACGGCAAACGGCACCCGCGATCTGTCGGATGCGCTGCGCCGGCGTTGCCTTTACGCCCATGTGGACTACCCCGACCGCAAGACTGAACTCGCCATTCTGGACGCCCGCTGTCCGGGTCTTAGCGCCCAGCTGGCCGGGCAGATCGTCGGCTTTGTGCAGGACCTGCGCAAAGAAGATCTGGTGAAGAAACCCGGCGTGGCCGAGATGCTGGATTTTGCCGCTGCGCTCTCTGGCCTTGGTGTTGCAGACCTCACCGAAGACCCCGCCGCCCTGATGGCGGCCATGGCAACCTTGCTGAAGACCGAGGCCGACCGCGCCGCGGTTCCGGCAGAGGTCGCCCAGCGGCTGGCGGGGCACGCCGCATGAGCCGGGTGACCAAATTCGCGGGCCGCGATCCCGGCCCCGGTGCGCGGGTTGCGGGCTTCATGGCGCATCTGCGTGCCCATGGCTTTGCGCTGGGCGTGGCGGAAACCGGCACCGCGCTGGCGGCCCTTGGCGCGGTAGAGGCGAGCGATCCGTCAGAGGCGCGCGCCGCCCTGCGTGCCGTCTGCGCTGGCCGCGCCGAGGATGTGGAACGCTTTGATGCGCTCTTTGACAGTTTCTGGATGGATGCGGGCCGCGTGCGGCAGAAGACCGTGCCCAGCGACAAGGCAAACAAGAATGATGACATGCGCTCCTCCCGCAAGGACGCAGGCGAGACAGAGGCAGAGGGTGCAGGCAAGATCCACGCCCCCGGCGGCAGTGGCGGCGGCGAGGTGGAAAGCGACGGCACCGGGCGGCTTGTCGCGTCAGATGTGAAGAACCTGATGAAGAAGGATCTGCGCGATTTTGTGGATCCTGAAGACATCCGCAAGGCCGAAGCGGTTGCCCTGCGGCTGGGGCAGGCCCTGCGCGACAGACGCTCCCGCAGGCGCAAGGCGGCGCGGCGGGGCAGGGCGGTGGATTTTCGCCGCACCATCCGCAAGGCCGTGGCCACCGGTGGCGTGCCCCTGCGGCTGGCCCGGCGCACCCGTCCCGACCGCCCCGTGAAGATCGTTGCCCTGTGTGATGTGTCGGGATCGATGCTGGTCTATGCGCGCCCCTTTCTGGCCTTTCTGGCGGGGCTGATGCGGGCCGATGCAAATTCAGACGCCTATCTCTTTCACACCCGCCTTGTGCGCATTGCTGATGCCCTGCGTGAAGAGGACCCGATGCGCGCGCTCAACTGGGTGACGCTGATGGCCGAGGGCATCGGCGGCGGCAGCTGCATCGGCGGCGCGCTCCAGCACTTCGCGGCGACCTATGCGCGCCGCTTCGTCGATGGACGATCAGTGGTGATCATCCTGTCAGATGGCTACGACAGCGACCCGCCCGAGCACATCGCATCGGCTCTGGAGGCACTGAAGCGGCGCGGCTGCCGGATCGTCTGGCTGAACCCGCTGAAGGGCTGGAAGGGCTACGAGCCGATTGCGCGCGGCATGGCGGCAGCACTGCCGTATTTGGATCTGTTCGAGGCGGCCAACACGCTGGAGGCACTGGCCAGCCTCGATCAAAAACTGGGGGCGATATGAGTTTCATCATGGCAGGACATTCATCACTGGGACCACGCCTGGAACAGGATCTGGCCCGCGAAACCGAGGCACGGCGCAGCGCCGGCGAACCCTTTGCCATGGCGACCGTGGTGCGGACCGTGGCGGCGACCTCGGCCAAGCCGGGCGCCAAGGCGCTGATCGATGCGCAGGGTGAGATCGTCGTCGGTTTCTTAGGCGGGGGCTGCGTGCGCGGTGCCGTGGCCCGCGCCGCGCGAGAGGCGATCGAGACTGGCGCGCCGCAGCTTCTGTCGATTGGACCGGAAGAATTGCTCGCAGAGGCGGGCGTCAGCGCGGGCGAGGAACGCGACGGCATCAAATACGCCCGCAACGGCTGCCCCAGTAAGGGTGTGCTGGACATCTTCGTGGAACCCGTGCTGCCGCTTCCGGCGCTGGTGGTCTGCGGCTCCGGCCCGGTGGCGCAGGCGCTGGTGGAGCTATCGGCGCGGTTCGAATTCGACCGCACATTATGCCTGCCGGGGCCGCAGGATGTGGACCTGCCCATGCCCGACCGGGTGGTGGAGCATTTCGACGAACACCCGATCTGGGACAGCGCCCCCTTCGTGGTGGTCGCGACCCAGGGGCGCGGGGACGAGGCGGCGCTCCGCCGCGCGCTGATGCAAAAGGCGCGCTATATCGGCTTTGTTGGTAGCCGCCGCAAGTTCGCCACCCTGTCGCATCGTCTTCAGGACAAGGGTGTGTCGCCTGAGGCTCTTGCCAGCGTAAAGGCGCCCGCAGGCGTTGATATCCACGCCATCAACCCGGATGAGATCGCGCTGTCGATCCTTGCCGAACTAGTGCAACGCCGCCGGGCGCTTCAGCGCGGGGAGGCAGCAGATGCGTGATCTGATCCGCAGCCTATGGCGGCGTATTTTCCCCGAATTGAGTGATGCGCAGGCCAAGCTCCTGGCCTCCGTCAAATTCCCCTGTTGCTAGAAGGAAAACGAGCATGGAACTGAGCGACGAAATCTTCATCAACGCCCCGCGAGACGAGGTTTACGCGGCCCTCAACGACCCTGAGGTGCTGCAAAAGGCGATCCCCGGCTGCGAGGAGCTGATCAAACATTCCGACACCGAGCTGGAGGCCAAGGTGGTGCTGAAAATCGGACCGGTGAAGGCGAAGTTCTCAGGGCAAGTGACCCTCTCTCCCGATGCCCCGCCCGAGCGGTTCTCGCTGACAGGTCAGGGCAATGGCGGCGCGGCGGGCTTTGCCAAAGGCGGTGCCGAGGTGGTGCTGACCGAACAGGATGGCGGCACCTTGCTGACCTATACAGCCAAGGCCGATATCGGCGGCAAGCTGGCACAGCTCGGCAGTCGCCTGATTCAGAGCACGGCCAAGAAGCTGGCTGCCAAGTTCTTCAAGAGCTTTTCCGAGGAAATGGAAAAAGCCGAGGCGGCCTGAAACACCGGTTGTCCGGCAAGAGGCAGGGCGAGCAAGAGGTAGAGTGCCAGCAGGTAAGTAGCCCGACATGGGCACCAGAACCGAGAGAAGAGAGGGGGCGGCGCGCATGTGTCGCCCCCTTTGCTGCGCCGCTCCCCGGCAAAGCATCTTGTTGCTAGGGTCGGAACATGGTTTGTCATGCGCAACAAAATGACGGAGGACCCGATGAACGAGGATGCATTGACGCGCATTGCCGAGGCTTTGGAGCGGATGTCGCCCGCACCGCTGGCGGCCCCTGATTTCGATGCGGCTCCGGCCTTTGTCTGGCACGTGGCACCGGACCGTCTGGCGCCGGTCGAAACGGTGAACCGCGTCGATCTGGATCTTCTGGTGGGGATCAACCGTTCGCGCGATACGCTGCTGGAAAACACTCGCCGTTTCGCCGAAGGGTCCGCCGCCAACAACGCCTTGTTGTGGGGCGCGCGGGGCATGGGGAAATCAAGCCTTGTCAAAGCGATACACGGCAGCCTTGTTGCGGAACACCCGGATCTGAAACTGGTGGAACTGCAGCGCGAGGATCTGCCCTCGGTGGCGCGGCTGTTGAACCATCTGCGCGGCTCCTCGAAACGTTTTGTGCTGTTCTGCGATGATCTGTCGTTCAGCCATGATGACCAGCACTACAAAAGCCTGAAGGCTGTGCTGGATGGCGGTATCGAAGGGCGCCCGGAGAATGTGGTGTTCTACGCCACCTCGAACCGGCGTCACCTGATGCCGCGCGACATGATCGAAAACGAACGCTCCAGCGCCATCAACCCCTCCGAAGCGGTGGAGGAAAAGGTCTCGCTCAGCGACCGGTTCGGACTGTGGTTGGGCTTCCACCCGTGTGATCAGGATGAATACTTGGAGATGATCGAAGGCTACTGCACCGCCTACGGTGTTACCGCCGATCCCGAGGTGATCCGCGCCGAAGCCATCGAATGGCAGGCGACGCGCGGGGCGCGCTCGGGGCGGGTGGCCTGGCAGTATTTCACCGATCTGGCCGGGCGTCATGGCGTCACGCTGAGCTGAGCCGTGGCAGAGGCGCAGGCAGAGTTTTCCGCCGGGTGCCTGTGCGGCGCGGTACGTATCACCGCGCGGGGCAGGCCGCGCCGGGTGGGGATCTGCCATTGCCTTGATTGCCGCAAACACCACGGCGCGCTGTTCTATGCAGCCGCCGTGTTTCCTGAAGAAGCGGTGTCTGTCAACGGAGAGACCGGCGCCTATGAGGGGCGCCATTTCTGCCCGCGCTGCGGCTCATCTGTCTTTGCCCGCACGGATGATGAGATTGAGCTGCATCTCGGCGCGCTGGACGCGCCAGACCAACTGGTGCCGGAGTATGAGCTCTGGACCCGGCGCCGGGAAAGCTGGCTGCCTGAGTTTGCGCAGATGCAGCACTTCGCGGGTAACCGGGAGGGCGGTCAGTCCGACGAAGACTGACCGCGCAGGGGCTGACGCCGCGGGACAAGAGTCAGTTCAGATAGGGCAGCGGATCCAGGCTTTCATAGCCATTGCGGACCTCGAAATGCAGGAAGGCATCGTCGCCATCGCGCAGTTTGGCAATGGGCTGGCCACGGGTGACCTTGTCGCCCTTCTTCACCGAGATATCCGTGACATTCACATAAAGCGTCAGCAGCTTGTTGGAGTGACGCACCACGATGATCGGGATGTTCTTTGAATCCTTGGTGATCGCGGCGACGGTACCGGCATCTGCAGCCATGACCGCAGCGCCCGGCGCCCCGGCGATATCGATGCCTTCGTTGCGCCCTTTGGAATAGGTCGAGATGATCTTGCCCTGCAGGGGATAGGCCATGGCGGCGTCATTCTTGCGCGTCGGCTCCGGCACCTCGACCTTGGGCAGCGGGGCGACCTCTTCCGCAGCCGGGGCGATATCCTCATCCGGTAGCGGTTTGGTGGCGCTCGGCGGTGTTGGCGTGGCGCTGCCTGCGCCGGGCAGGGTGGTTTCTGCGGCAGGCTGTGTCGGCGCGCTCTGATCCTTCAGCGGGATCAGCAGATACTGACCTTCGCGGATGGAGAAATCACTGCCCAGACCGTTCCATTCGGCCAGCGCCTTGACCGGCACCTGATAGAGGCGCGAGATCGTATAGGCGGTTTCACCGCGCACCACCTTGTGACGCACCGGCTCGGGGCCGTCCTGCACCTCGGTCGGGGCCGGGCGGGGCGTCGGTTTCAGCTCGGTTGTGGTGACCGATCCGGGGTTGGGCGATGTTTCGGGGGCCTGGTCGATGGCCTGTCCAGCCAGCGAGGCGATGTCGACGCCGCCGGGCTGGGCGGTTCCTGCCGTTACCGGCGCATCGGGCGCGCGGCGCGGCAAAGCCAGAACCTCGCCTTTGCGCAGGGTATCTCCCGGCTGCATGCCGTTGAAGCGTGCCACTTCCCCTGCAGGCAGGCCGATCCGGGTTGCCACATCAGCCACCGTATCGCCGCGCTGGGCGACGGCCACTTGATAGGAGGGATAGGTGATCAACCCGCGCGCATCCGGAGCCGGGCGGTCGCTGGTGGCGCTTTTGGCTGCTGAAGTGGTGTTGAAGGCGCCGATCTGCCCCCTCAGGTCATAATCCAGCGGCCCATCACAGGCGGCAAGTAGGGCAGCGACTGGCAATATCGCCAGGGTCTTTGCCACGCGTCGGGACAGGATGGGGGCGTTCTGTGTCATCTCGCTCTCCTCGGAACACGTCATTTGGAGCTGGCGCCCGTGCCGGTTCGGATCAGGAAGCTCCGGGCAGGGCCGCAACGTCGGCGTCTTTTGTTGTTCACTGCGACAGAGCAGGGTCCGGGAAAGGAGGCATTGCCCTGATGCGGTGGCTTTTCCCCTATCTACGTGTCTTTTCCCAGGCCCTCAAGAAGGGGCACGAAGCGAACCGGGCGCAATTCGTCATATTCAAGGCCGGTTTCGGACTTGCGCACCCGGATCAGCGTTTGCACCGTGTCCGACTGGCCCACCGGAACGATCATGATGCCACCGGGTTTCAGTTGCGCCAGCAGCGGGCCGGGCGGATCCTCGGCGGCGGCGGTGACGATGATGCGGTCAAACGGCGCCTGATCCGGCAGACCATGGCTGCCGTCGCCCACCAGCGAGGTGATATTGGGCAGGTGCAGCGCATCAAACAGGGCCCGGGCCTCACGCACCAGCCGGGCGTGGCGGTCGATGGTATAGACCCGGCGCGCCAGTTTCGACAGGATTGCCGCCTGATAACCAGAGCCGGTGCCGACCTCCAAAACCGTGTCGCGCGGCGAAATCTGCGCCGCCTGCGTCATCAGTCCAACAACCGACGGCTGCGAAATCGTCTGGCCGCAGGCGATCGGCAGCGGCATGTCCTCATAGGCGCGTTCGGCAAAGATCCCGCGCACAAAAGGGCCACGGTCGATCTGCTCCATGGCCTCAAGGACCTGACTATCGGTGACCCCGCGGGAGCGGAGCGCAAAAAGGAACTGCATCTTGGTTTCAGGGTCGGGTGCGGTCATTCCAGAACCTTGAGCGCGTGGAGGGCGTCATGGGCGGTCAGGTCCGCGCGCATAGGGGTGACCGAGATATAGCCGTCCAAATTGACCGAAGCATCGGTGTCCGGCGCGGTGTGCACGTGCTGATCACCGCCCTTGATCCAGACGTAGCGCCGCCCGTTCGGCGATTGCTGCTCCTGGGCGGAAAACCGCGTGCCATGGCGCATGCCCTGGGCCACGGCGCGGGCACCCTTGACCGCGGCGGCGGGCACCGGCGGGAAGTTGATGTTGTAAAACAGCCGGTAGCCTTCGGCTGGCTCTTGCGGCGTGGCCTTCAGGATGTCGCGGATCAGCGCGGCGCCATGTTCGGCAGAGGCTTCGAACGGGTTGTTGAGCTGCGCGTTATGCGGCCCGAAATACTGTGACAGCGCCATCGCCGGAATGCCCTGCAGCGCCGCTTCCATGGCGCCGCCAAGGGTGCCGGAATAAAGCGCGTTCTCGGCGGAATTGTTGCCGCGGTTGATCCCCGACAGCACCAGGTCCGGCATCACATCTTCCATTGCCACGTGGACGCCCGCCAGCACGCAGTCGGCAGGGGAGCCTTCGGTGGCAAAGCGGCGCTCGCCCAGCTGGCTCAGCATCGAGGGGCGGGTGTAGCTGATGCAGTGGCCGACGCCGGATTGCTCGAACGCGGGGGCAACGGTCCAGACTTCCCCATCTGGTCCGGCAACCTCATGCGCAATGGCTTCCAGAACCGTCAGCCCCGGAGCGTTGATCCCGTCGTCGTTGGTAACCAGAATGCGCATCACGTTCCCCTGTCTTGGTTTTGATCTGAATAGGACGTGGGGAATGAGGGGGCAAGTCTTTCACGGAAGGCCTGCGCGCGAAGTGAGGAACGGGGCAAAGGCGCCACAGCTTGCCACAGGCTAGGTCAGGTTTCACCAGCACCCGGGATGGCTCCCGCCTGCTTTGGGTCCATCCTGCGAATGCCTCCGCACAGTTGGGCCGGGCAGGCTGACGCCTGCGGGGCAGGAGGAGCGGACGGGATAAGGCGTAACCACGCCGCGGCGCAGGCGCGGCGCCCGGCCCAACGCCGATCCGTATATCTGTGATATGAGAGAGCGGGGGCGGGAGCCGCGATTTGGCTGGTTCCCGCTGATGCTGTCGCTTAGTCGTCGTTCAGGATCAGGGGCAGCAGGCGCGCGGCCTCATCCTGTACTGGTGTCAGCGCCTCGCGATCTTCACCGGGGAAGAAACGTGCGCGCAGGGCGGTGGGCATCGGCTGCGGCTGCAAGATCTCGACCCGCGGACCAGTTTTGACGCTTTCGGCCTGCCAACTGCGTGCCAGCGCCATCTGCGCGGTCTTGGTTGCGCCATAGGCGCCAAAGAATTTCTCGCCACCGCGCGAATCGTCAAAGAATACCGCCCGCCCGGTCTGTCCCAGCAGTGGCGCCACATAGGGGATCAGCACCGAGGTTGCGGTAGCGTTCACCGCAACTGATTTTTCCCAGTCCTTGGGCGCTACAAATGGCGCCGGGCTGAGCGGGGCTGCGTGGATGGCGGTATGCAGCCAAAGGTCCAGCTGGCCCCAACGGTCGTGGATGCCGCGGCAGAGGGTTGCCATGGCCTCGGGGACGGTGATGTCCATCGGCGCCAGCGTGGCGCTGCCGCCCTTGGTCTTGATCCGGTCGTCTAGCTCTTCCAGAGCGCCGGTGGTGCGGGCCACGGCAACGATGTGATGCGTCGGGGCAAGCGCCTCGGCCAGAGCGGCGCCAAGGCCGCGCGATGCGCCGGTGATAAGAGCAAGTTTCTGTGTCATGTCCGCCTTTTGGGCCTGTTGAGGCATCGGGTCAAGGGGCTGATGCGCGGCAGATTAGCTGCCGGGCATGGTCATCTGCACCGTGGTATTGCCGGAGCGGATCAGCAGGCCGCGCTTGTCGATAGCGATGATCTCGGACCGACCGAGGCGCTGCCCGGTGGTCACCTTGCGGGTGCGCCCACCGGGAAACTGCACCAGCGCCGACAGATTGTCTTCGGAGCCGAAAATACCAAGGAGGGCGATGCGGCCCTCGGGGGCCTCTACGTGCTGCGTTGCGGTTGCGGCCACCTGGGCCGGTGTCGATGTACGTGTCTTTGTCATTCGGAGTGTTTGCTTTGCAAGCTTGGTGGAAGTCGTCCGCCCGGATGGCCCAGGCAGCGGGCCAGTCACGGCGGATGGTCGCGTCGTGGTGTCGGGCCGCCCCACGGGGCGGTATCAGGGATCAGGAGTCATAGACGAGAGAGGGCAGGTCGTGGCCATAGGCGTAGAGAAGCTCCAACAGTTCTTCGAGCTGCACGCCAGTCTGCTGCAGCCGGGCCAGGGCGTTGTTGGACTCCGAGACTTGCAGTTCGGGGTATTCGCCTTCAGGGCGCATATGCAGCATGCAGGCCACCGGGGTGCCGCTTTCGGGCGGAATGGCATTGGCAAGCCAGGCCGGGCGGCTGCCCATGCTTTCGGTTTCGCGCATGTCGAACAGGTCGAGATAGGCGTCAAAGTCATCCTCGTTGAGGCTGGCCCATGTGCCCAGCAGGAATTCTGCGCCACGGCTGTCGGCCAGCGGCAGGGCCAGAACGGCGCGCACAAAGCGTAGTTTGCCATAGCGGCAGAAATCCTCGGTCAGCACATCGCCGCGCTCTTCCAGCACCGCGGAGTTGTCCTGTACCACCAGATCATCGGGGCACACGTCTGGCCGGTCGCAACTGAGGCTCAGCAATTGCGCAAAGGTGGCACCGCAACAACGGCACTGGCGCGCAGAGGTCAGCATTCGGGCAAGATGGGCGTCCAAGGAATGGCCTTTCGTGGTCTTCGGGTCGTGGTCTTCGGCTTGTGCCGTCCGGACGGTTGTCCGGAACCATAGGAAAGGGCGCCGATCACACGGATCAGCGCCCTCCCTATATCTGTTCGCGGCTCTCTTACTCTGCTGCGGGCTTCATTTCAAACCCCCGGTCGATCATATCCGACGGGGTGACCGGGTATTCACCCGAGAAGCAGGCGTCGCAGTATTGCGGGCAGGCTTTGTCGCGGCCCTGGAACTGACCGACGGCGCGGTACAGACCATCCAGCGAAATGAACTTGAGACTGTCCACGGCCAGGTGCTCGGCCATCTGTTCCTCGCTCATCGAGGCAGCGAGCAGCTTGTCCCGGTCCGGGGTGTCGACACCGTAGAAACAGGGCCACGCAGTGGGCGGAGAGGCGATGCGGAAGTGCACCTCCTTGGCGCCGGCATCCAGGATCATCTCCTTGATCTTGCGCGATGTTGTGCCGCGCACGACGGAATCGTCCACCAGGATGACCCGCTTGCCCTCGATCAGGGCGCGGTTGACGTTCAGCTTCAGACGCACGCCCATATTGCGGATCTGTTCGGTCGGCTCGATGAAGGTCCGGCCCATGTATTGGTTGCGGATGATCCCCATCGCATAGGGGATCCCCGATTCCAGCGAATAGCCGATTGCCGCCGGTGTGCCGCTGTCAGGCACCGGGCAGACGAGGTCGGCGTCGACCGGGTTTTCCTTGGCAAGTTCCCGCCCAATCGCCTCGCGGGTTTCATAGACCGAGCGGCCACCGAGAATCGAATCGGGGCGCGAGAAGTAGACATGTTCGAAGATGCAGAACTTCGACGGCTGGGGACGGAAGGGGAAGTGGCTTTGCACACCCTCGTCGTTGATCACCACCATCTCACCCGGCTTGATCTCGCGGATGAACTCGGCACCGATGATATCCAGCGCGCAGGTTTCCGAGCTGAGCGCGTAGCCATCACCAATCTTGCCGAGGACCAGCGGGCGCACGCCCAGCGGGTCGCGCACACCAATCAGCTTGGTGCGGGTCATGGCGACGACGGAAAAGGCGCCTTCGACCTTGCGCAGGGCTTCTTCCATGCGGTCGGGGATCGACCGCCCCATGGAGCGCGCCATCAGATGGATGATGCATTCGCTGTCCGAGGAGCTTTGGAAGATCGAGCCACGCTCGATCAACTCGCGGCGCAGGGCGTTGGCATTGGTGATATTGCCGTTGTGGGCAATGGCGGCGCCGCCCATGGCGAATTCGCCAAAGAAGGGCTGCACGTCGCGGATCGCGGTCTGGCCTTTGGAGCCGGCGGTGGAGTAGCGCACGTGGCCGATGGCCAGCGGGCCGGGTACCGTGGCCATCACATCCTGCGAGGTGAAGTTGTCGCGCACATAGCCAAAGCGGCGCACGCTGTTAAAGCCCTCGACAGGATCATGGGAGACGATCCCGCCTGCCTCCTGGCCGCGGTGCTGCAGGGCGTGCAGGCCGAGGGCGACAAAATTGGCGGCGTCCTGAACGCCTACGACGCCAAACACACCGCATTCTTCGCGGAGTTTGTCGTCATCAAAGGGGTGTGCGGGTGGCATCTGCGGCATCGGCAAGGCGTGTGGCTCCGAATCCGGGATTGAGTGATGGCCCTCACATAGTGCCTTAGGCAGCGGATGTCATCAAAGGATCACAATTGAATTCGGCAAAGCTTTATTTGTCGCGCCCGGTTACTGCCCGGATAAAAGGCGAAGTCTGGGGCGACATCCGTGGCAAACCGCAGCATCCTGTGGTCGAAAGCCGGGGTAACACTGGCGCTTTAGGCCGCCAGAGCTGGGGAAAAAATATCGTTGAAGGGCGCGGGAAAGCGTGCGTCTTCGCTGCCCATGCCGGTCAGGGCCAGGGCGCGGCCGTCTTCGCTGGCCAGAACCTGACGCACTTCGCTGAGCGACAGTTCGCAGAAGGCGCCGTCAAGGCCACCGTCACCAGCCAGAACCAGCATGCCGCTTTCGGCCCAGAGCAGTTCTTCTTCGTCGCAGGTGATGTGAATGCGGCCGATGCTTTCCGGCGCTGCGGCCTTGATGCCTTTGTGACCCGACAGGGAGATCAGCTTGGCCGTGATGAGCGGCACACCGAACAGGCGCTCAGCCGCGTCCAGTTCCAGCGCAACGGTCAGATCGGCGGGCAGAAGAAGGTCGGTGTCATTGCCAAGGGCGCCAGCGGGCACATGCATCAGGGTGGTGAGGCGCGGCACCGCGTGGCTCACGTCTTTCACTTCCTGCGCGCCGCCATCATAGGTGTAGATCATGTCGCCGGGCTTGACGTCGCGGGCCTGTACGAAACCACGGTCGGTTTCAACCAGGGTCGAGGGCAGGAAACCGCCGCTGCGGCTCTGCGCCGGGGTGTCCTGCAGGGGGGCGCTCTGGAACATCGGAAAATCCAACAGCATGTCCACCGGCTGGTAGTCAGCGAAAGAGTTGAAATGATCCAGAAACATGTCGTGTCCCTTCTGAGTGATAGTGGCTTTCTGCCTGTCGTTGATCCTATGTGGCCCCCGAATTGGGCCGAAAATGGGGCAAGGGTGCGGCCAATTTAGAATTTGAACGATTTTCTGGGGACAAAACGGCGATTTTGGCTGGAATTGTTAACGATTTACCCGTGTAGAGACAGGTTTTGTTAACTTTTAACCCTTGTCAGCGGGTGAAATTCAAAAACGTGACTGGGGCGTGATTCCAGGCGCCCAGTTCAGACGCGAATCGACGTACAAAACGTGCAACGGCGCGGAGTGAGGGCAAAATGTGCGCGGGGTTGGGGGGTATGATTTTGATATAAAAGCAAAAAGGACGCCCATAGGGCGCCCTTTCATAACCATTCACAGTGCTGCGATGGCCGCGTGTCAGCCTTCGCAAGCGCCGATCAGGGCCTCATACTGCTGAGTGACCCAGCCAAGCGCCTGCTCGGGATTGCGCGCTTCGATCTTACCGATCATGCGTTCGAACACGACAGCAGAGCGGCTTTCGTCAACAATGGTAAAGCTTTGACCGGTCATCACCACATTGTAGAGGAAGAAGGCGATGGCCACCAAAAGGATGCCGCGCAGCACCCCGAAGAAGAAGCCAGCCCCCTGATCCAGCCCGCCAAGCGCGGAGCGTTGTACCAGCGAGGCAAATAGCGGAGTAAAGAAGGCGGCGACAATCAGCGCCAGGGCAAAGACGGCAGCAAAGGCTGCGATGATCGAGAGTTCGCAACTGTCGGCGATGAATTCACCCAGCACCGGGATTTCCGCCATCAGGGGTTCGACCTGCGGCGCAAACATGAAGGCCAGCACGCCCGCGGCAACCCAGCCGGCTATTGCCATCGCTTCGCGTACCAAGCCGCGTGAATAGGCAAGCAATGCCGATACAATGATGACCAGGGCCACGACCCCGTCGATAATGGTGAAACCTTCCATGTCCCTCGCCCGTTAGCCCGCAGTAAAATTCTTTCGGCGACTTTAGCCGGCCCCGAAGAATTCGCCAACAAAACCGGTTAGATCACTGACCTTGCGCTGGGAAAGGCCTTTCACGGATACGGATTTGCCGCCGCCGGGGGCAATGGCTGAGGTGAAACCAAGTTTTTGCGCCTCTTTCAACCGGTTTTCGGTCTGAGGCGCTGGTCTGAGGGCACCAGATAGTGAGATTTCTCCGAATATTGCGGTATCGGCGGGAAGTGGCGTATCCTCGCGGGCACTCAGCAAGGCCGCAGCCACCGCCAGATCGGCAGCAGGCTCTGAGATTTTCATGCCGCCTGCGACGTTCAGATAGACATCAAGCCCGGCAAAGGGAATGCCGCAGCGCGCCTCCAGAACCGCAAGGATCATCGCAAGGCGCGATGAGTCCCAGCCCACCACGGCGCGGCGCGGCTGCGAATGCGGCGATGGGGCGACAAGGGCCTGCAGTTCCACCAGAACCGGCCTGGTGCCTTCGATACCAGCAAAGACGACTGAGCCCGGCGAGGGCTGACCGCGTTCGGAGAGGAACAGGGCCGAGGGGTTGATCACCTCCGAAAGGCCGGCACCGGTCATTTCGAAGACGCCGATCTCATCCGCGGGGCCAAAGCGGTTCTTCACCGCGCGCAGGATGCGGAACTGGTGACCACGCTCGCCTTCGAAATAAAGCACGGTATCGACCATATGTTCGACCACGCGGGGACCGGCAATTTGGCCTTCCTTGGTGACATGGCCAACCATGATGATCGAGATGCCATTGGATTTGGCAAAGGTCGTCAACTCATGCGCGGCGGCGCGCACCTGGCTGACCGAGCCCGGCGCGCTGTCGACGTGGTCGGCCCACATTGTCTGAATGGAATCGATGATGGCGAGCTGCGGACGTTCAGCTTCCAGCGTGGTCAGGATATCGCGCAGGTTGGTTTCGGCGGCGAGCTTTACCGGCGCCTGTGCAAGGCCAAGCCGCTGCGCGCGCATACGTACCTGGGCGCTGGCTTCCTCGCCGCTGACATAGACGGTTTTGACGCCTGCCTCGGCAAAGCGCGCAGCGGCCTGAAGCAGCAGGGTCGACTTGCCGATGCCGGGATCGCCGCCGACCAGAATGGCCGAGGCTGCGACCAGCCCGCCGCCCAGCACCCGGTCGAGTTCGCCAACGCCGGAATGGCTGCGTGGTGGCGGGGTTTCCTCGGTCGCGAGATCGGTGAGCGGGATGGTCCTGCCGCGCCGCATGCCGAGGGATTTCTTGGCCGGGCCGCCGGAGGAGAGGCCCTTGTCCTCGGTTATGGTGTTCCATTCGCCGCAGCCTTCGCAGCGGCCGGACCATTTGGAGAAGCTGGCGCCACAGGCCGAGCAGAAGAAGGAAGATGATTTTGCCATGCGGCTGTTCTGCCTCATGTTCAGGTTTTGTTCAAGCCTGGAAGGCGGTGCTCCCGCCCGTCGCGCGATCCCCTTTGGGGATCCGCTCCGGTTGGGCCGGGCACCGCGGCAGCGGTGCCGTTGGGTAAGGGGGCGCCGCTGTCGCGGCGCGGAAGATTTGCTGGGGAAGCGCTTCAGGGGCAGGTCTGCCCTGAAGGCGCGATTTCGAGTGTGTGAGTGATCAGATCCGCGTCAACGATCTGCGACCTTGCTGCGCAAGGCGGCGCGGGGCGCCGTCATTGACCCGGATCTGATCGGAGGTGGCGTTCGGTGAGGAGGCCGAGTGCGATGGAGGCGAGGATGCAGGCGGAGAACATGTAGAGGCCCCAGCCGGTCTCTATCGTGACATAGCCGATGCCTTTGGCAATGGTGATATAGAGCGCGATGAGGAAGATATCGGCCATCGCGAGCTTCCCCAGGACATGCAGCACCGGCTGGGCGCGGGGATCGAGCAGGTGCCATTGCACCAGCGCAAGGCCGATGGTCTTGAGGTAGGGCGCGAAGATGGCAAAGAAGGTCACCAGCAGCGCCAGTATCACGTCGCTGCCCCAGAGGGATTGCAGGCCGGTGATGACACTGATTTCGGATAGGCCAAACATCGGCAAGAGGCCCGCGCGCATCAGAGGCGCAAACCAGGCGATGGGGTAGAGGATCAAGAGCGAGAGGGTGGTAAGGCGCAGGATCATGTGGGTCCGGTTCGGTGGCTTTGCCTAGATGTGTGCCCTTTGCCGCCGATTTGGAAGGGGAAAGGTGTTGAGCGTTCCCCGGCCGGGGCACCTGTGGCCCGGCCAGCGCCCGACCCTCCCCACGGGAGGGCGCTTATTGCGCCCACCCAAGGGCAGGCGCTGGCCTTGATTGGAGAGAATATCTTTCGGCGGGGATGTTCAGCGCACGGCCTCGATCGGACCCTCGGCGCGGCCGTGGATGAACTGGTCGAGGTAGGGATCGCCGCTGTCATCCATCTGGCCAACGGGGCCGGTCCACTTGATCACCCCGTCATGCAGCATCGCGATATTGTCGGCAATCGCACGCACCGAGGTCATGTCGTGGGTGATGGTCATGGCGGTGGCGCCCATTTCGACCACGATTTCACGGATCAGATCGTTGATGACGCCTGCCATGATGGGATCAAGGCCGGTGGTGGGCTCGTCAAAGAAGATGATCTCGGGCTCGGCGGCGATGGCGCGGGCGAGGCCGACGCGTTTCTGCATGCCGCCCGAGAGTTCGGCCGGCAGGCGGTCGGCGACATCGGGTTTGAGGCCGACGCGGCGCAGTTTCTCGACGGCGATCTCGCGGGCTTCCTCTGCGGGGCGTTTCAGCGCGCCGCGCATCAGGCGGAAGGCGACGTTCTGCCAGACGGGCAGGGAGTCAAACAGCGCACCACCCTGAAACAGCATGCCAAAGCGGGCGAGGAAGGCATCGCGGTCGCCTGCATCCGCCGGTTTGCCATCGACCAGGATGCTGCCGCTGTCGGGGTTGATAAGGCCGAGAACGCATTTCAGCGCCACCGATTTGCCGGTGCCGGAGCCGCCGATGATCACCATTGAGGTGCCTTTGGGAACCTCCAGCGTCATACCGCGCAGAACCTGGTTGGAGCCGAAGGCCTTGTGGACGTTGTCGAGCTTGATCATACCGAGAAGAAGACCCCCGTCAGCAGGAAGTTGGCGGCCAGGATCAGGATGGCAGCAGCCTCGACCGATCCTTTGGTGGCGCTGCCGACGCCCTGGGCGCCGCGGCCCGATTGCATGCCGTAATAGCAGCCCATCAGCGCTGCGATGGTGCCGAAGGCCGCGCCTTTGACCAGCGATGAGACGATGTCGAGCGTTTCCAGGAAATCCACGGTGTTCTTGAGGTAAGCCGCCGCGTTGAAATCGAGATTGTGCACCGCCACCGCGTAACCACCAGCGATACCGATGATGTCGCCGATACCCACCAGCAATGGCACGGTCAGGAAGGCCGCCAGCACGCGGGGGGCAACGAGGTATTGCATCGGATTGGTTGAGAGCGTCACCAGTGCGTCGATCTGCTCGGTCACCTTCATGGTGGCGATCTCCGCCGCGATGGAGGAGGTGACGCGGGCAGCGATCATCAGGCCGACCAACACCGGGCCAAGTTCGCGTACCATGCCGATGGCGACGATCTGGGGCACCACGGCCTCGGCATTGAAGCGCGCGCCACCTGCGTAGATCTGCAGCGCCAGCGCGCCGCCGGTAAAGATCGCGGTGAGCCCCACCACCGGCAGCGACAGCCAGCCGATGTGCAGAAGCGCCTGCAGCGTTTCCTTGCCGTAGAACGGCGGGCGGATCATGTGGCTGAGCGTCGAGAGCCCAAAAAGCGCGACCCGGCCGACAACTGCGAGCATGTGCAGAACCAGGCGACCGATACGGGCAAGAAGGGCGAGCGGGCTCATCCTTGGTAGGTCCGTGCGTAGCGCGCGCCAAGAGAGGTCAGGATCTCATACCCGATGGTACCGGCTGCATCGGCCAGCGCGTCGACGGTCTGCTGCTCGTTCAGAAGGGTCAGAACGGCGGGATCCTCGGACAGATCGGTGACGTCGATGGTGATCAGATCCATGGAAATGCGGCCCACAACGGGGCAGGGCGTGGCTCCGGCGTAGGCCTTGATGTCGCCATCGGTCATCCGGCGCAGCAGACCATCTGCATAGCCCGCCGCGACGGTTGCGATGCGGCATTGGCGCGGCGCGGTCCAGGTGTTGCCATAGCCGACGGTCTCACCGGGCATCAGGTCGCGGATCTGGATGACCGGCAGGTCCAGTTGTACCACGGGCAGCGCATCGCCAAATGGGCGACCGCCGTAAAGACCGATACCGGGGCGGCAGAGATCGAAATGGTAATCACGGCCCAGCAGCATGCCGCCGGTGGCCGACAGGGACCGGGGCACTTCGATACCGTCGGTCATCTCCTGGAAGGCTTTCAATTGCTGCGGGTTCATCGGGTGGTCCGGCTCATCCGCGCAGGCAAGGTGCGACATCAGCAGCACCGGGTTCTGGCCCAGTGCGATATCGCGCACGGCGGCCCATTCGCCAGGCTCCATGCCCAGCCGGTTCATGCCGCTGTCCAGCTGCACACCAAAGGGGTGGCCGGGCAGCGCCTCGAAATGGCGCAGCATCTGATCGAGCGAATTCAGCATCGGCGTCAGCTGGAAGTCGCGCAGGAGTTTTGCATCGCCCTCCATATGACCGGAAAAGACCGAGATCCCCGGACCGGGGCCCAGGGCGCGGCGCAGGGCGACGCCTTCCTCGGCGATGGCCACAAAGAAATTGCGCGCTCCGGCCTTGGCCAGAGCGGTGGCGACGCGGCCTGAATCGAGGCCGTATCCATTTGCCTTGACCACTGCGGCGGTCTCGCAGTTGGTCTTGGTGTTCAGGTTCCGCCAGTTTGTCACCAGCGCATCCAGATTGATTGTCAGTCTTGCCGTGCTCATGCCCCGTTCATGACATGCGCGCCGCAGGGGTCAAGTGGAATTCGCCCTGCTTTGGCCTAGGCGCGGCCTCCTTGGCGTGCTCCCGCCTGTGGCAGGGCATTCAGGCGGTCAGTCGCGGTCTTTTGCCGCTGTCGGCATGGAGGCGTTGGAGTGCCAGAAAATCCGCACACAGGTGGCAAGCCCTTGCTCGTTCAGATCGGCAACCAGGGTGCCGTCCAGCTCCATCCGGGGCAGGGGACCGCCGGGCTGGAGGTCGGGCAGGCCGGTGCCAGTGGATTTTGCCCAGATCTGGAACAATTCCTCGCTGGCGACCTGATAGGTGACGTTCCAGTGGCCGATGCCCCCGGTGGGCGTTTCGGCCAGAACCGAGGGCGTCAGGCATATATCCTGTTGCAGCTTGATCCGATCCCAGTAACGGGCCAGTTCGTCGGGGCCGGTCTGCACCTGAAAGGGCGTGTTCCAATATTGCCCGTCGGGGGTGAATAACGCAGAAAAGCCATCGGAATCCTGCGCCTCCCAGACCCGTTTGTAGGCCTGCATGAAATCATGGATGCGCATTGGATGTCCTCTGGCTGAGCTGTTTTGGGAAAGCCTGCTTTATTCGTAGCCGTCCGGCTGCTGCTGCCAGGATTTGGCGAGGTTGCCAAAGCGGGTGAACTGCGCCTCAAACGACAATTCGACCGTGCCGATGGGACCGTGACGCTGTTTGCCGACGATCACTTCGGCCTTGGCATGCAGGCGCTCCATCGCCTGTTTCCACTCTTCCATCTTGTCCAGCTCGTGATCGCCGGGTTTTTCGCGTTCCTTGTAGTATTCTTCGCGGAACACGAACATCACCACGTCGGCATCCTGTTCGATCGAGCCGGATTCCCGAAGGTCCGACAGTTGCGGGCGTTTATCGTCCCGGCTTTCGACCTGACGAGAGAGCTGCGACAGGGCCACCACCGGAATGTTCAGCTCTTTCGCGATGGCCTTCATCCCCATCGAGATTTCGGCGATTTCGTTCACCCGGTTGTCGGACATGCCGCGGCAAAGCTGCAGGTAGTCGATCACCAGAAGGTCCAGCCCGTGGGTCCGCTTCAGGCGGCGGGCGCGGGCGGCTAGCTGCGAAATCGGCAGGGCGGGCGTGTCGTCGATAAAGAGCGGGCAGCTTTCCAGATCCTTGGCGGCCTGCACGAAGCGGCGGAATTCGCCTTCGGTCATGTCACCCTGACGGATCTTGTGGCTGGAAATCTCGGATGCTTCGGCAAGGATACGCCCCGCCAGCTGTTCGGCGCTCATCTCGAGTGAGAAGAAGCCGACCACGCCGCCATCCACGGCGCCTTCGGTGCCATCGGGTTTCACCCCGCGTTTATAGGCCTTGGCGACGTTGAAGGCGATGTTGGTCGCGAGCGAGGTTTTACCCATCGAGGGGCGGCCTGCAAGGATCAGAAGGTCCGACGGGTGCAACCCGCCCAGCTGTTTGTCGAGATCATCAAGACCGGTGGAAATCCCGGCCATGCCGCCGCCACGCTGATAGGCCTCGTTGGTGACGTTGACCGCCTCGGTCACCGCTTTCAGGAAGGACTTGAAACCGCTTTCGGTCTGGCCCTGTTCGGCCAGCTGATAGAGCGATTGTTCCGCTTCGACGATCTGTTCTTTCGGCTCCGAGGACACATCCACCCGGCGCGCCTTGTCAGAGATCGACTGCCCCAGCGCGATCAGCTCGCGCCGGATTGCCAGATCATAGATCATCTGAGCATAGTCGCGCACAGCGTAGGCCGAGATCGAGGCCCCGGCCAGTTTTGCCAGATAGGCCGGACCGCCCAGCTCCTTCAGCCCTTCATCATCTTCCATGAAGGCCTTCAGCGTCACCGGAGAGGCCAGCGCGTTCTTGGAGATCCGCGCCGCGGCGATTTCATAGATGCGGGTGTGGACCGGGTCGTAGAAATGGGTGGAATTGATGATCGACGCCACGCGGTCGTAGACGTCGTTGTTGGTCAGGATCGCCCCCAGAAGCTGCTGTTCGGCTTCGACCGAATGGGGCAGCTCGTTTGCCTCCATACCGCTGGCCTGTTGCGGGGCATCAGGTTCGGGCATGGGCGCGGGGGGCTGGTCGCCATCAAATGGGGTCAATTCGTTCATCACGGCTCTCTTCGTTCGGTCCGGATAGATAGGTCAATTCGCTGGCCCAAAGCCATCTGGAAATCCCTGTGGGCAACCTGTGGATAGCTGCCCGGTGTCTGGGGATCTTTGCGGCCCCCGCAGGGCGGGACGCTATATCGGGTAGCATGGCACGGATGTACGCCCAAATAAAGTATCCAGCACACTGGGGCTGTTCTGCCGAACTGGCGTGCTGGATCAGGGCTTAAACGGCAGGCCGGGCCTGCCTGCACGTTTTAGGCGGATTTATGCGCATCCTGCCAGGCACGCGGGTCCTTGAGGAACTTCTCCACCTCATCCAGCGTTTCGGTGCTGAAGGCTTCTTGCGCGCGGGCCTCGGCCAGAACATCCCACCAAGTGCAGAGGTAGTGCAGCTCGACCCCGTGATCACCCAGCGTCTTGGTCGTCTCAGGAAAGATGTCGTAGTAGAAGATCACCGCCGTGTGGCCACAGGTGGCGCCGGTTTCGCGGATCGCATCGACAAAGGACAGTTTCGAGCCGCCATCGGTGGTCAGATCCTCGACCAGCAGCACCCGCTCGCCTTCGCTCATCGCGCCTTCGATGCGGGCATTGCGGCCATAACCTTTGGGCTTTTTGCGCACATAGGTCATCGGCAGCGCCATGCGCTCGGCCACCAGCGCAGCAAAGGGAATGCCGGCCGTCTCACCACCCGCGATATTGTCGAAGGCTTCAAAGCCTGCGTTGCGCATCACGGTGACGGTCATGAAATCCATCAGCGTGGAGCGGATCCGCGGGAAGGAGATCAGCTTGCGGCAATCGATATAGCTGGGCGAGGGCAGGCCGGAAGCCAGCGTGTAGGGCGTTTCGGTGTTGAAGTTCACCGCACCGATTTCCAGCAGCATCCGGGCAGAGAGGCGGGCGATTTCTTCGGCAGAGGGGTAGGAGGAGGGGATCATGTGGCAGCTCCGCAAATTGAATGTCTTTCCCCATGCGCAGCCGCAATGCCACGCAGGTTTTCGCGCCCGCCATTGGGGACGGGTCGGGCGCGAACCGGATCGCATGCGGTCCGGGGAATTTTGGCAAGGATCCGCCTCGGGCTCACGCCTGAACCGTCCAATGCACCGGGAAGCCGGGATCGAAGACCGTCACTGGGCCTTCGCCGCTTTCGATCTTTTCCGGGAAGGCGGTGGGGGCGTCCTGTTTGACCAGGGTGATGGTGCTGTCGTTTTCCGGCAGGCGGTAGAAAGCCGGGCCGTTTTTCGAGGCAAAGCCTTCCAGCTTGTCCAGCGCGCCATCCTCTTCGAACACATGGGCGAGCAGCGCCATGGTGTTGGTGGCGGTGAAACAGCCGGCACAGCCGCAGGCGCTTTCCTTGTTGGGGTCGGTATGGGGGGCCGAATCCGTGCCGAGGAAGAACCGAGCATCGCCCGAGGTCGCCGCCGCACGCAGGGCCAGACGGTGTTCTTCGCGCTTGGCCACCGGCAGGCAGTAATAATGCGGTTTGATGCCACCAACCAGGATGTGGTTGCGGTTGATGATCAAGTGATGGGTGGTGATGGTCGCGCCAAGGTCCGCCGCGTTGGCCTTCACATAGTCCACACCGTTGGCGGTGGTGATATGCTCCATCACGACGCGCAGGCCGGGGGTGGCGCGGCGTACCGGATCCAGCACCCGGTCGATGAACACGGCTTCGCGGTCGAAGATGTCGATGTCGCTGTCGGTCACCTCGCCATGCACACAAAGCGGCAAGCCGATTTCGGCCATTTTCTCCAGCACCGGACGCACCTTGTCGAAATCACGCACGCCCGAAGCCGAATTGGTGGTGGCCCCGGCGGGGTAGAGTTTCACCGCCTTGATCAACCCGCTGGCATGGGCCGCGGCCATATCGCCGGGATCTGTGTCCTCGGTCAGATAGAGCGTCATCAGCGGCTCAAAGGACATGTCGCCCGGCAGCGCGGCCAGGATGCGATCGCGATAAGCGGCAGCCTGCGCCCCGGTTACCACCGGCGGCACCAGATTGGGCATGATGATGGCGCGGCCGAAATGGCGCGCTGTCTCCGGCAGCACGGCCTGCAGCATGGCGCCGTCGCGCAGGTGCAGATGCCAGTCATCGGGGCGGGTGAGGGTCAGCGTCTGGAGCGTGGTCTGTGTCATGGCGCCGCGTTAGCACAGGCACGCAGAAAGGGGAAGAAAGAAGCCCGCCACAGGACGATCTGTCACCGGTGCCGAGTGCTGGGCATAACTATTCTATCAGACGGCGAGGGGCGCGTTGGGATCAGCGTTCCGGCGGCAGGGTGAAATCACCCTCGGCGGCGCGTTTGCGCAGGTTCTGCAAGCGTTGCCGGAACCGCGGCGCGCGCAGGCGCGCAGTCACGTTGCGGCACAGCAGGGTCATCAGGTAGGGCCGGTCGCGTTTGTCGAGATGTCCCATGACGTTGCGCAGATAGGCGGTGTTGTTGCGCCGCGCGCGCAGAACGCGTGATAAAGCCAGATCTGTCAGCTTGCCCGAACCAGCCATCGACAGGATCTGATAGAGCACATCCATCTCGATCAACCGCGTCTGCACCGCCTCGCCAAAGTCCGGCAGACGGCGGCGGGTGACATTGCTGCGGGCAAACAGGGCTGCGTGCATGGCATCCAGATGTTCGCGCGGATCATACAGGACAAAGGCATGATCTGCGGCGTCCAGCATATCGGGCGCATAGCCATAGCGGTCGGTGAAAGAGGTGCGGCGCATCTCGATGAAGCGTTCATCCCATTCGGTCATGCGCGGATCCAGCGTCGCCTGCGGCTGGATGGCCACCACGGTTGCGCCGGGGGCCGCTACCGAAAAGGCGCTGGCCGCATAGCCGCAGGGGCCGGCGCCATAGAAGACGACATTGTCGAATTCCTCGAAGAACCCGTCGTCGATCAGCTGGTCGATGAAGCCAAAGACCTGTTCGTCGCGGAACCAGGTGTCGCCATCCGAAATCATGCACAGATGCGACCAGCCAAGGTTGCGGACCAGATCAAAGCCCAAGGGTTGCGCCAGTTCGGACAGGCTCTGGATGCCCTGGATGGTTTCAAAGCTCACAAGGAGCGTGTTGCCCTGATCGATGAAGGCGGCGCAGTGGCGCGCGCCCAGAGGCTGGAACATACCCAGTTCCTCGCTGAGCACAGCAAGCCGCTCTTTCCACTGGGCCGGTTTCAGCCCGGAAAGATCTGTCTCAAGCGCGTCTGAACCGTCCTGCATGCCCATGATCCTCTGCCTCCGGACCTTTGACGGACCGGTAGTTGGGTCTGAAGCTAGGGGCGGAATGCGGCAAAATTGAGAAAAACTCATGCCAGTTTTCCGGCTCTGCGCGAGTCAGTCCGTGCCGCTCTCTTTGGGCGTCTCGGTCTCTGCGTTGGCGCGGTCTGCCGATTGCTCCGGGGGCGCTTGTGGTGCGGGGGCGCTGAGTGCCTGTTCGGCCCGGCGTCCCAATGTTGCGAACCCGGCCAGGGTGCGCGCGGTGACGGCGTTGATCGGGCGCGAGGGCGGGGTCATCAATAGCCGGGCAAAGAGGGCGCGAAACGGTTCCTGCAACATCAGCTCGCGGAACCGGGCGTGTCGCCAGGCCACGGCTTTTTCGTGCAGGCGGGCGAGTTTGCCATCTTCCAGCAGCAGCGCCTGAATGGCGGCGCGCGCCTCGCTGTAGCGGGCAATGGAGGTATCTTCATCAGTGTTGAAGTTGCGTTCGACCCAGTAGTCCACATCGAGCATATGATCCGAATGCACCGCGCGGCCTCGGTCTGCCTTCAGGACAAAGCTTTCCATCGCGCCAAGCGCATAGTGGTTCAGCTGAGCCAGCCGGTGGTTGGGCTGGCCGTAGTCGGAAAACAGGCGTCGGGTCTTGAACTGCGGCCCCAGTTCGCGCCCTTCGCAATCGAACCAGCGGAACTGCTCAAGCGCACTGTCGTCCTCTACCCCGCGCGGGCGGTGCACCCCGGTTTTGCGATAGGTGCCGTCGTTGCGATAAAGCGTCTTGAACATCGCCGCGCGCCAGGGCCAGTGGATCACCTCGGGGGCGCAGCGGGTGAACTGCTCCGTCACCGGCGTGTCCTCATAGCGCAGGGTGTCGCCACTACCGAACAGCCGCCATGTCAGGGTGATGGCGTCGGCCTCGGGCAGCGCTTCCAAGAGGTCGCCCAACTGACCACGGCCCGCGTGGATATTGACGAATTCGTCGATATCCAGCGCCATGATCCAGTCGGCTTTTTTCACCAGCCGGTGCCGGTCCGCCAGCTTCAGGGCGCTGAACTGGATGCCACCCTTGCCGTAGGGGCCGTCGTTGCGCACATGGGTCAGGTGGCCAAGGTCATCGAGCCGGTCCAGCATCCTGTCGGTGCCGTCCTGGCAGTCGTTTGAAAAGACAAGGAAATCGGTGAACCCCACGGCGCGGTGATGGGCCAGCCATTCCAGCAGAAAGGCACCTTCGTTTCGCAGGGTCAGGATGGCCAGATACCGCATGGTCCTACCAGTCGGACCGGAACACGGCGACCTTGCCATGCGACCAGCGCGGGAAGAATACCAGACCGGCGGCATCAAGGCATTGAAAGACCTTGCGGATGCCTGCCTTGCCGATCCATTGCGGATGGGTTTCGATCAGCACCGCACGCAGCGAGGACAGGTCCATCTTGGGCAACAGCTCTGCCTCGGCGCCCTCGATATCGCAGATCAGCACGCTGGGCTTCAGCTCTGCCATCACCCGGTTCATGTCGCGCATCGGCACTTCGACCTGCTGAACGTCAGGGCCATCCTCGGCCATTGGTGTCAGGGA
Source organism: Pseudophaeobacter sp. A-200-2 (assembly GCF_041008815.1). NCBI lineage: Bacteria > Pseudomonadati > Pseudomonadota > Alphaproteobacteria > Rhodobacterales > Roseobacteraceae > Pseudophaeobacter > Pseudophaeobacter sp. A-200-2. The sequence goes on along the minus strand of NZ_JAXGFU010000004.1, from coordinate 160,809 downwards.
AGAGGCAAGGAAGTTGGGCCGCACATAAAAGGGCGCGGTGCCGTCGCTGTCGCTGAGCACTGCATGGGTCACCTTGGCGTTCTGGACGCCATTGAGAGCATGCACCCGGTGGATATAGGGCAAGAGCTGCGGGTTTGCCTCGAACGAATGCACGGATTGCGCCGGGGTCTGGGTGGCGACCAGCGTCGACATGAAACCGATGCCGCCGCCGAGTTCCATCACCACATCCCCGGCGCGGATCAGCTTTCTGGCGGCCACGGCCTCCTTTGCCTCATAGGCGCCGGTGCGCAGCAGTTTGCGCACGCGCGGTGGCAGCACCGCCTTGTCCAGCGGGAACTTCATATCCAGACAGGTCAGAACCGGGTCGGTGGCTGCGGCGGTCATGTCTTCAGCTCTCCATATCCAGCGCAAGCGCATATGCAACGCGTTCGGTTGCGGTCAGTTTTACGTCCAGTGCCTGCCGGTAAAGGGTTTCGAATTCCTCCATCCCATGCAGTTCCTCGGCCTTGGCGCGATGCCAGTCGAGGCCTTTTTCGTGCCACTGGCGCAGGGTCGTATCCTCCATCAGCCTATCATATTCGGCGCGCAGGCGCGGAAGATTGCGCTGGATGGTGACGTCCGTGTGGTCGTTCCAGTCCATGCGGATCCAGTAGTTGAGGCCGATGGAGCGGTCCACATGCAGGGCACGTCCGCGCTGGCGTTTTACCAGAAAACTTTCGGCCGAGCGCAGCGCGTAGTGGTTGAGCTGCAGCAGATCGTAACCGATGGAGCGGCGCGAGTTGCGCCATCCGTTGTCGAGTACATCCTGCGTCATGTCGCGGCCCGATCCGTTGACCCAGCGGACCTGATCGCGGAACCCGTCCTGCAGCTTGTTGGGGCGGTGGCAGCTGATCTTCTGGTAGGCGCCGGTGTTTTTGAACATCGTTTTGAAACCCCAGACCGTGTGCGGCTTGGGGCAGTATTTCGGCGCGCAGGCATCAAACTGGCCGATGACAAATTCGTCCGACAGCCGTGTCACATCGTTATGGCCAAACAGGCGCCAGGTCATCGCCACATTGGTGGCATCCGGCACCCGGTCAAAGAAATCCTGCAGGGTGCCGTTGCCACAGCGCACGTTGATGAATTCATCAACGTCGATATGGACGATCCAATCGGCCTGGGTGATCACCGGTTCCTGCAGCGATTGGTTCAGTGCGTGTTGCTGCGGAGACTTGCCGCGCCAGTCGTCGTTGTTGCGGTGCTGCAGGATGCCCTTCTCCTGCAACCGGTCGAGGATCTCGGTGGTGCCGTCTTCGCAGCCATTGGTGTAGATCAGGAAGTTGTCCACACCGATGGCGCGATGAAAGGCGATCCATTCCAGGATATAAGGCGCCTCGTTCTTCATGCAGCCGACGATCACATTGCCGCTGCTGCCCGCAGGCAGGGCGCGGCGTGGCACCTCCGCATAGGGGGCGGCACGCGCGGTTTCATCCAGCGCGCCGATATTGTCATGCGGCCGGAAGGGCGAGGTTTGCAGCATTTCGAAGTTTTTTAACGCCAGCGGGGTCATCACCTTGCGGGCCTGCGCGGTGGGTTCCGTGGTGGCTGGGTCCGGCTTGGCCTCTTCCGCTGGTCGGGAGGCGCGGGTTGCGGCCTCAATCTGCGACATGAAGCGCAGCAGGTATTGCGAGGCGCGAAAGCCCATTTCCGGGTCTGCCTCCTGCCACTCTGCGCCGGAATGGTCTTGGACACCGGCCTGGGTGGCGAAGCTGGCTGCAGACAATCCGGGGTGCTGCTCGGCAAGGGCCTGATTGGCGGCGGCAAAACGGGCCGAGATGCAGGGCAGATGCGCCGGGTCCATCGGGGCGCCGTCGATCTGCAGCTCATTCAGGAAACCGCGCCACATTTTCGGCGGTACGATCCTGCCCTGATGCAGGGTGATGTGTTGCAGCAGACTATTGAGCCTCCGTGCCCGCGTCAGCCAGGGCGCAGCGGGCATTGCGGGTGGCGTGGCGGCCCCGCAACGACCAATTTGATCGCTGATGCCAATGGCGGCGCGAATCTCTTTGGTGGCCTCCGGCCCGTAAAGCAGGGCCTCGTCGTAAGAGCGGAAGATCATGGACCCGGCGCCGAAAACACTCTCCCAATGCTGTTGCAGGGCCGGATAATCGAGCCAGAAAGGCGCGCCTTCGGTCTCTTCAAACTGGTTTTCCTGCGGTCTGATCTGCGGCTGATGCGCGAGGCAGGCTTGCCACCAGTCCGGTTGATCGGCCAGCGCCAGTTCGCGTTCCAGCGGGGCAGCCCGTCCGTTCAGTACCTGCGCGCCATAGCTGCGCGCCAGCAGGCGGGCGGGATCATCCAGATGCGCCACGAGGCTGATATCGCCGGATAGCGGGGTCAGCATATCCTTCAGCCGCATCAGCTCGCTGCGCCGGTGCAGCCTGCCGCCCAGTTGCGAGGCCGAGAGGATCAGAATGTCCGGCTGCGCCTCATTGACCTCACGGATCAGATCGGCGCTCAGCTTGTCGCGCAACAGCGCCTGCCGCTCGGGATCGGCAAGGCCGCGGGCATGGCGCAGCGGGTCCACGTGTTCCGGATCGGTCACTGCCATGAACAGGCGCGTGTGATTGCTGCCGCCGGGAGAGGTGGGAAACAACACGCCCTTGCTGCGCAGCTGGTCCCGCTTGTGGGCCAGAACCTTTTGCAGCCGCTCGGCGCCTGTATGCTCGAGCCCGATATGAAGAACGATGCGCATGGTCAGGAACGTGCCTTCCGGTTGACGTTGGCCTGGCCCCACCAGGGCAGATCGCGCCCAAGGAACGCGCCCACCCGCGCCTGTGCATCGGCATCCGCGACGTTGATCTCAAGATAATCGGGATCCTCGCGGAACCAGTGTTTCAGCGCCTCGTAATGACCGTCGATCCAGATCATCTGCTGTTCGGGGGTCTTGCCGTATCCGATCGGCAGGCCTGGCACCGTGTTGGCGGGCAGCCGGGCGGTGCCGAGGTTGTTCCAGGCCATGATCGATTTGGAATGACTGGCCGCATCGCGCCGGGTGGCGATGAATTTGAGCCCCGGGTTGAGATCCTTCAGCACCTTCAGCAGGGCAAAATCGAACTGCGGCCAAACCGAGAATTTGCCGTGGATAAAGCTCACCTCTGACAGCGCATCAAAACCATCCAGATAGGCCATGGGATCGCCGCGCTCATATAGCCCTTTGTAAAGGAGGCTGCCGACGAAAATCCGCCGCTTGCCGGGTTTGTCTTCCTCGCGGTCGCGCAGGCGGTGATCGGCCACGGAATAGCCCGCCTGCGACAGCGCCTTGCCCAGCGTGGTGGTGCCCGACTTCGGCAGGCCGAGGTTGATGACCTTGAGGCTCATTGCGCCGCCTCTTTGGTCCAGAGGCCAAGATCGCGCAGCAGCGCCTCTTCCTGCGGCGGCAGGGCGGGGGCGGCGCGCAGTTGATCGCGCATCGCCTGATAGCTGGGCTGGGCCAGCAGCTCATCGCGTCTCGCACCGTGCAGGCGCACTGCCGCCTCGTGCAGGGCGGCGATCTCGGGGTCGGATTTCAGATCGGCAAGCGCCGCCTCCATCGCCGGGAGATGGCGTTGGATCGACAGGTCCTCATAGGCGGGGTCATTGCGTTCGCGCCAATAGGTATCGTCAAAGGCGCGATTTTCCCGGTTCACATCGCCGCGGTCATTCTTCACCAGATAGCTGTCGAGCGAGCGCAGCGCGTAGTGGTTCAGCGTCGCAAGGCTGCGGGCGCCTTTGGCCGGGAGTTTGCGGATATGATCGCGGTTTGCAGCCATCAGGAACCGGAAGGGCACCCGGCGGCCGCCACCATCGGTCCAGACGGGCCGCTTGTCCTTGGCCAAAGCCTTGCGGAAGAACGGGCGATGCGCGCCATAGTATTGCAGCGGAAAATCGCGGCGTACCAGCGTCTTGACCTCGATTGAACCATCGGCGCAGCAGATATCCGGGTTGTGCGAGCGGGTGAACTGGGCGATCACCGGCGCGTCCTCAAAGGCCTCGACCCCGTCGTTGGCAAAGAACTGGAAGCTGAGCGAAATCGCCTGGGGATTGCCACAGGCCGCGATCAGATCGGGGATTGTGTGATCGCCCGTATGGATATTCAGGAACTCATCCACATCAGCCACCCAGACCCAGTCGGCATCCGCCACGATGGGCTGCTGGCGCGCGTGTTTCAGCGCCTCCATCTGGTAATTGCGCCCCTCGGCCGGGTTGGGCAGATGCTGCACCAGCCCCCGCGCCGCCAGCGCATCCAGCAGGTCATCGGTGCCATCGCTGCAATCGTTGGAATAGAACAGGAAATCCGTGACCCCGATCAGCCGGTTGTAGGCGATCCATTCCAACAGGAACGGGCCTTCGTTCTTGACGCAGGTGACGGCGGTGATGCGCATCATGCATCCCCTTTGGCGTCCCGGCGCGAAGTGCCGGGCTGTGTTGATCCGTGGCGCATCATTCGATCTGTTGCCTTGCCGCCTGCATCTTGCCTCTCGTTACAGCACATCGTCGTCACACATGGATCGGGTGCAGCCGGGGCTATCGTCATTGCCAAAATCCATGGCAGGGCGGGCGCCCTGCGTCAATCATTGCAGGGTGTATAGCCGTTAACCCTTGTCGAAGTGTTGCCCAACAAACGAAATCAACAATCCGAAAACGGGGGCAGACCAGCCTTGACCGCGCGCTGGGCGCATGGCCTCTTGGTGCGACCAAGCGGGGAGGCAAGGCATGAAAGAGGCGCAATCCATCGATCAGGTGCAACAGATGTTGGGCGAGCAGGGCTATGTCTGCGGCCGGGCGCTTGCTACCGTGGTTTTCCTGTCGCTGCGTCTGGGCCGCCCCTTGTTCCTGGAAGGTGAGGCTGGCGTCGGCAAGACCGAGATCGCCAAGGCGCTGTCGGCGGCGCTGGGCCGTCGTCTGATCCGGCTGCAATGCTACGAGGGGCTTGATGCCTCCAGCGCGGTTTATGAATGGAATTTTGCCGCGCAGATGGTGGCGATCCGCACCGCCGAGGCTGCCGGAGGCGCTGACCGCGCGGCGCTGCAGAGCGAGCTGTTCTCTGATGAGTTTCTGATCGAACGGCCACTCTTGGAGGCGATGCGCCCCGATGAGAATGGCGCGCCCGTTCTGCTGATCGACGAACTGGACCGCACCGATGAGCCCTTCGAGGCGTTCCTTCTCGAGGCGCTCAGCGATTTTCAGGTGACCATTCCGGAACTTGGCACCATCAAGGCGCCCGAGCCGCCCATCGTGATCCTGACCTCCAACCGCACGCGTGAGGTGCACGACGCGCTGAAACGGCGCTGCCTGTATCACTGGGTCGATTACCCCGATTTCACCCGCGAGGTCGAAATCCTGCGGGCCCGCGCGCCGGAAGCCTCTGAAAAACTCAGCCGCGAAGTGGTCGCCTTTGTCCAGGCGCTGCGGACCGAGGATCTGTTCAAGAAACCCGGCGTGGCCGAAACTATCGACTGGGCCAATTGCCTGCTTGCGCTCGACGTGATCGACCTCTCCCCCGAGGTGATCGCCGATACATTGGGCGCGATCCTGAAATACCAGGACGACATCGCGCAATTGCAGGGCTCCGAAGCGAAACGCATCCTCGACAAGGCCAAGCAGACACTGGAGGAGGCCTGATGCACTATGCTGGTGCGCCCCTTGTCAGCAAAGCAACGGCAACGTCTGGCCGGGCGTGCTTATCACTCGCGGTCGTGGTGGTACTGACGACCCATCTGGAAATTGACACCAGCAGTCTGGAGTTCTTGGGGATTTCCTTTTCTGAGAGCCAGTTGTCTTCGGGAACCTTCTGGGTGCAGCTCATTTTGATCTTCTCTCTGACACTGAATTGGATTGGGGATCTGATTTCTTTGGCCAAGTGGAACTCGTCCATGACCAGCAAGGGAGTAGCAACACTTTTTGGCGGAGGTGGAACGATGAAAGGGCGTCTTGAATTCGTGATAGAGCACCTTGAGCGCGCGATTGATCCTGAAAATGAAATAGAAAAAGGAAATCTCTCCTACGTGAAAAGGCAGCTAGAAGAAATTAACTGTAGCCTTTGGTGGCATGAGAAATATGCCATTCTCTACGTGGTGGGTCTACATTTTCTACTTCCCGTCTCAATTTCACTCTGGGCTATTTGCGAACTGATCTGATGGTTGAACTGCCTGAGCTTTCCCTGCCGGACGATCCGAAACTCGTCCAGAACATCACCCATTTCGCCCGCGCTCTGCGCAAGGCGGGGCTGCCCATCGGGCCGGGCCGGGTGGTGGACGCGGTTGAGGCGGTAGCGGCAGCGGGTTTTACCAGTCGGCAGGATTTCTACTGGGCGCTGCACGCCTGTTTCGTGACCCGCCCCGAACACAGGGCGGTGTTTGCGCAGATCTTTCGTCTTTATTGGCGCGATCCGCGGTTTCTGGAGCATATGATGGCGGCGATGCTGCCTGCGGTGCGCGGCGTGCAGGAAGAGCGCGCCGCCAAACCCGGTGAAAAACGCGCCGCCGAGGCGCTGCTGGATGGCGCCAACGATCAGATCGATGTGCCAGAGGGGCAAGAGGACGAGGGCACCGAGTTCGAGATCGACGCGACGCTGACCATGTCCTCGGAGGAGCGCCTGCGGTCCTTGGATTTCGAGCAGATGAGCACCGAGGAAGTCGCCCGCGCCAAACGCATCCTTGCGCAGATGCGCCTGCCGGTGCAGCCGATCCAGTCGCGCCGCCTGATGGCCGCTCCGCATGGGCAGCGTGCCGACTGGCGGCGCACCCTGCGCGATGCGGCCCGCCGGGGTGGCGATCTGCAGGAGATCGCCCGCGCGAAACGGCGCATCCGCTGGCCCAATCTGGTGGTGATCTGCGATATCTCCGGCTCCATGAGCCAGTACAGCCGCATCGTGCTGCATTTTCTGCATTCGGTCGCCAATCAAAAGGGCGCGGGCTGGGCCAAGGTGCATGGTTTTACCTTTGGCACGCGGCTCACCAATATCACCCGACATCTGGCCACGCGCGATGTGGACGCGGCCTTGGCCGCAGCGGGCGCCGAGGCGCAGGACTGGGAGGGCGGCACCCGGATTGGATCCTGCCTGCATGAATTCAACCGCGACTGGTCGCGCCGGGTGATGGGGCAGGGGGCGGTGGTGCTGCTGATCACTGACGGGCTGGACCGGGACGACCCGGACCAACTGGCCAGGGAGATGCAGCGCCTGCACCTGTCATCGCGGCGGCTGATCTGGCTGAACCCGCTCTTGCGCTGGGAAGGCTTCGCCCCCAAAGCACAAGGTATCCGCTCCATGCTGCCCCATGTGGACAGTCTTCGGGCCGGCCACTCCATTGCCTCGCTCGAAGATTTGGCGCAGGTGATTTCCCGCCCCGAGGACCAGGGCGAAAAGGCGCGGCTGATGGCGCTTCTCTGATGAATTCCGAAAGTCGAATGTAATTGATCTGGGTCAAGCCTGATCTGCGCTCATCCTGCTACATTCCGTAAATGGAATGTAATTTGGGAGGCTGATGATGGCCATGAACTGGAAAACCGGAGGGCTCCTGCTGGGGTTCGTCTTCTTTCTGGCGGTGCTGCTGGTCAAACCGATTGGCGTGTCCACGCAATTCGTGATCCTGGACGGGATCATCGGCGATGCGGTGAACAGCGAATTGGTGACCAAGACCGAGGAAGGATATACCTCGACCAATGCCTATCTGGCGAAATCGAATGGCAAATACGCCAAATCGGTGATGAATCCGCTGAACTACAGCTTTGTCTTTGTGCTGGCGATGGCCGTTGGCGGCTTTCTGTCGGTGATGGCGCGCGGTGGCCTGCCCGAGCGGGAGCGGAGCATCCCCGAACTGTGGCGCGCCAATATGGGGGACGGGACCGCCCTGCGCTACGGCGCGACCTTTGTTGGCGGCTTCATCGTGCTGTACGGCGCGCGCCTTGCGGGCGGATGCACCTCGGGGCACATGATGTCGGGCATGATGCAGACCGCGCTGTCGGGCTATCTCTTTGCCGCCGGGGCCTTTGCTGCTGCGATCCCCGTATCCCTGATCCTGTTCAAGAAGGAGGCCTGAGCCATGATGTCTATCGTTCTCGCAATTGTTATCGGCCTGGCCTTCGGCGCGGTTCTGGACCGTATCGGCGCCAGCAACCCGAACATGATCGGCAAGATGCTGAACCTCACCAACCTCAACCTGGCCAAGACCATCCTTCTGGCCATCGGCACCGGTTCGGTGCTGATGTTCGCGGGGCAGATGCTGGGCTTTGTCGATGTGGGGCATATGTCCGTCAAAACCGCCTATGTGGGCGTCTTCATCGGGGGCCTGATGTTGGGTGCGGGCTGGGCGCTGGCGGGCTATTGCCCCGGCACCGGCGTTGTGGCGGCGGCTTCGGGGCGTAAGGATGCGCTGTTCTTCATCGCGGGCGGCCTTCTGGGTGCTGCGGCCTATATGGTCACCTACCCGATGTGGAAATCGAGCGGCCTTCTGGACAGCATCGCGGGCGGCAAGGTTACTGTTGGCACCGTGCCGGGGTCCAAGTTCGACGGGCTGACGGCGCTGCCGGGCGATATCCTTGGCATCGTTCTGGGCCTTGGCTTCATCGCGCTGGCCTTTGCCCTGCCCGAGCGGCTGACGCCCTCCAAATCGAACCTGCAACCGGCTGAATAGGCACCCTCCCGCGCCTGTAAAATGCCCGAACGCCCGCCGGTCCCGGCGGGCGCTTTGCGTTTTGCGCTGCGTTTTCGGCTTGAAACCTCTGGCCTTCGCGTCAACCTTGGGGGCAACAAGGGCGGAAGACACGCCGGGAGGATTGCATGTCAGAGGAAACCCAGCGTTTCGAGAACGCGCCAGAGGTGGCGCTGGAATGGCACAGGGATGGCACCGGGGCTGCATTGGCCACGGTGGTGCAGACCTGGGGATCGGCGCCGCGCCGGGCCGGATCGCAGCTGGTGGTGGGCGGCGATGGCCGCATCGAAGGCTCGGTCTCGGGCGGCTGCGTCGAAAGCGCGGTGGTCTTTGAGGCGCTGGAAGCCATCGAGGATGGCAAGCACCGCCTGTTGGAATTTGGGGTCAGCGACGATGATGCCTTTGCCGTGGGGCTGGCCTGCGGCGGCACCATCAAGGTTCTGGTTGAACCCGTGGGCGACGCCCTGCCGGTGGATCTGCTGGAGGAACTGGTCGCGGCCCGCAAGGATCGCATCGCGCTCGCCTATGAGGTGGATCTGGACAGCGGCGCGCGCCGTCTGGTGCGCGATGGCTATGCTGAGCGCCTGCGCATGGACCGCTCCGGGGTGGAGGAAGACGGCAAGACCTTCGTTGCCGTGCACAACCCGCCACTGCGGCTGATCGTGGTGGGGGCGGTGCATATCGCCCAGGCACTGGTGCCCATGGCGCGTATTGCGGGCTACGATCCGGTGATCATCGACCCGCGCGAGGCCTTTGCCGCCGCTGCGCGGTTCCCCGGTGAGCGGCTGATGGACGACTGGCCCGACGAGGCGGTGGAAAAGCTTGGCCTTGATGCCCGCACCGCGCTGGTGCTGCTGACCCATGATCCCAAACTCGACGATCCGGCGCTGGAGGCAGCGTTAGGTGCGGATTGTTTCTACATCGGTGCGCTGGGCTCGACCCGCACCCATGCCAAACGGGTGGACCGGATGGTGGCGGCTGGCTTCACCAAGGAGCAGATCGGGCGCATCCACGGGCCCATCGGTCTGGATATCGGCGCGGCGGGGCCGTCTGAAATCGCGGTGTCGATCCTGGCCGAGATGACAGCGGTTCTGCGCGGCAAAGCCTCATGAAGTTCGGCCCGGTTCCGCTGGATCAGGCCGAGGGGGCGATCCTGGCCCATTCCCTGCATCTGGAGACCCGCAAGATTGCCAAGGGCACGGCGCTGACCCCGGCGGATCTGAGTGATCTGGCCGCCTCCGGGTTTTCCGAAGTCACCGCCGCGCGGCTGGAAAGCGGGGATATGCACGAGGATGCGGCGGCGCAGGCGCTGGCCCACGCCATCGTTCCGGACCCGGGCGCCCAGGGCTTGCGCATTTCCGGCGCCGGGGCGGGGCGGGTGAACCTTTACGCCGAAACCTGCGGTGTGGTGGAGCTGGACCGGGCGCGGCTGGAGGCGGTGAATGCGGTGGATCCGATGATCACCATTGCGACCGTGCCCGCCTATCACCGGGTCGATGCAGGCGGCATGATCGCCACCATCAAGATCATCGCCTACGGGGTGCCAGAGGCGCACCTGAGACAAGTGGCAAGGAATGCAGGCGGGGCGTTGCGGGTGCGCGCCCCGGTCTACAAGACCGCAACCCTGATCGAAACGCGGGTTTCTGCGGATGTGCCATCGGACAAAGGGCGCGCGGCGATGGCTGGGCGGCTCGACCGGATGGGAATGGCGCTGACAGATCGCGTGGTTGTGCCCCACCGCGAGGCGGAGCTGTCCGCAGCCATCGCCGATGCGCCGGGAGAGGTCATCCTGATCCTTACCGGATCGGCGACCTCGGACCCGCTGGATGTTGCGCCTCAGGCGCTGCGGCTGTCGAGGGGCACGGTGACGCGCTTTGGCATGCCGGTGGATCCGGGCAACCTTCTGTTTCTCGGCGCGCTGGGCGAAAAGCCTGTGATCGGCCTGCCGGGCTGCGCCCGTTCGCCTGCGCTCAATGGCGCGGACTGGGTGTTGGAACGGGTGATCTGTGGCGTCGCGTTGCGCGGGGCGGATATCGCCGCCATGGGGGTTGGCGGGCTGCTGAAAGAGATTCCCACCCGGCCCATGCCGCGCCGCGCTGGACAGGATGACGCCGGGCGTGGCTGAACACTGCGCCAGAGAGCACAAAATGTCCGCATCTCCAACGTGTTACGCGCGGCTTCTTGCCGTTTGGCAAAAATGTTACGGCCAGAGGCATTTCTGGGGGTTCGCGCCAGCCGCATCCCGTGCTTAACTCCTATTCAGCCAAACAAAAGTAGCGAATGGGAGGAATTCATGGCGAAGGTCTCGATGACCGTGAACGGCAAGCCCGCCAGCGGTGATGTGGAGGGGCGCACGCTCCTGGCGTCATTTCTGCGCGATGAGCTGGGGCTCACGGGGACACATGTAGGCTGCGATACCAGCCAGTGCGGCGCCTGCGTGGTGCATGTGAACGGCAAGGCGGTCAAATCCTGCACCATGCTGGCGGCCGAAGCAGACGGCGCAGAGGTTGCCACCATCGAAGGGCAGGCGGCTCCGGATGGTACGCTGAATAAGATCCAGCAGGCGTTTCAGGATCACCACGGGCTTCAGTGCGGTTTCTGCACGCCGGGCATGGTGATGTCGGCGGCGGCGCTGCTGAAGGAAAACCCCAAGCCGACCGAAGCCGAGGTGCGCGCCTATCTCGAAGGCAATATCTGCCGCTGCACCGGCTATCATAACATCGTCAAGGCGATCCTTGCCGCGTCCGGTCAGGACGTGACGGCCATTGCTGCCGAATAAGGCCATAAGCCCGCCGCGGGCAGCGCAGGGAGGCGCGGCCCGGGACAAAAGACAATTTTGCATGACCAAGAGGTGTGCCCCGGCGCGCACCATCCAGGGAGGAGATTTGGACAATGCCAAAGGATAGTGGCATCGGCGCCAGCCCGAAGCGGCGCGAAGACGTAAGGTTCCTGACCGGAACCGGCAATTACACCGACGACATCAACCTCAACAATCAGGCCTATGTGCATTTCCTGCGCTCGGATGTGGCCCACGGCAAGATCAACGGCATCGACACCACGGCTGCGGCCGCGATGCCCGGCGTCATCCGCATCTTCACTGGCGCTGATTTCGAAGGTGTGGGATCGATTCCCTGTGGCTGGCAGGTGACCGACCGCCATGGAGAACCGATGCAGGAACCTGCGCACCCGGTTCTGGCTCAGGGCAAGGTCCGCTATGTGGGCGATGCCATCGCCGCCGTGGTCGCAGAAAGCCGCGAGGAAGCTCGCGACGCCGCCGAAGCGATTGAGCTCGATATCGAAGAACTGCCCGCCGTCATCGACATGAAGGAGGCCGTCAAGGAAGGCGCCCCCAAGGTGCATGACGATCTCACCTCGAACCTCTGCTATGACTGGGGCTTCGTGGAAGAGAACAAACCAGCGGTGGACGAGGCCTTTGCCAATGCGGCCCATGTGACCACGCTGGAGCTGGTCAACAACCGTCTCATCGCGAACCCGATGGAGCCGCGCGTGGCGGTGGGCGATTTCAACCGGGCCACCGGGGAATCGACGCTTTATACCACCTCGCAGAACCCGCATGTGATCCGCCTTTTGATGGGCGCTTTCGTGCTGGGTATCCCCGAGCATAAGCTGCGCGTCATCGCGCCGGATGTGGGCGGCGGTTTCGGCACCAAGATCTTCCATTATGCCGAGGAAGCCTTCTGTACCTTCGCGGCCAAGGCGCTGAACCGGGCGGTCAAATGGACCTCTACCCGGTCCGAGGCCTTCATGTCGGATGCCCATGGACGCGATCACGTGACCAAGATCGAACTGGCGCTGGATGCGGAGAACAACTTTACCGCGCTGCGCACCGACACCTACGCCAATATGGGCGCATACCTGTCGACCTTTGCGCCTTCGGTGCCGACCTGGCTGCATGGCACGCTGATGGCGGGTAACTACAAGACGCCGCTGATCTATGTGAACGTGAAGGCCGTCTTCACCAACACGGTGCCGGTCGATGCCTATCGCGGCGCGGGCCGCCCTGAGGCGACATTCCAGCTGGAGCGCGTCATCGACAAGGCCGCGCGCGAGCTGGGCGTCGATCCCATCGCGCTGCGGCGTCAGAACTTTATCACCGAATTCCCTTATGCCACCCCGGTGGCGGTGGAATATGACACCGGCGATTACAACGCGACCATGGACAAGCTGATGGAGGTTGCTGATTTCGCAGGCTTCAAGGCGCGCCGCGCCAAGAGCGAGGAAAACGGCAAGCTGCGCGGTCTGGGCGTCAACTGCTATATCGAGGCCTGCGGCATCGCGCCGTCGAACCTTGTCGGGCAGCTGGGCGCGCGGGCGGGTCTTTATGAATCCGCCACGGTGCGAGTGAATGCGACCGGGGGGCTGGTGGTTATGACCGGCAGCCACAGCCACGGGCAGGGGCATGAAACCTCCTTCCCGCAGGTGATCGCGGATATGATCGGCATCGACGAAAGCATGGTCGAGATCGTGCATGGCGACACCGCCAACACGCCGATGGGCATGGGCACCTATGGCTCGCGCTCGCTTGCCGTTGGTGGCTCTGCCATGGTGCGGGCGACGGAAAAGATCATCGCCAAGGCGAAGAAGATCGCCGCGCATATTCTGGAAGCCTCCGATGCGGATATCGAGCTGAAGGACGGCCAGTTCTCGGTTGCGGGCACGGATAAATCCCTGGCCTGGGGAGATGTCACGCTGGCGGCCTATGTGCCGCACAACTACCCGCTTGAGGATATGGAGCCGGGGCTGGAAGAGACCGCCTTCTACGATCCGGCGAACTTCACCTATCCTTCGGGCGCCTATGCCTGCGAGGTGGAGGTCGATCCCGAGACGGGCAAGGTCACCATCGAACGTTTCGCGGCGGCGGATGACTTTGGCAATATCGTCAACCCGATGATCGTCGATGGTCAGGTGCATGGCGGTATCGGTCAGGGCATCGGTCAGGCGCTGCTCGAAGGCTGCGTCTATGACGAGAACGGTCAGCTTCTGTCGGCCTCTTACATGGATTACGCCATGCCGCGCGCCGATGATCTGCCCTTCTATCAGGTGGACCATTCCTGCCAGACGCCCTGTACCCATAACCCCCTTGGGGTGAAGGGCTGCGGTGAGGCCGGTGCCATCGGATCGCCGCCGGCGGTTGTGAATGCGGTGGTGGACGCGCTGCAGGCTGCGGGTAAAGATGTGACGCATATCGACATGCCACTCAGCCCCGGCCGCGTCTGGGCTGCGATGAACAGTTAACACCGGGGCAGGGGCCGGGCAGATGTGCCGGGTCCCTGCACCCATGGGAGATTTGAACAAAAGAACAAGGGGGGAGATCCCCCGGCATTCTTTGGGAAGGAAAGCGGAATGTATAATTTCGAGTTTGAAAAACCTGCCTCCATTGCCGACGCGGTTGCCGCGCTGGCAGAGGAAGACGCGCAGGCGCTGGGCGGTGGCCAGACCCTGCTGCCGACCATGAAACAAAGGCTGGCGATGCCGTCGAAACTGGTCTCGCTTGCTGGGATTGGTGAAATGCAGGGCGTCTGCCGCGAAGATGATGGCAGCCTGGCAATCGGCGGCGCCACCACCCATGCCACCGTTGCCTCCGAGGCCGCAGCGCATTATCCCGCGCTGGCCGAGCTGGCCAGCCATATTGGCGATCCCGCCGTGCGCAACCGGGGCACCATCGGCGGCTCGCTTGCCAATAACGATCCGGCGGCCTGCTATCCGGCGGCGGTTCTGGGCAGCGGCGCAACCGTGATCACCAATGCCCGCGAAATCGCGGCGGATGATTATTTCGATGGTCTTTTCACCACCGCGTTGGAAGAGGGTGAGATCATCACCGGCGTGCGGTTCCCGGTGCCGGAGGCCGCGAACTATCAGAAGTTCGTGCAGCCTGCCTCGCGCTTTGCCCTGGTGGGGGTTTTTGTCGCCAAATACGCGGACGGGGTGCGGGTTGCCGTCACTGGCGCGTCGGAAGAGGGTGTGTTCCGCTGGAGCGAAGCTGAGCAGGCACTGGGCAAGGAATTCCGCCCCGACGCTCTGACGGATCTGCGCATCAACCCGGCCAACATGATGGGCGATATCCACGGCACCAAGGAATACCGTGCCCATCTTGTCGGTGTCCTGACCAAACGCGCCGTGGCCGCCGCCACAGGCTGAGCCACTGGGACAGAACAGCAATGGGGCCTCGCAGCACTGCGGGGCCCTTTTTCATGCGGGTACCTGTGGTCAGGCGGGTTTGCGCGCCACGAAATCGATGAGGGCGGACATGCCGCTGTGGCCGCGTCCCTCCTGCACCTCCCGCTCATAGGCGCGGTTCTCCAGGATGTCCCAGCCTACGAAATCAGCGGCCAGCTGAGCCTCGGTGTACATGTTCTCGGCAAAGGGCGGCCCGCCGGTGCCGAATTCCAGCTGTTTCGGCGTATAGCCATGCAGCAGCAGCACACCGCCGGGTTTCAGGCTGCGTTTCATGCCTTCGAATTGCACCTTGCGATCCTTGGGGCCGACGAACTGGATGAAAATGCCGACCACCAAATCATAGGCATCCTCAGGCCAGTCATGGGTGAGGATATCAACGTTTTGGAAATCCACCGTGACGCCACGCTCTGCCGCCAGATCACGGGCGCGGGCAATGGCGGTGGGGGCGAACTCATAGGCGGTCGTCTCAAGCCCCCGCTGCGCCATGTAGACGGAATTGCGCCCCTCGCCATCGGCCACCGACAGGGCCGTCTGGCCCGGCGTCAGATAGGCGGCATGTTCGGTCAGGAACCGGGCTGGTTCGGTCCCGAACACATAGTCATCGGAGTTTGCAAATCGTTCTTCCCACATGTCGGCTCGTCCTGATCGCATGGCTGTTTATCAGGGGCGACAATGACAACGCCCCCGGCGCAGTCAAGCACCGGGGGCGGAATAGAAAGGCGGAATTCAGCCAGTCAGAGGCCGGTCCGTTAGCGGCGCAGGCTATTTCTGCGGCAGCGGGCCGATCATCATGATCATCTGACGGCCTTCCATCTTCGGCATGTTTTCGATCTTGCCGATATCTTTGACGTCTTCGGCCACACGCTCCAGCAGCTCACGGCCGAGGTTCTGGTGCGCCATCTCGCGGCCGCGGAAACGCAGGGTGATCTTCACCTTGTCACCGTTTTCAAGGAATTTGAAAACGTTGCGCATTTTCACGCTGTAGTCATTGGTGTCCGTGTTCGGGCGGAACTTGACCTCTTTGACCTCGATGATCTTCTGCTTTTTACGGGCTTCGCTTTCGCGTTTCTGTTGCTCGTATTTGAACTTGCCGAAGTCCATGATCTTGCAGACCGGCGGATTGGCGTTCGGCGAGATCTCCACAAGGTCCAGACCCGCTTCCGCTGCCATCTCCATCGCCTTGGCCGGATGGACAACGCCAACGTTCTCCCCTTCGGCGCCAATCAGGCGGATTTCGGGGGCGCGGATTTTTTCGTTCGTGCGCGGGCCGGTATCACGAGGCGGCGGCGCGTTATGAGGTCTGCGGGCTATGGGTTCAATCCTTTGATGGTTGCCGATTTTCGAGCATGAAATCTAAACCGGGGCGCGGCGTCTTTCAAGCGGGAACCGATGCGGGCCTCCGTGAAAAGAGGCGATTGTCACCGCAGAACCGGCGCAGCGTTCCCGCAGCCGGGCCTGCGGGCAGGCAGGCACCGGTGCCCGGTGGGCTGGACGGCAGTTGGTCAGGTGCGATTGGCATTCGATTCGGAGGGCAGGTGTCAGGGGGAAAGCGTTCCGGTTTCCGGCGCAGGCAAAGCCCCGCCAATCGTCCGGGATCCGGTCGGCGGCGGCTGGCCGATGACGCGTCCGGCGGTTTTTGCCCCTTGTGGCGGGCGCTGCGGGAGGCCAGCTAGCCGGTATCGAATGTCGCAAGAACACGCGCCGGTCTGCCTGTCGCCAGACAGGTTCCGGCCAGAACAAAGGAGAGACATCATGAAACCGGTTATTGTTGCCGTAGCAGCCGGGGTGGTGGCGATTGGCGCTTACTATGCCTTTTCCGTCCAGACCGAAGACAGTGTGATCAGTAACGCGCCGGCCAACACGGATGCCCCCGCAGCCGTGACAGAGCCTGCACCTGAGGCAGAACCAGAACCAGCACCGGTGGTCGAGGAAAGCACCGAGGCAGAGGCTCCCAAGTCAGTGGCAGAGCAGGCCGAAGAGGCTGCTGAAGCGGTTGAGAGTGCCGTAGAGGAGACCGTCGAAGAGGCCGCAGCCGATGCCGAGGCCGCCGTGGAGGGCGCTGCAGATGCGGCAGAGACCGCAGCAGATGCGGCAGAGACCGCTGCAGCTGCTGCAGTGGAGGCGGCAGAGGATGTTGTCGAACAGGCGGATGAGGCTGTCCGCGACGCGGTTGAGAGCGCAACCCAGGCTGCGACAGACGCGGCGGGCAGTGCCACGGACCCCGAGGGGGAGCAGGCCGCAGATCAGGCCATGTCGGAGGCGCTGACGCTGGAAGGCTTCGATTATGAAACCGTGACCACGATGATCGCGGATTCGGACCTCTCCGAGACGCAGAAATCGGTTCTGACCGGGGCGGTTGACGCGGCCAAGGACAGCCCGGTGATGCTGAAGGCGGCGCTGGATCAGGTGAAGGCCGCGCTGAACCTGTAATTCCTACGCTGGATTGCAGCGGCGGGATAACCCACTGGTACAAAAGAAAAGCCGCGCCGCCCGTATCAGGGTGGCGCGGCCTTTTTGTATCTGGCCATTGGCGGCTTGCGTCAGGCGTGCTGGCTTAGTCGAGGAAAGCCTTTTCCACCACATATTGCGCGGGCTTGGAATTGGCGCCTTCTTCAAGGCCCGCCGCTTCCAGCATGTCCTTCAGTTCCAGGTTGAAGGCCAGGTTGCCGCAGATCATCGCCCGGTCGCTCTCGGGGTTGAGCGGCTCAACGCCCAGATCCTTGTAGGCCTCGCCCGAGTTGATCAGGTCGGTGATCCGGCCCATCTTGGCACTCTCTTCGCGGGTGGTGGTGGGGTAGTATTTGATCTTCTTCCAGAAGCCCTCACCGATCACCTCATTGAGCAGCTCGTCGTCCTTCAGGCTTTCGATCAGTTCCCGGCCATAGGTCAGCTCGCCTGCGGTGCGGCAGGTGTGGGTGATGATGACCTCGTCGTAATCCTCGTAGGTCTGCGGCTCGCGCAGCAGCGAGGCGAAGGGCGCAAAGCCGGTGCCGGTGGCGAAGAACCAGATGCGTTTGCCGGGCAGCAGGGCGTCATGCACCAGGGTGCCGACGGGCTTGGGCCGCAGGATGATCTGATCGCCTTTTTTGATGTGCTGTAGTTTCGAGGTCAGCGGACCGTCCTGCACCTTGATCGAGTAGAACTCCAGCTCTTCGTCCCATGAGGGCGAGGCGATGGAATAGGCACGCAGCAGTGGCTTTTGCTTGCCGGTCTTGGGATCGGGGTCGCCCATCAGGCCGATCATCACGAACTCGCCCGAGCGGAAGCGCAGCGACGCAGGCCGCGATACCCGGAAGGAGAACAGGCGGTCTGTCCAGTGCTTGACCGCGGTCACGGTCTGGGCGTCCGGCAGGGTCGGGGTCGCCTTGGCGGGCTTGGCTTCGGAGGCAGTGTCGGTCACGGCGGTCATCTCGTTCATCGGTTTCACTGCCGGTCTGGTAGACCGGCACCTCTGATTAATCGTTGATTCAGGTCAGGAAAAGCTTTGTTTTTCCCGAATTACGGTTTGTGGGGGTGTCTGACGCGAGATCAGGCCCGTCTCAGCGGGCGGCCCGGCCGCGTCCCAGACGTGCCTGATAGTCGTGCGCCTGCCAGTTTGCCCGGGCCAACCACTGGTCCTCGGGCTGACGGGCGGCCAGATCATCATCGATCTCGACCTCGTCAAAGCCGCTGCGCCGCGCCATGGCGTATTGATCCGCCAGCACGTGACCATAGGCCCGGAGCCGCCCGATATAACCCATCTGCCGCAATTGCCGCGCCAGGGTGAACCCGCGCCCGTCGGCAAAGCTGGGGAAATGAATACGGATCATCTCGCAGCCGGGGATGCGGTTCGACAGGGGGGACAGATCCGCATCGGGCTGCAGGTCCAGCGCGTCTTCACCTTCGTAGTCGGCCTGCCAGCTGTCGGGGCCAAATCCGGTGTCGGTCACAATTACAGTCATTTGGGGTCAGCTCCTTTGCGGGTGAGTTTGCCATCCACGATGTGGATGCCGCATTCTTCCTTGTTCTGATCGCGCCAGCGTCCGGCGCGGGGGTCTTCGCCTTCAGCCACCTTCGAGGTGCAGGGGGCGCAACCGATCGACGGGTAGCCCTGCGCCACCAGCGGATGGCGCGGCAGGCGGTTTTCTTCCATATAGGCGCGCACGTCCTCGGGCGCCCAATGGGCCAGCGGGTTCACCTTGATGCGTCCGGTGCCGTCCTCGACCTCGAAAAAGTCGAGCGCGGCGCGGCTGCCGGACTGGAACCGTTTGCGTCCGGTGATCCAGCCGTCATAGCCCGACAGTGCGTTTTGCAGCGGCACGGTCTTGCGCAGGTGGCAGCAGGCGTCGGTGTCCGAGAACCGCAAGGCGCCATAGGGGTCCTTTTCGGCGATATCCTCGGCGCGGATGACCTGCACGTTGCGCAGGCCAAGGCGCTCGCTCACCTCCTGCTGATAGACCAGCGTTTCGGTGAACAGCAGCTCGGTATCCACGAACAGCACCGGCACGGCGGGATCGATCACCGCCGCCATATGCAGCAGCACAACCGATTCCGCGCCAAAGCTGGAAACCAGGGCGATCTGCCCGGCATCCTGCAGGGCGCCCTGCATCACGGCGGTGGCTGAATGATGCCGGTAGCGGGCATTCAGCATCTCCACCTTTTCCGCCAGGGCGGTGTCCGGTGCAGCCCCATTGGGGCTGCTCTCTGCGAGCTTCAGCATCGCTCTAGGCCACCTTTTTGCGGGCTTCGGGATAAAGCACGGCTTTGAACGGTTCCATTCCGACGCGGCGGTAGGTATCGATGAAGGTCTCGCCTTCATCGGTCCGCAGTTCCAGATAGGCGCCGATCAGACGCTCGACCGCCGGAACGATCTCGTCATAGGCGAAACCGGGGCCGGTGCGTGTGCCGATGGCCGCCGTTTCAGTGGCATCACCGCCAAGGGTGATCTGGTAGTTCTCTACCCCGGCGCGATCCAGACCCAGAATGCCGATATGGCCGACGTGGTGGTGGCCGCAGGCATTGATGCAGCCCGAGATCTTGATCTGCAGGTGGCCCACGTCGTGCTCCAGCTTCAGCTCTTCGAACCGGGTTGCGATATCCTGCGCAACCGGGATCGAGCGGGCGGTGGCCAGGGCGCAATAGTCCATGCCGGGGCAGGCGATGATATCCGAGATCAGGCCAATGTTGGCGGTCGCAAGGCTGACCTCTTTCAGGCGGGCATGGATCGCGGGCAGATCCGATTTCAGGACATGCGGCAGGATCACGTTCTGCTGGTGGCTGATGCGCAGCTCGTCATAGCCCAATTCCTGCGCCAGATCCGCCATCACGCGCATCTGCTCGGCAGTGGCATCGCCGGGGGTGGCGCCATGCGCCTTGACCGAGATGGTGACGATGGCGTGGTCTTCGTTGCGGTGCGCCGACAGGTTGGTGTCGGCCCAGGCGCGGAACACCGGATCGTTGTCATAGGCTGCATCATAGGCCGTGGTGTCGCCGCTGCGCAGGGCGGGGGGCGTGAAATGCGCCTTGATTTCTTCCAGCAGCTCCTGATCGGCGCCGTTGAACTGGGCGCGGCGTTCGATAAAACGCTCTTCAACCAGGTCGCGGATCTTGTCGATGCCGTTTTCCTGCACGGTGATCTTGATCCGGGCCTTGTACTTGTTGTCGCGCCGACCCAGCAGGTTGTAGACGCTAAGCACCGCCTCAAGATAGGGCAGCAGGTCCGCCTTGGGCAGGAACTCCCGTAGCACCTTGCCGATCATTGGCGTACGGCCAAGGCCACCACCCACGATTACCTCGAACCCGGTCTCGCCTTCGCGGGAGACCATGCGCAGCCCGATGTCATGAGCACGGGTCACGGCGCGGTCCTCTTCGGCGCCAGTCACCGCGATCTTGAACTTGCGGCCCAGGAACTGGAATTCCGGGTGGTCGGTGGACCATTGCCGGATCAGCTCGGCATAGGGGCGCGGATCTTCCAGCTCACCCTTGGCGGCGGCGGCAAAGTGATCCGAGGTCACGTTGCGTACGGTGTTGCCCGAGGTCTGGATCGCGTGCAGGCCCACTTCGGCCAGCGCGTCCAGCATGTCCGGCACGTCCTTCAGGGTCGGCCAGTTGTACTGGATGTTCTGACGGGTGGTGAAATGGCCATAGCCCTTGTCCCACTTTTCGGCCAATAGCGCGAGCTGGCGCATCTGGGCGCTGCTGAGCGTGCCATAGGGGATTGCAACCCGCAGCATATAGGCGTGCAGCTGCAGATACAGCCCGTTCATCAGGCGCAGGGGTTTGAACTCGTCCTCGGTCAGGCTGCCGTCGATGCGGCGCTCTACCTGGGCACGGAACTGGGCGTTGCGTTCAGCCAAAAAAGCGGCGTCAAAGTCGTTATACTTATACATTGGAGAGAGCCTCCTGTTTGCCATGGGCGTAGTTCGAGGGACCGGTGCGGCGGAATTCTTCGCGGAAGTGGACAGGTTCGGGGCCATCCGCGCCAGGTTTGGCGTCGGTCAGGTAGATGCCGACAACGTTGAGAGCATCGCGTTCGGCGGCCAGCAGGCGCAGCTGCGCCTCGGCTTCGTCGGTAATCAGCTCGGCCTCGCTCAGCGAGCGGCTCCAGCTGTCCTTGGCGGTGTAATAGATCACGTCGCCCTCAAGGAGGTCATTCGCGGTGATCACTTTGGGCGTAAAGGGACGGGGCATCAGGCGAGCTCCATATTCAGATCGGAGGTAAGGTCAGAGGCGAGGTCGGGCAGGGCGGCGAGGCTTTGACGCGGCGCCAGCCCGAGGAAGGTAAGGGCCGGGCCGGACAGACCTGCCGCAGCCAGATCGGCGGGCAGCCGGTCCAGCGTTGTTTCCAGAACGCGCTGGTTGGCGCGCGAGGCATGTTCGACGATGGTCACCGGCGTAGCCCGGTCCGCGCCGTGCATGATCAAACGGCCCTGCACGAAACGCGCGGATTTCTTGCCCATGTAGATCGCGGCCACCTCACCGGGGCGCGCCAGGGCGGTCCAGTCGTGATCGGCAAAACCGCGCATGTCGTGCCCGGTGAGGAACCGGACCGAGGAATTGCGCCCGCGTTGCGTCAGGCTCTGACCGATGGCGGCGACCGCAGCAGAGGCGGCGGTGATGCCGGGCAGGATCTGGTAGCCGATCCCGGCAGCGTCGCAGGCGGACAGCTCTTCGTCGAGGCGGCCAAAGACGGTGGGATCGCCGGATTTGAGCCGCAGCACCTTGCGGCCGGCACGGGCATGGGCCACCAGACGGTCGCAGATCTCCTCTTGCGACATGGAGGGGCCAAAGCCTTCCTTGCCGACATCCTCCAGCGCGATGCCCGGGGCGGCTAGGGCCATGATCTCGGGGCTGACCAGGCGGTCGAACAGGATCACATCCGCGGCCTGCATCGCTTTCAGCACCTTCAGAGTCAGCAGATCGGGATCGCCCGGGCCAGAGCCGGCAAAGGCAACCTGTCCCGGCGCGGGGCAGCACATGCCGTCTGCGCGTTCAGGGCTGGCAGAGGGAATGATCGGGGCAAAACTGGACATGTGGCGCCTCATTTCTGGTGTTTGACTTGACCCCCAATATAGGAAATATTCCCATTTAAGCGCCATACGTCCGCCCAAATAAGGACATGTGTTCCACGTGGTTCGGGGCTTGGTGACCAAGGTTTCGATGCAGAGGGAAAATTAGAATGACAGTGCGGATTGATGCCACGGATCGGAAAATCCTGGCGGAGCTGCAACGCGACGCCAGCCAGTCGCTGGATGAAATCGCCAAGCAGGTGGGCAGCTCAAAGACCCCGGTCTGGAATCGCATCCGCAAACTGCGCGAGGCCGGGGTGATTGGCCGCCAGACCGTGATCCTGGACGCCGAGGCGCTGGGGTTCGAGGCTTGTTTCTTTGTGCTCATCCGAACCTCGGAGCACGAGGCGGAATGGCAGGCGTCCTTCCTGCAGGCGCTGCGCGACCGCCCCGAGGTGCAGGAGGCGCACCGGCTGGCAGGCGATATCGATTACATCCTGAAGGTGCGGGTGAAGAACGCGCGGGCCTATGACAAATTCTATCAGGCGCTGATTTCAGAGGTGCGGGTGCACAATGTGACCGCGCTCTTGTCGATGGAGGAAATCAAATCGACCACGCTGCTGCCGCTGGAGCCAGCGGAGTAGGGGAAGTGGAGGGTGGCGCCGACCATCAGCGGCTCACCATCAGCCGGTTGAGGCCATGAAAGTGGTAGCTGTCTGAATACTCGGGTTTTTCTGCCAGACGCAGATCGGGGCAGCGCTGGAACAGGATGGGCAGCGCGATGCGCATTTCCAGCCGTGCCAGCGGCGCGCCGACGCAGAAATGCAGTCCGCCCCCAAAGGACGTGTTGGTCTTGGCCGGGCGGCTGGGGTTAAAGACCTCTGGATCATCAAGCACTGCCGGGTCGCGGTTGGCCGCACCCAGAAGCAGCGCCACCTGATCGCCGCGCTGGAAGGTATGGTCGAAGACCTCGGCCTCTTCATAGGCATAGCGGGTGAACATATGCAGTGGCGGATCATAGCGCAGGATTTCCTCGACCAGTTGGTCGATCCCGTCCTCGGTCAGCCAGGCCGGATCCCAGCCCTGTTCCAGCATCGTCTTCACCCCGTTGCCAAGGGCGTGCACTGTTGCTTCGTGCCCCGCGTTCAGCAGCAGTATGCAGGTGCCGATCAGCTCATCCGTGGTCAGGCTGTCCCCGGCCTCCTCGGCGGCAATCAGGCGGGTGATCAGATCATCCTGCGGATCGCTGCGACGTTGATCGATATAGCTGCGCAGATAATCGGAAAAGGCGGCAGATGCCTCGGCGGCGGAATGCTCGGTCTCTTCCGTGCGCCCGGCCTGATACATGGCCACCATCCGGTGCGACCAATCCAGAAGCTGCGGCGCCATCTCCTCGGGTACGCCGAGCAGGCGGCAGATGGTCACGATCGGAACCTGCGTGCAATAGGCCTGCAACAGATCAAAGGGCTGGTCCGGAAAGGCATCGATCAGATCATGGCACAGCTGGGCGATATCCGCCTCAAGCGCGGTAATCGCGCGCGAGGTAAAGGCCCGCATCACCAGCTTGCGCAGGCGGGTGTGGCGTGGCGGTTCGGCGTCCAGCAGCGAATGAGCCTCGACAGCCAGAAACGGTGCCAGATGGGCCGGGCCGGGCGTGGCCATTTCGGCGGGGATTTCCCGCCCGAAGCGGCGGTCCCGCAGCAGCATGTGAACGGCCGATTTGCGAAAGGCTGCCACCATGTCGTAGTCCTGCCAATAGTGTAGGGCGCCCGCGTCGCGGGCTTTGGCGTAGAACGGATAGGGATCTTGCACAAAGGCCGGATCGGTCGGGGACTGATGCAGTGTTTTCATGCGGCGACTTTTGCCATGGCGGCTGGTCAATGCAAGGTGAGTTTCATAGTCTGGCCTGCATGAGGCAGTATCAATGATCAAACAAACCATGTGGCAGCGCTGGGGCCTATTGCTGGGATTTGCATGTGCAGTCGCAGGGCTGGCGGCTGCGGTCTGGATCTATGGGTACCGGCAGGCGCTGGACTCGCTGGCAGAGCGCAGCGCGGCGGATCTGGCATTGGCGTCGGATCGGGTCAGCACGCAGTTGCAGATCTATCAGGAACTGGCTGTTCTGACGGCGGATCATCCGGTGCTGGACGGGCTGGATACGGCGGCGGGGCAGCAAGAGGCAGCACGGCGTCTGCGCGAGGTGGCGGACAAGACGGCGGCGCTCGACGTGTTCTATGCAGACCGTTCGGGGCGGGTTCTGGCCTTTGCCGAAGGGGTCGCCGGAGGCTCGGTGGCCGATCAACCCTATTTCAAACGTGCCATGCAGGGCGCGCTTGGCACCGGTCAGGCGGTGCTGCTGCCCGAGGGGCGGCGGGCCTATTTCTATGCCGCGCCCAGCTTTGCGCCCGGCGGCGGCGTGCTGGGGGCGCTGGTGGTCGTGGCCGATGTAGAGGATGTGGAGCAGACCTGGCGCGGCTCCTTGCCTGCGGTCTTCTTCACCAACCGCAACGAAGAGGTGTTTATTTCCAACCGGCCGGAATTGCTGTTCTGGCGACGGGCTGAACGGCTGCCTGGCAGCGCGGCCGAGGGAGGCGATCCGGTTTCCTTCGCGGTGGAAAACCATGGCGGGCACGAGGTCTGGCAGATGTCCGGCAGCTCCTACCTGCCGCAGCAGGCGCTGCACCTGACGGTGGACCTGCCGGTCATCGGTATGCGTGGAGAGATCCTGGTGGATGTCGCCCCGGCGCGGCGTATCGCTGCCTTGCAGGCGGCCGCTCTGACGGCGGTGTGTCTTGCATTCGGCACGCTCCTGTTCCTCGCGACCGAGCGGCGCCGAACCCTGGCCCGGGCCAATGTCATTCTGGAAACCCGGGTAGAGGCCCGCACCCAGGCCCTGCAGGTGATCAACACTCAGCTGCGCCGCGAGGTCCATGAGCGACAAGAGGCCGAAGCGGCGCTGAAACAGGCGCAGGAAGATCTGGTCCAGGCCGGGAAACTCTCGGCGCTGGGGCAGATGTCTGCGGGCATCAGTCACGAGCTGAACCAACCGCTGATGGCCATTCAGCAATATGCCGAAAACGGCGCCGCCTTTCTGGAACGGGAAAAGCCCGAGCGCGCGGCGGAAAACCTGACCCGGATTTCCAGCATGGCCGAACGCATGGCGCGGATCATCAAGAACCTGCGGGCCTTTGCTCGCAACGAAAGCGAACCGATGGCGCGGGTTGATCTGGTGCAGGTGATCAATGCGGCGGTGGAACTGACCACGGCGCGGCTGGAAACGGACCATGTGGCGCTCCATTGGGCAGCGCCATCCGGTCCGGTCTACGCCTGGGGTGGCGAGGTGCGGCTGACCCAGGTTTTTGTAAACCTGATCAATAACGCCGCCGACGCCATGATGGAGCAGGACCAGCGGGCGATCCGCATCGCGCTGGAATGGCCGTCACAGCAAACTGGCGCGCGGCTGCGCGTTCATGTCCGTGACATCGGCCCGGGCATCAAGGAACCGGAAAAGATGTTCGAACCTTTCTATTCGACCAAGGCCGTGGGCAGCGCCGAGGGGCTTGGCCTTGGGCTGTCGATCTCTTACGGGTTGGTGCAAAGTTTCGGCGGCCACATCCGCGGCTGCAACAGCAGCGATGGTGCGGTCTTTACCGTCGAACTTGACCCCTGGAGCGAGGAAGAAGCTGCATGACCCGGCGGGTACTGCTCGTGGATGATGACGCGGCGGTGCGCGAGGCGCTGTCGCAGACGCTTGAGCTGAACGACCTGGAGGCGGTGACAGCTGGCTCTTTCGTGGCGGCCAAGGATCTGATCTCTCCCGAATTTGATGGCGTGATCCTGTCGGACATTCGCATGCCGGGGCGGGACGGGTTTCATCTTTTGACCTATGCGCATGAGATCGACGCCGAACTGCCGGTTATCCTGCTGACCGGCGAAGGCGACATTCCGATGGCGGTGCGGGCGATGTCGGAGGGCGCCTTTGATTTTCTGGAAAAACCCTGCGCTCCGGGGGATCTTCTTTCGGTGCTGGAGCGGGCGCGCAAGACCCGGGCACTGGTGCTGGAAAACAGACGCCTGAAGCGCCAGCTGGAGGCGGGCGATCCGGCGGCGCGGATGCTTTTCGGCACCTCCCCGCAGGCAGAGCAGCTCAGGACGCGGGTGCGCGCAGTGGCGCCCACCGGAGCCGAGGTTCTGGTGACAGGTCCGGCGGGCAGTGGCGTTTCCAAGGTCGCTGAAGTCATCCACCTGATGTCACCGCGGGCGCAGGGCGCCTTTGTGAAGCGACCCGCCGCCGGGATGTCCATCGAAGCCTTTGATGCGCTGTGCCAGGATGCAGCGGGCGGGTCGTTGTTTCTGGATGAAATCCCGGCCATGGCCGACGCGGTGCAATACGCGGTTCTGGAACGGCTGGAGCAGGGCGTCGCCGCCCGGGTGATCGCAGGAACCACCAGCGATCTGGCGCAGCTGGCCACCAGCGGCGCCTTCAATGCTGACCTGTTTTATCGCCTGGATGGCATGCGGGTGCGCATTCCATCGCTGGCTGAACGGCCCGAAGACATCCCGGTTCTGTTCCGTCACTACGTGGCCCAGGCGGCCGAGCAGGCGGGCATCGCGGCGCCCGAGATCAGCCAGGAGCATCTGGCGATGCTGATGGCGCAGGACTGGCCTGGCAATGCCCGCTCGCTGATGTCGGCGGCCATGCGGTTCGTGCTTGGCATGCCCGAGGAAGTCTCGGTCGGCTCTGGTCTGGGGCTGGCGGAACAGATGGCGCAGGTTGAGCGGTCCTTGCTGATCGCGGCCCTGGGGCGCCAGAACGGGCGCGCTTCGGCGGCGGCGGCGGCGCTGAAGCTGCCGCGCAAGACCTTTTACGACAAACTGGCCCGATATGGCATCCGCCCCGAGGACTATCGCCGCGCCTCAGATGCGTGATTCCAGCGGTTGAAAAGATGGCGTTACGGCTGTGCGGAAATCCGCACACCTCGCGCTGATCCCTGTGCGGGTTTTCGCACAGCCTATAATTTAGGCGCCTGCGCCCGGGAACTGGGCGCCATGCATCTGTCTGAAAAGTTTATAAAAAAATCAAAATCAGCCGAATCACGACTCAATTCTTGAGCGGGGCAGTGCGATTCGCGATCCTCTCCGCGGGGCTTGTGCATTGCGCACAGGCTATGGAGAGAAATCTGGGAGGACTATTATGAAGTTCCTGACTGCTACCGCCGCCGCTCTGGCGATGACCGTATCCGCTGGTGCCGTTCAGGCGGCCTGTGACGAAGGCGAGATCGTCGTCAAGTTCAGCCACGTCACCAACACCGACAAGCACCCCAAGGGGATTGCCGCGACGCTGCTGGAAAAGCGTATCAACGAAGAGATGAACGGCACCATGTGCCTTGAAGTCTATCCGAACTCGACCCTCTACAATGACAACAAGGTGCTTGAAGCGATGCTGCAGGGCGACGTGCAGCTGGCCGCGCCGTCGCTGTCCAAGTTCGAGAAATTCACCAAACAGTTCCGCCTGTTCGACCTGCCGTTCATGTTCAAGAACATCGATGCGGTTGACGCCTTCCAGGCGTCCGACAACGGTCAGGCGATGCTGGATTCGATGCAGCGCCGCGGCCTGCAGGGCCTGGCTTACTGGCACAATGGCATGAAGCAGATGTCGGCCAACAAACCGCTGGTCGAGCCGACCGACGCCAATGGCCTGAAGTTCCGCGTGCAGTCCTCGGACGTGCTGGTGGCGCAGATGGAAGCGATCGGTGGCAGCCCGCAGAAAATGGCCTTTTCCGAAGTCTACGGCGCTCTTCAGCAGGGTGTTGTCGATGGTCAGGAAAACACCTGGTCCAACATCTACGGCAAGAAGTTCTTCGAAGTGCAGGACGGGATCACCGAAACCAACCACGGCATCATCGACTATCTGGTGGTGACCTCGGTGGACTGGCTGGACAGCCTGGAGCCGGAAGTACGCGACCAGTTCCTGACCATCCTGTCGGAAGTGACCGAAGCGCGGAACTCTGAATCCGCCAAGGTCAACGCAGCAGCCAAGCAGGCGATCATTGATGCCGGTGGCACCGTGCGTCAGCTCTCGGCCGAGCAGCGCCAGTCCTGGGTCGACACCATGAAACCCGTCTGGGCGCAGTTCGCCGGTGACGTGGGTCAGGACAAGATCGACGCCGCACAGGCGATCAACGCAGGCTTCTGATAGCCGCACCCCGGGGCGCGCCATCCAAGGATGAGTGCTGCGCCCCGTTTTGCAGGCGGCGTGGGGATCCGCCGCCTGCACCATTTTATCAACATAGCAGGGGAGACTGGCATGTCGGGGGCAAGAACCGGCCCGGCCGGGGTCATCAATACGCTGGAAGAAACGCTGATCGCGCTGCTGTTGGGGCTGATGACAGTGATCACCTTTGCCAATGTGGTGGCGCGTTTCGTGTTCAACTCCAATATCCTCTGGGCGCTGGAGCTGACGGTGTTCCTTTTTGCCTGGCTGGTGCTGCTGGGGGCGTCTTACGCGGTCAAGACGCATGCGCACCTGGGGGTGGATGCCATCGTCAACACGCTTGCGCCGCCTGCACGCCGCGTTGTGGGGCTGATCGCGGTTGGCGCCTGCCTGCTGTTTTCGCTGTTGTTGCTGAAAGGTGCCTATGATTACTGGGCGGTGTTTGCGGATCTGCCGCCGACCTCGGGGCGCTGGTTCCCGACCGGGCTGGATATGAAGGCCCGCAGCCAAAGCTTTTACGAGGTGCAGGACGTGCCGATGGTGGGGATCATCCGGTTTCTGGAGGATCTGATCAACTACGGCGATTCCTACGAAAAACTGCCCAAGGTGGTGCCGTATCTGATCCTGCCGCTGTCGATGCTGCTGCTGGTGATCCGGTTTGTACAGGCTGCCCTGCGCATCTGGCGCGGTGAGGCCGACCGGCTGGTGGCCAGCCACGAGGTTGAGGACGAACTGGACGAGGCCCGCGCCCGCGCCACCGGAGAAAAGACGGGGGGAGAAAACTGATGGACGTCGTTCTGCTTTTTGCCATGGTGGTTGGCCTGATGCTGATCGGCGTGCCGATCTCCGTCTCGCTGGGCCTCAGCTCCACCCTGTTTCTGCTGGTCTATTCGGACAGTTCGCTGGCCTCGGTCGCCGGCACATTGTTCGAAGCCTTCGAAGGCCATTTCACCCTCTTGGCCATTCCGTTCTTCATTCTCGCCTCGACCTTCATGTCGACCGGCGGTGTGGCGCAGCGGATCATCCGGTTCTCGATTGCCTGCGTCGGCCATTTTCAGGGCGGTCTGGCCATCGCTGGCGTCTTTGCCTGCATGATGTTCGCGGCGCTGTCCGGGTCCTCTCCGGCGACCGTGGTTGCCATCGGCTCCATCGTGATCGCAGCAATGCGCCAGGCGGGCTATTCCAAGGAATTCGCGGCCGGTGTGATCTGTAACGCCGGCACGCTTGGCATCCTGATCCCGCCCTCCATCGTGATGGTCGTCTATGCGGCATCGGTCGACGTTTCGGTCGGACGGATGTTCCTTGCCGGTATCATTCCGGGCCTTCTGGCCGGGGTGATGCTGATGGTGACGATCTACGTCATCGCCCGGATCAAGAACATGCCCAAGGGCGACTGGGCGGGCTGGGCCGAAGTCGGCGCCTCCTTCCGCGAGGCGTTCTGGGGCCTGTTCCTGATTGTGATCATCATGGTCGGTATCTATGGCTACCCGTGGTATTCGCCTGAACTGGGGCTTTACAAGGAAGGCGCGATCTTCACGCCGACCGAAGCCGCCGCCGTGGCATCCGTCTATGCTTTCCTGGTGGCAACCTTTGTTTACCGCGACATGGGACCGCTGGCGGGAACCGAGGTGCGCCCGCGCCGCACCGTCCTGCAGGCGCCGCTTGCGCTGCTATCGGTCTGGTTCCACAAGGACACCAAACGGGCGCTGTTCGATGCGGGCAAGCTAACCGTGACGCTGATGTTCGTGATCGCCAACGCGCTGATCTTGAAACACGTACTAACCGACGAGCAGGTGCCGCAGCATATCGCCAATGCCATGCTGTCGGCGGGCTTTGGCCCGGTGATGTTCCTGATCGTGGTGAACGTGATCCTGCTGATCGGCGGTCAGTTCATGGAGCCGTCGGGCCTGTTGGTGATCGTTGCGCCGCTGGTGTTCCCGATCGCAATCGAACTGGGCATCGACCCGATCCATCTGGGCATCATCATGGTGGTCAACATGGAGATCGGCATGATTACCCCGCCGGTTGGCCTGAACCTCTTTGTCACTTCCGGGGTTGCGGGCATGCCGATGATGGCGGTGGTCCGGGCGGCCCTGCCGTTCCTGGCGGTGCTCTTCGTCTTCCTGATCATGGTAACCTACATCCCATGGCTCAGCACGATGATCCCGAATGCGCTGATGGGGCCGGAGATCATAACGAACTAGAGATTCACGAGTACCGAGTTGTGTAAGAGTTGGTACGAGTGAGGGCGCCCCGGGAGATCGGGGCGCCATTTTCGTCTGCGAGTCGAGAAGCAAAGGCCGTAAAAAAGCCCAGCTCTGCGTCAGAGCCGGGCTTGTCATTCACTTGTGAGGCCGCGCCTCTTGGTCAGGCGTTCTCCAAAGCCGAGATGATCGGAGAGAAATCCGCGGCGGTCAGGCTGGCGCCGCCAACAAGGGCGCCGTCCACGTTCGACACGGCGAAGATCTCGGCTGCATTGCCGGGTTTCACCGAGCCACCGTAAAGCAGGCGAATGCCTTCAGCGGTCTCGGCGCCAAAGCGATTGGTCAGCTCGGCGCGCAGGAAATCGTGCACCTCGCCGATCTGCTCCAGCGTTGGAACCTTGCCGGTGCCGATGGCCCAGACCGGTTCATAAGCGACGACCAGCGTGGCGCCGCTGGCGCCCTCCGGCACCGAACCGGCCAGCTGTGTGCCGACGACCGAAAGGGTCTTGCCTGCTTCGCGCTCTTCCAGGGTCTCGCCAAGGCAGACCACGGCCAGCAAACCGGCAGCAATGGCGGCTTCGGCCTTGGCAAGGACAATGGCGTCGGTTTCACCGTAATCGGCGCGGCGTTCAGAGTGTCCTAGGATCACCGCGCTTGCGCCTGCATCCAGCAGCATCGCCGCGCTCAGATCGCCGGTATGCGCCCCCGAGGCCGCGGCGTGGCAGTCCTGACCGCCGATTTGTACCGGTCCGCCGCGGGTCGCGTCCGCTGCGCGCGACAGCAGCGTTGCGGGCGGGCAGATCAGGATGTCGGTGCCATCCGGCGCCGGATGGCCTTCAGCCAGCGCAGCAAGCTCGACCAGTTCTGCCCCGGTGCCGTTCATTTTCCAGTTTCCCGCCGCCAGTTTCCGCCGCATGTGTCGCTTCCCTTGTTGTTCTGTGGCGTGGTGGTAGCACCCCGCGTCAGAGGGAGCAATTGTGCAAGACGCCGCTGGCAGGGGCGGGCAAAACACAAAAGGGCGACCGAAGCCGCCCCATGCAATGAATACCGTAGCTGCAGGCGATCAAGCGCCGGGCATATCCTTGAAACTGATCGACTCGCCGCAGCCGCAGGCCTCGGCGACATTGGGATTGTTGAACTTGAACCCGCTTTCCAGCAGCGTGGTTTCATAGTCGATCTCGGTGCCGAACAGGAACATCTGTGCCATCGGCGCGATCATCACCCGGGCGCCGTCCTGTTCCACGACCTCGTCATTGGGATCGGCGTCATCGACGTATTCCATGGTGTATTCCATGCCGGCGCAGCCGCCTTTTTTCACGCCAATGCGCAGGCCCGCGTGGCCCGCATTCTGCATCAGCTTTGAAATCTGCGCCGCAGCCTTCGGGGTGATGGTTACAGCCTGTTTGCCGGGGATACCGAACATGAAAGTCTCCAGTTTCGCGCGTTACCCTCAATCTAGGGTCCTGCGGCGGCAGGCTCAAGGGGGCGGCGGCAGATGCGATGCACAGGTGCCTGTGCGGTGGCGGTTTTTTTGTCTACAGGTCCATGCAGTTGGCGTAATAGGTCACCGTTGCAGGCCAGTCGGAAAAGACACCGGAGACGCCCACATCCTGCGCCAGAACGTCCAGCACCTGATAATAGGCCGAGGCATCCGAGATCGCCGGTTTCACTGACCGGTAATACCAACCGCCGCCATTTGTCAGCGGCCCAGAGCGCTCCATCGACCAGGCGATGATCTTGAGCCCCGCCTCGCGCGCCTTGATGGCATAGGGGGAGGGCACGATCTTCCCGTCCTCCAGCGCCAGCAGCATCCAGATCGGCGGTGCGATATAGTTGACCCCCATATCCGCCAGCTCCTGCATGCTCGGCTTGAAACTCGCGGGGTTGGAGGGATCCACCTTGCCTTCATCGGCGTCGGATTTGGAATAACGGTCATCGAGGTACACCGCCTGCGCGCCGAACTCCGGCTCGTTCTCGATCCAATATAGGACATCGCTGAGATCGAAACTTTGCAGCCAGACGTCCGATGCTGGCACGCTCGCGGATTTGTATTCCTCCACCAGCTTCTGCGCGTAGTCTTCCTGCGTGAACCCGTTGAAGGGCATCTTCACCGCGGGGGCCTTCAGCTCGGGCGTGAACTTGGCGCCAAGGCTGCGGAACAGCGTGATGGATTCCGCATGGGTCATGCTGCGGGCGCCGTCCACATAGAGCGTGCTGCGCCAGGGCGCGACGCCGCCCTGATAGGCCTCAGCAGTCGTGGCCGTCTTGTCGCGGCTGTCCATCTTGGGAGTCAGGCTGCGGAACTCTTCCAGCGTGATCTCCGAGGTGCGGCACTCGGCCTTGGCGTCCGCGCCGCCACCTGCGGGGGTGAAGGGGGTGACGCAGGTGTCGGCCAGATCGCTGGTCAGGATATCGGTGGTGGTGTGAAGATCGTTCTGGGCATGACGGCAGACCAGTTCCAGATCCTTGGTAAAGGTCACGTCGCACTCAAGGATCCCGGCGCCCATCTGCGCGGCGGCCATGTTGCTTTCGATGGTGTGTTCGGGAAAGAGCAGCGGTGCGCCGCGATGACCGATGGAGAATTCCGTGCGCTGCGGCACCTGCGCGGCGCAGGACTGCAGCCGGTCCTTCAGCGCGCCCGCGGGCAG
The DNA here is from genome assembly GCF_041008815.1 of Pseudophaeobacter sp. A-200-2. NCBI lineage: Bacteria > Pseudomonadati > Pseudomonadota > Alphaproteobacteria > Rhodobacterales > Roseobacteraceae > Pseudophaeobacter > Pseudophaeobacter sp. A-200-2. The sequence continues at coordinate 127,386 of NZ_JAXGFU010000004.1, read as the reverse complement.
TTTGTCGACCAGATAGGCCGGGCGAGGGCCATAGGTCAGGGCGGTTTCGGCGATAGCAGAAGTGGCGGCAAGCGACAGGAGTAGGCCGGGCAGGGTAAGGGCCGACAGGGAAAAGGATAGGCGCAAAGGGATTCTCCGGAAAAATCAGGTTTGAAACAAAAATCGCGGCGCCGGGTAACACCCGCGCCGCGATCCCATGAAACTATTGTGATGATGCACGGGGCAGGGGTTACATGAACCCAAGTTCCAGACGCGCCTCGTCCGACATCATCTCCATGCCCCAGGGCGGCTCCCAGGTCAGTTCGACATCGACGGATTTAACGCCGGGTACGGGCGAGATCGCATCGACGATCCAGCCCGGCATCTCACCAGCGACGGGGCAGCCCGGTGCGGTCAGGGTCATGATGATCTTCACGTCGTTTTCTTCGTTGATGTCGATGGTGTAGATCAGGCCCAGCTCGTAGATATTGACCGGGATTTCAGGGTCATAGACGCTACGGCATGCGTCTGCCACCGCATCGTAAAGCGGGTGGGAAACAGAAGACGGCGCGATCAGCGGCGCCCCTTCAAGAGGTTCGGAAGCGTTGGTCATATCGGTCCCTGACTGGTTATCCGACCGTTTATATAGGGAACAGGGCAAGCGGCGTCCAGTCTTGGACCGCAGGGAACTTGCGCGCTGGTGCAGATGATAGAGGCGATTTTTGACTAGTCGTTGATATCCGTGTCGAAGGTCTTCACCTGCCCGCGCGGCAGGGCAAAGGCGCGGCGCAGGACAAGCCAGGCGATGAGCGATATCGCCGCAAAGAGGAAGACCAGCACAGGCAGGCCAAAGGTGCTGCTGCCCATCGCAAGAAGCAGTACCCCGACGCCAAGGGCGCCGATGGCAAAACCGAGGAAGACAAAGCCCGGCGCCAGCACCTCCAGAATGCCAAGTACCAGCGCCGCAGCGCACCAGACCCACCAGAGTGCCCAGAAGGGAGCGGCCATCACTTGTTTCCTTTCAGCATCTTGAAGGCGTCTCCAAAGGCTTCAAGCGCCTGCGCCGGGACCACGATGGTCTGGCTGCCGGTGCCTGCACCAAGGGTGTTGAGCGCCTCCACCTGTTTCAGCGCCACCTGATACTGCGCCGCCTCCAGACCGTTTTCGGCAATCGCCTTGGCCACCACTCCGGTCGCATAGGCTTCGGCATCAGCCTGAATGCGGCGGGCCTTGGCGGTTTGTTCGGCGGAATACAGTTCCGCATCGGCGGCGAGTTCCACCGCGCGTTTCTTACCTTCCGCCTCGGTCACCTGCGCCCGGCGCGCGCGTTCGGCATTGAGCTGCTGCAGCATCGCATCGCGGGTGGCCTGATCGAGGTTCACGTCAAGGATCTCGGCGCGCGTCACTTCAATCCCCCAGTCATCTACCGCGCTTTCGACGCTGCGCTTGATCTCGCCAATCAGCTGCGAGCGGTTGGATTGCACCTCATCCAGATCCATCTTGCCGATTTCAGCGCGAACAATCCCGGCGACGGTGGTGGCGATGGCACCATCTACATCCCGGATGCGGTAGACTGTCTTTTCCGGCTCCAGGATGCGGTAGAATACCGACGTATCGATCTCTACCAGCACGTTGTCGCGAGTGATCGCATCCTGGCTGGCGTTCGGCAGTTGCCGTTCAAGGATCGACACCTTGTGACGGACCGCATCCAGAAAGGGCACGATGAAATTGATGCCGGGGCCAAGCACCGACTTCAGGCGGCCAAAACGTTCGACGACAAATTTTTCCGACTGCGGAACGATCCGGACGCCTTTGAGAATGACGACGATCAGGAAGATCGCCCCGAGAATGTAAAGCAGGCTGCCGGACAAGAGGGCGGTAATCTGATCTTCGTTCATAACTGGAAATCCTTTCTGAAAGGTATGGAACCAAGATCGGGTGGCGGCGGCGCGCGGTCAAGCCCTGCAGCCGCCAGTGGGATCACTTGCGCGCCGTCGCCTGCTTGCGCACCCGCAGGGGGGCGGGGCGCACGTGGTCTTCGATCTCGTCATAGATCAGCCCGGCAATGTTTTTCTTCGAGGTCCGCTCAATACCTTCCAGCCCGGGCGAGGAATTGACCTCCAGCACCTTTGGCCCGGTTTCCGAGCGCAAGAGGTCCACCCCCGCCACGTTGAGCCCGAATGCCTTGGCCGCCTTTACAGCTGTGGCGCGTTCTTCCTTGCTGATCCGGACCGAGACTGCGCTGCCGCCAAGGTGCAGATTGGAGCGGAAATCGCCCTCGGCGCCCGAGCGTTTCATCGCCGCGACCACCTTGGAGCCGACGACAAGACAGCGGATATCCTCGCCATTGGCCTCTTTCACGAACTGCTGCACCAGGAAGTTTGCCTTGAGTCCGCGAAAGGCGGTGATCACGGATTCGGCGGCCTTCTTGGTTTCGGCCAGCACGACGCCTTTGCCCTGGGTGCTTTCCAGCAGTTTCACGATCAGCGGGGCACCTCCGACGATATCGATCAGGTTTTTTGTATCCTTGGGCGAGGCGGCAAAGGCGGTTTCGGGCATGCCGATCTTCTGACGCGCCAGTACCTGATGGGCGTGCAGCTTGTCGCGACTGGCGGTAATGCCAGCGCTGCCGTTGACGCAAAAGGTGCCAAGGGTTTCGAACTGGCGCAGCACGGCGGTGCCATATGGGGTGATCGAGGCGCCGATGCGTGGGATCACCGCGTCATAGCGGGGCAGGCGCTTGCCGTCGTAATGCACTTCGGGCGCCAGCGCATTGATGTCCATGTAACAGCGGGTGGTGTCGATCACCTCGACCGTGTGGCCGCGTTTCTCGCCTTCCTCGACCAGTCGGCGGGTGGAGAAATTGTCCTCGCGGCTGAGCACGGCAATGCGCAGCACCCGGTTCGGCGCGGCCTTGCGGATGTGTTTCGAGGCATAGACGGCATAGTCCAGCTCTGGCTGGCAGAACCGTTCCGAAGGCGCCACCGCGACGTTCTCTCCCAGCGCCTGGCGACCCAGAAGCATATGCAGTGTCATACCGCTGCGATCGGTGAGGGTGACTTCGATGGGCCAGCTGTGGCCATCGACCACCAGATCGGTCGAGATGACATAGCGCATTTCGCTTTCGCCATTGGAGGAGGTCACCTCACGCCGGTCGATAATATCGGCAGAGCAGGGGATCCGCAGCCCTTCCTGCCCCGGCACGGGGTGGACGGTAAAGCGTACCTTGGGGGCGGCAGCCGGTCCGAAGGTTTCGATTTCAGTGGCATGCAAGGCAGAGGTGCGGGCGCCGGTGTCGACCTTGGCCTTCATTGCAGGCAGGCCAAGCCCCGGCAGGCTTACCCATTCCTCCCAACCGAGGGTCAGTTTTGCGGCGTGCTCGTCTGTGGACATGCGCTTGGCTCCTTGGCATTAGGGGAATCTTATGGTCGTCAGATGACAGAACTAACGCAGGAAGTCGAAATGTCAGAGCTTTTCAAGTTTGAAATGAAAGCGCAGGACGGAAAAGCACGCACCGGTGTGATCCAGACGCCGCGCGGTGACATTCGCACGCCTGCCTTCATGCCCGTTGGCACCGCTGCGACGGTCAAGGCGATGATGCCGGAAAGCGTGCGCGCCACCGGCGCTGACATCCTGCTGGGCAATACCTACCACCTGATGCTGCGTCCAACGGCTGAGCGGATCGACCGGCTGGGTGGCCTTCACAAGTTCATGAACTGGCAGCGTCCGATCCTGACCGACTCGGGCGGGTTTCAGGTGATGTCGCTGGCGGGCCTTCGCAAGCTGACCGAGAAGGGCGTGACCTTCAAAAGCCATATCGACGGCTCCCGGCACGAGCTGACGCCAGAGCGCTCGATGGAGATCCAGCGGCTCTTGGGCAGCGATATCGTGATGTGTTTCGACGAATGCCCGGCGTTGCCTGCGGACCGCGACCGCATTGCCGAGTCGATGCGCCTGTCGATGCGCTGGGCCGAGCGCTCCAAGGACGCATTTGGCGACCGGCCCGGCCACGCCCTGTTCGGGATCATGCAGGGCGGGCTGGAGCAGGACCTGCGCGAGGAAAGCGCCAAGGCGCTGACCGATATCGGCTTTGATGGCTACGCGGTGGGTGGCCTTGCGGTGGGCGAGGGGCAGGAGGCGATGTTCGGCTGCCTTGACTACGCGCCGGACATGCTGCCGCAGGACAAGCCGCGCTACCTGATGGGCGTTGGCAAGCCCGACGACATCGTCGGCGCCGTGGCGCGCGGCATCGACATGATGGATTGCGTTCTGCCGTCACGATCCGGCCGGACCGGACAGGTCTTTACCCGCCGGGGGGTGGTCAACATCAAGAACGCGCGGCACGCGGATGATCCGCGTCCGCTGGATGAAGAGTGCAGCTGCCCGGCCTGCTCGAACTACTGCCGCGCTTACCTACACCATGTGTTCCGCGCCAACGAGATGATTTCGGGCATGCTGCTGACCTGGCACAACCTTCACTACTTTCAGGAGATCATGCAGGGCATGCGCGATGCGATTGCGGCGGGGACGTTCGAGGCCTGGCAGAAGGACTTCCACGACACCCGCGCTGAAGGTGATATCGAGCCGGTGTAATCGGGGGGGATAAAACCGCTGACCACCCTTTTCCGGGTAAGAGGCGGGGGCTGATTGCCCTGTACCTGCGTGGCGACCGTTTATGCCTTGTTCACCAGTTGTGAAGACCTTTTTGCTAGTTTCCCGCCAAAAGGGGAGAATGGTGATGAGGTGGTATCTGGGGCTGGCTTTTGCGGCCTTGATGGGCGGCTCGATGGCAGCTCAGGCGCAGGCGACACAGGATAACACCACGCCAGGATCGCTGGCAGAGGCATCAAGTTTCTTCAAGGCGCCGCGCCTTAACGGTTGCAGCATTCCGCTAGAGGATCTGGTCAAAGGTGGCTCTGCCGGGCTGCGCGGCCAGTGGATCGTTCAAAAAGGCCCGGGAGAGATGTCGACGGCTGTGGGCGGGCGCATCGAGATGGTGCCGCTGCCGCAACGCAGCGGCGATACCCTGTCGCTGCGGTTTCGCAATGGCAGGCTGGTGGCGGATTCACCGGTGCTGGGGCTTATTGGGATCTCTGTACAGGACCGGGGCCCACTAAAGCCCGGAACGGGGCTGCGCGCCGAAAGCGTCGGCCGCGGCGATCTGCCGGATGATGCCGAGGTGTTCCTGGATGAGGTGTCTCTGGGGCCGCTGCCCTGCGGCGCCGATCAACTGATCAGGCTGGCCCTGCTGGCCGAGCGTCCAACCGGCACCGGAGAGGTCTTGCGGCAGGAGGTGCGTTTGTTCCTGATCGATGAAACACGGATGAGCGGAACCTATATTGAAACCGGGCCGGGCGGGCGGATGGAGCGGGGATTCATCACCCTGATGCGACGCTGAATTGACCCGCATGGCCCAAACCGGGGGCAGCTCGCAGCCCCCTTCACCATTTGCTCACCCTTCCTGCATTTGCGCCCTTGTGGTCGCCGCCCTGCAGGGGCAATGTGAGCGCAAAGATTGAGGCGCTGCGGTTGAAATACATGCTGAACCGCACCAGATAACAGATCAAAGAGGAGACGCCTGCGGCTGCCGCTACCTGGGGCCTGGACGTCTTGCCAAAGAAAAGGACCGAGTATGCAAGAGCCACTCAATTCTTCCTATCCCGTGCTGCCGCTGCGTGACATCGTGGTGTTCCCGCACATGATCGTGCCGCTGTTTGTCGGCCGGGAGAAATCGGTACGCGCCCTGGAAGAGGTGATGGCCGATGACAAACAGATCCTGCTGTCCAGCCAGATCGACCCCTCAGAGGACGATCCGGAAAGCGATGGCATCTACCGCGTCGGCGTGCTGGCCAGTGTGCTGCAGCTGCTGAAGCTGCCCGATGGCACCGTCAAGGTGCTGGTCGAGGGCCAGACCCGCGTCAAGATCACCGATTTCCTGGAAAACGACAGCTATTTCGAAGCCCGCGCCGAACTGCTGAACCAGATGCCCGGCGACGTCACCACCACCGAGGCGCTGGTGCGCACCGTTGGTGATGAATTCGAACGCTACGCAAAAGTGCGCAAGAATATCCCCGAAGAGGCGCTGAGCGCAGTTGGCGAGACCACCGAGCCCGCCAAGCTGGCGGACCTTGTTGCCGGTCACCTCGGCATTGAGGTGGACCGCAAGCAGGAGTTGCTCGAGACCCTCTCGGTCAGCGAACGTCTGGAAAAGGTCTATGGCCTGATGCAGGGCGAAATGTCTGTCCTGCAGGTCGAGAAGAAGATCAAGACCCGCGTCAAATCCCAGATGGAGAAGACCCAGCGCGAGTACTATCTGAATGAGCAGATGAAGGCCATTCAGAAGGAGCTGGGCGATGGCGAGGAAGGTTCGGGCGAAGTGGCCGAGCTGGAAGAGAAAATCGCCGAGACCAAGCTGTCCAAGGAAGCCCGCGAAAAGGCCGATGCCGAGCTGAAGAAGCTCAAGAACATGTCGCCCATGTCGGCCGAAGCCACGGTTGTGCGCAACTATCTGGACTGGATGCTGTCGATCCCGTGGGGCACCAAATCCCGCGTCAAGAAAGACCTCAACCGCGCGCAGGATATCCTCGACAAGGACCACTACGGCCTTGAAAAGGTCAAGGAACGCATCGTCGAATACCTTGCCGTGCAGCAGCGCTCGGCCAAGCTGAAGGGGCCGATCCTGTGCCTCGTTGGCCCTCCGGGTGTGGGTAAGACCTCGCTTGGCAAATCCGTGGCCAAGGCAACGGGGCGTGAATTCATCCGCATCAGCCTTGGCGGCGTGCGTGACGAGTCCGAGATCCGCGGCCACCGCCGGACCTATATCGGCTCCATGCCCGGTAAGATCATCCAGGCGCTGAAAAAGGCGAAAACCACCAATCCGCTGATCCTGCTCGACGAGATCGACAAGATGGGCCAGGATTTCCGTGGCGACCCGGCCTCGGCGATGCTGGAAGTGCTTGATCCGGAACAGAACTCCACCTTTGTGGACCACTACTTGGAGGTGGAATACGACCTCTCGAACGTGATGTTCCTGACCACGTCCAACAGCTATAACATGCCGGGCCCGCTTCTGGACCGGATGGAGATCATTCCGCTGTCGGGCTACACCGAGGACGAAAAGCGCGAAATCGCCAAGCAGCACCTCGTGTCCAAGCAGGTGAAGAACCACGGCCTCAAGGCCAAGGAATTCGAACTAACGGATGAGGCGCTGACCGACATCATCCGCACCTACACCCGCGAGGCGGGCGTGCGGAACCTGGAGCGTGAAATCGCAAAGGTGGCGCGGAAATCGCTGACCAAGATCGTCAAGAAGGAAGCCGAGAGCGTCAAGGTCACCCATGACAACCTCGACGAATTCCTGGGCGTGCCGAAATACCGCTTTGGTCTTGCTGAAAAGGAAGATCAGGTCGGTGTCGTGACCGGTCTGGCCTATACCTCGGTGGGTGGTGAGCTTCTCTCCATCGAGGCGCTGCGCCTGCCGGGCAAGGGTCGCATGAAGACCACCGGTAAGCTGGGCGATGTGATGAAGGAGTCGATCGAGGCTGCTTCCAGCTATGTGCGCTCGGTTGCGCCGCAGCTGGGGATCAAGCCGCCAAAGTTCGACAAGTGGGACATCCACGTGCACGTGCCCGAAGGTGCCACGCCCAAGGACGGCCCCTCGGCGGGTCTGGCCATGGTGACCTCCATCGTGTCGGTGCTGACCGGGATCCCGGTACGCAAGGACATCGCCATGACCGGCGAAGTCACTCTGCGTGGCAATGCGCTGGCCATCGGCGGGCTCAAGGAAAAACTTCTGGCAGCCCTGCGCGGCGGCATCAAGACGGTGCTGATCCCCGAGGAAAACGCCAAGGATCTGCCGGATATTCCCGACAACGTGAAGGAAGGTCTGGAGATCATCACGGTGAGCCACGTGTCCGAAGTGCTGAAACACGCACTGGTGGGCAGCCCTGAGCCGATCGAATGGGACGAGGAGGCCGAAGAGGCCGCCGCTGCCCAGGCCGCGCTGGAGGCGAAATCCGCATCGGCAGCCCCCACCGCGCATTAAGCGCCGGTAGCAGTAAGACAGGAAAGGCGGCCCGCTCGGGCCGCCTTTTTCTTTTTTTGCTCGATACCTACCAATACTCCGGATTTCGGAAGGGCGCGGCGCAGGAGGCAGGGCCGACCAGCGGCGCGAAGGCTCCGCCAGTCAGCGATTGGCCCAGCCAGCCATGCGGGTAGGAAAGGGGCATGGGCGCAGCGGCCTCCTGTTCGGTGATCTGCCTGAACCCGACCTTGGCGTAGAAATTGACATCGCCATAGGTCAGGATGATATCAACGCCATGCCTTTTCAGCTGGCTGAGGCCATGGCGCAGAAGCGCCTGACCAGTGCCCTTGCCCTGCTGATCCGGCGCAACCGCTACCGGCGACAACAGAAAGACGACCCGGTCGTCCTGATCATAGCGCATCCGCGTGAACAGGATGCTGGCAACCACCGCGCCGCCCTCTAGCGCGGAGAAGACAAACAAATCCTCCTCTTCCACCGTGGTGAGTAGGGCGCGCACCAGCGCAGCGATGGTTTGCCCTTCGTCGGCGCCTTCCGACGCGGTGAAGGAGGCGGCGAACAGGTCGGTGATCTCTGCTGTTCGCCCCTTGTGGCCTGACACAAATTCCATGGTCTGCTCCTTTGATGTCATGATGTTATCGTTGGTTCAGCTGCGCGCGTACGGCTTTGATCCCCAGTCGCGAGGCGCGATAGGGTTTGCCGTCGCGCGATTGGATGAAACGGCGTTTGTGCAGGCGCTGAAAGACGCCAAGGGTGCAGTCCGACAGAACGTTGCCCTCGCGCGTGTAGCAGGTGATACTGCGGATCTTGCCGTTTTCACTGCGTTCATGATGGATGCTGCCGCCAAGGGCGAGCTCGTGCAACACGCGTTGCTCGTGTTTTGAGATATTCAACGGAAGTCTCGATTTTATGAGAGTGCAAGAAAAGAGGTCACTCAGCCGATGCCGTGAGTGTCCTTGTTGCGTCCTGCGTTCCCGATGTGCTGTGCCGGGAACGGGCTTATGCCCGGGTCTCTTCCATAAAATCTCCAAATGCATGAGGCGTCAGCCCCATGTCTTCTGCCCTAAATAGGGAGGCAAACCCGCGCTGACAAGCGGCAGCGACAAATGGCAGCTGCCGCTGTTGCATCTCTGTAATCGTTGGGGTGGGCTTAAGCCGCTGCGGCCTGCGCTATCTTCGCCCGCACGGTGGCAATGGCCACGGCATCCGGGCTGATGTCCTGCTGACGCGCCTGGTTGAGCACCTCGGCCATGGTCGCTTCCAGCGCAGCAAGTTTCTTGGCCACATAGGCCTCGCGATCCGCGATTTTCAGGATCTCGGTCGCTACGTTGATGATGCCACCGCCATTGGCGATGAAATCGGGCGCATAAAGGATGCCGCGTTCATGCAGGGCCTGACCGTCCTCGGGGGTGGCCAGCTGGTTGTTGGCACCGCCTGCGACGATCCCGACCTGCAACAGGGGGATGGTCTCGGCATTGAGGATGCCGCCAATGGCACAGGGGGCAAAGATATCCGCCTGCATGGTGCAGATCTTGTTGATGGCAACCGGGCGGGCGCCGAATTCCGCGACCGCGCGTTCGATGCGCTGTGGGTCCACATCTGTGACGATCAGACCGGCGCCCGCGTCATTCAGGAACTGGCACAGATACCAGCCCACATGGCCCAGCCCCTGCACTGCCACCGTGACGCCCTGCAGATCGGCGCTGCCGACCTTGTGCGCCCGGGCGGTGCGGATGGCGTTGAAGATGCCGCGCGCGGTGATGGGGGAGGGATCGCCGCTGGCAAACTCCCCATTGGCAAGCCCGGCGACATAGGGCGTTTCATCGGCCAGCAGCGCCATGTCGGCAGGGCTCATGCCCATATCCTCGGCGGTGATGTAGCGGCCGTTCAGGCTGTTGATGGCGCGACCAAAGGCGCGCAGCATCTCTGGCGTCTTGCTTGTTGTCGGGTCGCCGATGATCACCGCCTTGCCGCCGCCCAGTGGCAGGCCCGCCGCGGCGTTCTTGTAGGTCATGCCCTCGCTCAGCCGCCGAACATCCTCCAGCGCCTCATCCGCAGTGGCATAGGGGCGCATCCGCAGCCCGCCAGCGGCCGGTCCGGCCTCGGTTGAATGGATGGCGATGAAGCCGGTCAGACCGACGGCGGGATCGTCGACACGGTAGATTTCTTCGTGACCGGGAGAGGCGATTTTGGTGAGGGTCATACTGACAGGCTCCTGAACTAACGGCACCAAGATACCGGGTATGGGCTTCGGGAATTTTCCAAAAATGCCCTCAGGAGTGGTTGGTTTTGAAGTAATTTGCTAACATGGCGCTAAATAATGGAGGAAATCACTATGGACGCCATTGATCGCAGGATTGTCACCGCGCTGCAGCGGGACGGTCGCATGAAACTGGCTCAGCTCTCAGAAGAGGTCGGCCTGTCGCCCACCCCCTGCGCCCGGCGGGTGTCGATGCTGGAAGAAGCCGGGATCATCACCGGCTATTCCGCGCGGGTTGATCAGGCCAAGGTCGGGCTGGCCGTCACCATTTTTGTCGCTGTTGAGCTGGAGCGCCAGTCGAAGGACGCGCTGCAGGCCTTTGAAAATGCCGTGCGCCAGTTCGATCAAGTGATGGAGTGCTACCTGATGACAGGCAGTCGCGATATCCTGCTGCGGGTGGTGGCGCAGGATCTGACGGATTTCGACCGCTTTCTGGAAGAGCAGTTGATGAGGGTGCCGGGGATCCGCAATACGCGTTCCAGCTTCACCCTGCGCACCATGATCCGCCGGGATGTGCTGCCCGGCGGACCCGGCTGAGGCGGCCAGGGCAGGCGGGATGAGAAAAGAGGAAGCCGGAAAAAGAAGCGGACTGGTGAAAATCTTCATATCCCCCTCTTGCAGAGCGGTGATCCTGACGGTAATACCCGATCCCACGGGTGATTAGCTCAGTGGTAGAGCGCTTCGTTCACATCGAAGATGTCAGGAGTTCAAATCTCTTATCACCCACCATCCTTTCTCCTCTTGTAAACGTGTTGAAAAACAGAGGCTTGCGGTGATTTTGGTGAGCGCTGCCAAGCGGCTTCCATTGTACTTTTGCCGTGCTGGCCATTGTACTTTTCGGCCGGATCAGCAGCGAAAGCTCCCCCTAAATAAGCCCTGTGAAGCTCAGGCTTCCGACTCATCTTTTGCGTCCTCCTTTGCCAGCTCGGCTTCGTACAAGCACAGGAGGCCTTAGGCATCCGCAGTTCAAAAAGCGTGTGTGGTCTGAGCTGAATCTATTGGACCGAAACCACGGGAGTGACGTCTGTGGACACTGTGTGTCGTGTGGGTTGAGTTGTGCTGGTTTTTGTTGCCCCCTAGGTGCTATGCATTGAGAAAACTTAGGTGATTTAATGCAGGCCACTGATTTCATAAAAAAATGGGAAGCTTCGGAGCTGAAGGAGCGAAGCGCTTCCCAGTCCCACTTCAACGACCTCTGTGCACTTCTCGGAATTGAAGACCCCATCAGTGCTGATCCCAAGGGCGATTGGTTCACCTTCGAGCGCGGTGCGTCCAAGACCTCAGGCGGAGAAGGTTGGGCGGACGTTTGGCGCAAAGGGTGTTTCGCTTGGGAATACAAGGGCAAGAAGAAGGACTTAGACAAGGCCTTCGATCAGCTCTTGCAATATTCCATTGCGCTGGAAAACCCGCCGCTCCTGATCGTGTCGGACATGACGCGCATCCGTATTCACACGAACTGGACGAACACCGTTCAGCAGGTCCACGAGATTACCACGCCGGATCTTCTGGACGCCAGCAAGCGCGACTTCTTGCGGGCCTGCTTCACCGATCCAGAGAGCCTGCGCCCATCAAAAACGCGGCAGGCCCTAACCGAAGAGGCTGCACAGAAGTTCGCGTCGCTGGCCCAGCGTCTGCGTGGCCGTAAGCATGACCCTGAGATCGTCGCACATTTTGTAAACCGTCTAGTCTTCTGCATGTTCGCCGAGGATGTCGAACTTCTGCCAAACAAGATGTTCCAGAAAATGCTGGAACTCTGCCAGAAAGACCCGTCCGAGTTTCAGCCCTTCGCAAAGGATCTGTTCGCCGCCATGCATGCAGGTGGGCGGGTCGGATTCGAAAAAGTGGAATGGTTCAATGGTGGCCTGTTCGACGACGACACAGCGCTACCACTGGAAAAGCAAGACCTACAGGAGCTGCTCGCCGCCGCGAAGCTGGATTGGTCCGAAATCGACCCGTCGATTCTGGGCACCCTATTTGAGCGTGGCCTTGACCCGGACAAGCGCTCCCAGCTTGGCGCGCACTACACCGACCGCGACAAGATCATGCAGATCGTGGGTCCGGTGGTGGTGGAGCCACTGCTTGCCGAATGGGCCGAGGTGAAAACGCAGATCGAAGCGGCGCTGAGCAAGGCGGAGAGCGCCAAGTCGCGCTCTGCTCGGACCAAGGCCGAGAAAGAGGCCGAACGCCTCCACGCATCGTTTCTAGAGCGCTTGCGGGGCTTCCGCGTGCTGGACCCTGCCTGCGGGTCCGGCAACTTCCTATACCTGTCCCTTTTAGCGCTCAAGGACATTGAACACCGTACGAACCTTGAGGCTGAGGCCTTGGGCTTGCCGCGAGGCTTTCCGACCATCGGTCCAGAATGCGTTAAGGGGATTGAGCTGAACCCTTATGCCGCTGAACTCGCCCGTGTGTCGGTCTGGGTCGGGGAAATCCAGTGGATGCGCCGGAACGGTTTCGATGCTGCTCGGAACCCGATCTTGCGCCCGTTGGGGACCATCGAAAACCGGGATGCCGTACTTGCCCCGGACGGATCCAAGGCAGACTGGCCGGAAGCTGACGTGGTGGTTGGAAATCCGCCGTTTCTAGGAGCCAGCAAAATTCTGGGCGAGCTAGGAGAGGAGTATACGAGAGCTCTTCGAAGTGCTTGGGGCGGCGAAGTTCCGGGTTTCGCCGATCTTGTGTGTTATTGGTTCGCCAAATGCTATTCTCAGATGAAGCAAGGTCGCCTCAATGCAGCCGGATTGGTTTCCACAAACTCAATCCGTGGAGGCGCAAACCGAGAGGTTCTCAAGCCAATAGTTAGGGACTTCCATATCGACAATGCTTGGTCGGACGAGGAGTGGACTGTGGAAGGCGCGGCTGTCAGGGTCTCGATGATCTGCTTCACTTCTGATGAACCACGAGCAGCAATTCTGAATGGACGAGAGGTAGGAGAGATACATTCGAACCTGACCGCAAATGAGCACGGTTACGATCTAACCAAAGTCTCGCGCCTATCCGAGAATGCGAAATGTTGTTTTGAGGGCATGAAGAAATATGGAAAATTTGATGTTGAAGGCTCTGTTGCGCGAGAGTGGTTGCAACTCCCCATAAACGTAAACGGAAAACGAAACTCGGAAGTGCTTTTCCCCCTGATAGTCGCCTTGGACATTGTCCGAAGGCCATTAGACAGATGGGTTATTGACTTTGGTACACATCCCGAGTTGGACGATGTCCGTCTTTTTGAAATCCCTTTCGCGCATATAGAAGAGCATGTCTATCCTTATCGTCAGACGGTTAGGCGCGAGCGAACTCGTCGAAGATGGTGGGTATTTGAGGAAGCACGGGTGGCACTCAGACAGAAAACTGACGGAATGCCGCGCTATATTGCAACACCACGGGTCGCAAAGCACCGAGTGTTTGTTTGGCTAGATAGCTCTTGCAAGCCGGACACCGCGATTGATGCCATCGCTAGAGATGATGATACCACATTTGGTGTGCTGCATTCTCACCTCCACGAATTATGGTCATTGCGCATGGGTACTTTCCTAGGCAAGGGGAATGATCCGAGATACACACCTTCCACCACCTTCGAGACATTCCCCTTCCCAGAGGGTCTGACGCCGGACATTCCCGCTGCCGACTACGCCCTTGATCCGCGCGCCCAGAAGATCGCCGAAGCAGCGGAAGAGCTAAACCGCTTGCGCGAAAATTGGCTGAACCCGTCTGATCTCGTGGACCGCGTTCCCGAGGTGGTCGAAGGCTACCCCGACCGGCTGATACCGAAAGACGACAAAGCCGCGAAAGAACTCAAGAAGCGCACCCTGACCAACCTCTACAACGCCCGCCCCGCATGGCTGGACCACGCCCACAAGAAGCTGGATGAAGCCGTGGCAGAGGCCTACGGCTGGGGCGACGACTGGCGCGACGGCAAGCTGACCGACGATGAAATCCTTGCACGCCTCTTCCGGCTCAATCAGGAAAGAGCGGCAGCGCAGGACAAGGCATGATAAAGACGGCGGCGCTGGTCGGGCAGGGTGGCAGACCAATCAGCGCTGCCCAGTCTCGCGGGACCGAATAGGGGAAATCGCGAAACCCTAACCGTCGAGATAACCCATTGTACAGAAAAGTCGGTTCCTTCAAAAATCTGAGCGCCCGAAACAGGTCGATATTGACCCGGTACTCTAAGGGCTTTGGGCTGGGGTGGGTGCAACAAGATTCCGATTTCTGTCGATAATTTCTAGGGCTGAATCGTTATGTAAACAGGGGTCTCTTCTGTGCGGGTGGGTCCCTCCGGTCCTAAATCTATTACGTGGTGAACAATGGCGGTGGGCAATTAGATCGGGGTCAGGCAGCAACCGATGTACTAAACCTCACTTCGACGCGGTTGCACAACAGTCGGTCGACAGCACCCGTCACGCTTCTGAGAGAAGGACGTACTCCCCTGACGGGTCCCATGCCTTTTGTTTTCAAGTTTGTATCCGGTTTTTGCCCGTCTGTTGAGGCCGCTGACGCGGCAACCACCAGCTTATCAGGCACGGAAAACCGCCAAAGTCAGGTTATTCCACCTCAGTCAACATCAGAGCCTGTGAGGGGGGAGACGCGGCAGAAAAATCATTGTTGGCGACGTTTCGGTACCCCGCCTTACCGGGCCTCTGCAGTCTTCTAAACATCGTTCAGGATACGATAGACGGAAGTCCGACCGATGCCCAGTTGTCGTGCTATCTCAGTGGGGGTGACGCCTTCTTTATGCATATTCAGGACAGTGTCAGCCTGTGCCCGCGCCGTCGGCTTGCGCCCCTTGTATTTTCCTTCTGCCTTGGCCTTGGCAATACCCTCTCGCTGGCGTTCCAGCATCATTTCTCGTTCGAACTGTGCGACTGAACCAAGCATGTTCAGGAGTAGAGTTCCCGTAGGCGTTGCCGTGTCAATGTCCATCGCGAGGATGCGTAGATTTGCGCCCTTTTTCTTTATTTCATTGACGATTTCGCCAAGGTGCAAGACCGAGCGGGCGAGGCGGTCAAGCTTCGTACAGACTAAAGTATCGCCCTCGCGCAGATAGTCGAGTGCCGCCGTCAGGCGGGGGCGTTCTCCTATTGAAGAGGTCTGTTCCTCGAAGGTCTTCTCGCAACCTGCGGTCTTCAGGTCGCGCTTCTGAGCTTCAAGACCGGCTTCCTGTTCCAAAGTGCTGGTGCGAGCGTACCCAATAAGCATTGTGATCTCTGAATCTGTTCCCCAAAGTCCAAAACATTGTGGTGAATCCGTTCCAAAATGTCAAAACAACTCTTATGGAACACTTGTTCGGGGTGTTTCGACTGTTCCGCGAAGGCCTGCTCTATTGGTACAGGTTTGGCGATAGGGCTTCCCTGTCAAGTTTCTGTCTTTTTAGGTGCATTATTCGTGCGTTAGCTATGCCTACAACTTTTTGAGAGTTGCAGGCGTTGCGGCGCGTGGCCGCTGAACGGAACTTCGGAGTTTGAAGTCTCACCTTAAGAAGAGCATCTTGAGTGCTGGGGCCTACTCGCTGCCGTTCGCTTTCGGGAGATCAAACATGGCCACAGTGGACGGGACGCCAAGTACCATGGCTTTGGTTCTAGGGTCAGTTTTCCCAACCCGGCGGACGATGAATCCGTGATAGTCCGACACCTCTTTCGAAATGAAATTGTCGAGATGTACGAAGGGTTGGCGTTGATTGCAGAACGCGAATGACTTTTGCCACCCGTACACCCTCCGCCCAATAGCATCCAGCGTGGCACTCTGTGAATGTTTAGTGTTCAACGTGCCGCCTTTTTCTAGTGCATCCTTGATGGCAGACTTCGAGGATGAAAGCGTTTCTCTAATACTGTGTTTCAAGTTGGCTACCGACTGTCCGCTCGGGGCGCATCGCTTTGGTTGCATAGTGCATCCTAAGAAGTTAATGGCCTTGCTACACTCTCCCTGCGCCGCTTTGTCTGACCCCTCTGCGGGCGTGTAGAGGCCGAAACCAAAGTCTGTTAGGGTCTTCTCAGCGTAAGCTTTGGCAGCTTCGATGGTTTCCCAGTCCGCACCGACCATGAGAATGTCGTCGATGTACCTTACCGCCGTTACTCCCATGGTGTTCAGCTTCTGATCCATTTCATACAGCAAGACGTTTCCTGCGAAGGCGGAAAGAGAAGATCCTTGGGCAACGCCGATCCCGTCTTTAGGGAACAGGTGAGTGTAGCCAACCAACTCCTCTTCATTCCCCAAGTGCACCTCAAGGGCCTTAGAAAAAAGTACACAGAGTTCTTCGTCTCCGGTCTCGCTTCTAACGAATTCTACGACCTTGTCTTGAGGAATGCCCGTAAAGAAGGATCGAATATCGGATTGAAAGTAAAATTTCGCACCGGCGTCCATCGCAGACATAACCGTCTCGATTGCTGGGCGAACCCCACCGTAAGGGTAGATGAGACCTCCCACGCCATACTTAGATCGGTTGACGTCATTGATGCGTCCCAACCTATCGTCGGGCTCCGTCTCAAAGCGAGTGTTCGGGTCTCTTAAGTCGCGTGCTTTTCGTGGCTGCAGAACTTGCAGTATTGCCCTTTGAACCACTCGGTTCTGAATCGTGGCAATGGCGATGGGGCGCGGGTCCTTTCCTGCTGTGAGACGCTTGCGCTTGTCCTTCAACACGCCTTCAACAGGATCAAACGAGAGGTTCCCAGTACGCAGGTGTTTGATAATTCGCCTAAGATGCCGCTGATGGGCGTGTTCGAACTCCGAGGCTTTACCTCGAATTTCCGCGTTACCCGATAGCAAAGCGCTACGTTTCACGTGCCTCCACGCTGAAAAAATGTTCTGTTCGCTTCTGACTTCTTCGAATAGCGTCTTCGTCATGTTCTTCGCTCGGGTCCTCCGCTCATACAATCCCGACCGTTGACGTACACCATCCACTGCGCACGGCATGGCCGCGACGACAGACACCTCAGCGGCAACTGCCACCTTGGCGCGGTCTCCGTGGCGCACGATCCGCATGGAAAGCTCCAGCTTCACGTCGGACGCCATGGGGACCATGGACGCTACGGCGAGCGCGAGCAAAACTCCGCACGCGCCGGTGAGCCAGCTCAAGCGAGCCGGTTTTTCAGGGCAAGTTCACACATTTCGTCACCTTCCACCTTAGCAGGTTTTTAGCAATGTCAAGCGCGTTACGCCCCGGCCACGCCCGCCGCTTCGAAAGCTTATCTGCTGCTTGGAGGCCGTCAGAAGACGGAGCATTCACAGCTTCAAAGCCAACGGTCAGGCTCAGCCCATCCACTGCGCACGGCATGGCCGCGACGACAGACACCTCAGCGGCAACTGCCACCTTGGCGCGGTCTCCGTGGCGCACGATCCGCATGGAAAGCTCCAGCTTCACGTCGGACGCCATGGGGACCATGGACATGCTACATATTGTGGTAACCCTAGGTTGAATAATCAAGAGGGAGTAAGCAGCTTTTTGCTAATCGAATGCCATTTGTCCACGTTTGGCGGCGTGGACAAATGGTGGACAAATAAATTTCCCCTTCAAACCCCTTATTTTTATGGTCCTATTGTCTCTATTTGTCCATTTGTCTATTTGTCCAAAATATATATGACGTCCCTTTCGCCCTGCCTAACACATACCCCTGATTGCGTCGCCGAGGGTGTATGTCTCCGTCCGTGTCCGTCCATCCAAAAATCGGTGGACAACGCGGACAAATGGACAAATGGATCGCAACTTATTGATAATAAGTGCATTTTATTTGCCCATCCATTTGTCGACCGCCTCACCAGATGGACAAAAGGGCGCTAACGCGCCCCCTGTCCCCCCTATCCATGCACGAACTCGCCCGAAACCCGGATGTTCTTTTCACGCCCTTCACCGGGTACGTATTCATGATACCACTGCATCCGGTTACCCTTCCTGCGTTCCACAAGAGCACCCGCCCCGCGCAGCCGTTCTGCGAGCGCCTTAATATCGGTCGTGATGCCAAGCTTGCCCAACCGGTTGACCGGGATGATATAAGTACGCGCCAGCATTTCCGCTTCCGGGTCCTGCATCTTGTTGTGGGCGGTATCGTCGGGCCGTCCGTTCTCTGACAGGTGCCCGTAATATCCAAGAATTTCCTGCCGGTTGAACTCGCGTTCTTCATGCATGGTCACTACGTCACCCGTCTGGATGCCCCGGCGGAGCGCGGTACGCAACGCCTCCACCTGCTGCCGGTCGGTGTCCAGATGCCCCATGCGGGCGTCCATGTTGTCTTCCAGAATCTCGCGCATGTATTCGCGTACGGGAACATTGCTAAACAATCCCGCGTCCTGTGCGATTTCCCCAGTCACCGTGAAGATAGCAGCGACACGTACCACCCGGCGAGCAGAAGACCCCGGCGCAAGGTCGGACCATTCATCCATGATGCGACGAACGCGGCTCCGCACCTCGTCCCGCCCCAGCTTCGCCAGCGCTTCGGCAAACACCGGTGCGGTCACTCCAAAAATCGCCCGTTCCCGGTCATCGCCGGACAAGACCTTGATCGCCTCCAGTTCAACGCTGTCCGGGGCAAGCTCCGCCGCGCTGCTGAAATTGACGGAAAACGTCCGGGCAATGGTGCCGGTCTTAGTATCAACGCCCCCCGCCTCGAACACCCGCAACATGTCACGCTCAGCAGAGGTAACGAAACAGGTACGCCATGACCTAGTCCGCCGCCGTCCGCCGTCTGCCGTGCCCCGTCCGCGTCCCTGACCTTCCGCCCACTGCATAAGCGTCCGCTGCTTCTCGTTTGCGTCCAGCCTAGATGCGCCGTCTTCGTCCAGAACGTACACCGCACCGTTTGCCTGTTCAGCCTTGGTCTCGACATAGGCAGGCGTCGCGTCTGCCTTGTCGAAAAGACCAGTCGCATCCGGCGGCGCATGGTGCGCCGCACCAGCCTTGCCTGCCGAGGACTTGCCGCGCCCGCCGTCGCCTTCATGAGCAAGGATAACAGAGACATCATTTTCGATGTAATCGACCACCATCCCCACGAGTCCAGAGAGATAACCGGGCATGAAATACTTGCCGTTGACGCCCGTCAGGGCGGTAGACGCATAATAGTGGTGGTCTTCCAGCGTGCCCCGCGTATTCCCGCTAATGTGGGCCTTGGGATCAAGGATGTACCGGGTCTCACCTTCGTTCACCACGTTCCCCGTGGGCGATACATAGGTGTCGCCATACCACCCCGGCTTCTGCACCAATACGGCTTCATTGTCGGTCTGCACCGCCTTCAACAGGGCTACCATCACCGGAACCTTTGCCATGGCGTCGATTTCAAGGCCGTCATCAGCGAGACGGGAAATCAGGCTACCGGAATCCCTGAAAGCGTCCCCGATGGAATAGACCGACTCCACGATCCCGCGCTGTGCAGAGCGGTGGCGATACCGGATCGTGATTTCATTCGTGCGGCCTTCCTCAGTTTCGCCGAAGGCGACGAACGGGACCTCGAAAGCGCGGCACAGGCGCTTGGAATCTGCGTCAGGCTTTTCAAGGTCCGGGGCATAGAACCATCCGGCCTTGTAGGTCACGAAATCAGGCAACCACGCTGCGTTCTGCGCGGCACGTTCAACTGTGGCGCTGGTGGCCTCTTCCAACGGCACGAAAGGCTCAGGGGCAGAGTTACGCCGGGACTTCGCGATCTTCTTGCGCTCTTCGGCCTGCGTCTTGCGGTCCAGCCTATCCCAGATGCCCCGAACGTCATCCAGCCTCAGAATGGTCTGCTTGGCGAGCGTGGCGCTGATACGCCCCCGGATGCCCTTGTCGGTGATCTCTGCGGCATGGGCTTCAGCAATGAAGGACACCACGTCGGACTCGTTGGCGTCCATCGTGAATTCAGCCGCGCGCGCTTCGAAGTCCTGCGCCTGTTCAGCCGCTTCCGCCCGTTCCTCTTCCAGCTCCGCCGGGGTCAGTTCTTCGAAGGGTCCCGGTTCGTCGGGCGCGCCGATCATGAAGGACGGGTCTTCCAGCCAAGCCGGGTCAATCATGCCGTCTTCGATCCACCGGGCCACGTAGTGCACGGTATGCGGGTACTTCTCCTTGCACGAGTGCTGGCAAAGCACCTTGGCAAAACCGTGTTCAGTCTCGCCAGCATTCCAAACGGTGGTGGACGTGGGGCCGCTTTCCGAGGTGTGTTCATCGGAGAACGGGCATTCGACGTGCAGACGGTCGCTGCCTTCGCTCTTGGCAACGTGGGAGTCAGACAGCATGTCTACCAGCAACCACCGCTTGCCATAGCGCCGATACAAAGCAGCCACGTCGATTCCGGTGCTGGTGGTTACGTCGGGGATGTTAGAGTTGCCCTTGCCACTTCCTGCCTGCGAAAACGGATTGTCAGCGCCCTTTGCGACCTCCGGGATTTCTTCCCACTGTACCGGACGTCCCCGAAAAACGGCGCAGTACCAGTCCGCGCCGGGGCGGTGCTTGGCAATATACAGAATACGCGAAGGGTCCACCGCAACGGGGTCAATCTGTACGCCCAGCATCTGGGCCAGCCCCCGGACCTTGTTCGCCCAGATTTCCTGCCCGCGCCTGGGACTCGGGTCCAGCGTCGTGATGTCCACCGGTTCTTCGAAGAGTGCGATAGCCCGCATCTTCTGCAAGGGCGGGCAGGACCACGCGGCCTGAATCTTCCCGTCAATATCAGCGCGGGGGTCGGTCAGCTCGCACTGTGAAATGAAGTCTTCGGAATACGCCCCCTTGTGGCGCAGGTGCGCCCGAACCGTTTCCGTGGTCACTCCGTCCCCGTGCTTCAAGATCGTATCCACGGGCGCGCTGTCCGTGGTCCGGTTGTGATTGTGCGAGGTGTACAGGACGATTGCGAGGCGGGACGTTTCGCAGCGGTCAATGACGTCCGCAAGCGGCTGTTCCGGTTCAATGTCCAGACCAATGGCGAACATGCCGCGCATGTTGTCCGCATTGCGCTCGCCGTTGGCGCTCGCCCCGAATACGTACCCCGCGCCGTCCTTCCGGTCGTCTTCGCGGTGCCACGTCAAGGAGTCGTCCAGCCATTCGCCCCAAGTCTTTGCCTTCGGACGCCAGCCTCGCGTCGGCATGAACCGCTTTCCCCAATCCTTTTCGATCAGGGGGGCGGTACAGCCCATAAGGGCGTCGAATTCTTCGGACGCTTCGCCGTGTATATAGGCGTTGTTCCACGTCTCGCCCGTGTTCCACGGCGCACGCTTGTTGCTTGCCTGTTCACGGGACAGTTCCTCGCTCAGATCATAGACCTTCGCCGTGTTTCCTTCCATTCGTATTTCTCCTTGTGCAGCCAGATTATCATTTACTCTCTCCTTCAGACCTGTTCGTGCGGCCCCATCTCGTGGGGCGTCGGGCGGCAATAGAACAAGACAAGCTTGCCGCCCCAGTGTGTCTTTGACTGGGCCGCTGACGCGGCCCTTTCCTTACAGATTGCAAACCGGTTCTAATTCATCCTGAGCTTGTCAAATTGCGCTTGGCTTACCTGCTGTCACTTCGTCAGGCAGGCGCGGTCGTACTTCTTCATGGTGCTATTCCGCGTACGTACCTCTCGGCGTCCGCCACGTGCGCCGCAAACTGCGTCTGTAGCTCCTTCAGTTCCTCGACCATGGGCACTGACAGCGGACCCTGCGATGCTTCACTGATTTCAGCGCCGGTACAGACCAACTCCGTCAGGAGCATGAACTCTTCAGCCTCACTGCTCCCCAGCGGGATAATTTCTGCCATTCTCATTTCTCCGTATCATTTCGAATATGACGAACTTGGTAGGAATTCGAGTGGTAGTAAAGCGTAACATTTTGATTTTGTGTGGTTTTATGTGGCTTCGATTGTCGCGGAAGCTGACATTTCGGGAAATCGCACATCCGCCAATTTAGTTTGTAGCCACTAAGTGCCGAGATGATGGGCAGAAGTGCCGGAGCGCTGAGTGTCACGCAAAATGACACTCTTGGAAAATGTCACATCATCCGCCCGAGATGACGTTGGGTCACTTGGGGATTTAGCACACCTTCTAGTGCTTCAAACCGGTGCGAAGTCGTCCAGCACGTCCGTCAGGTTGTTGGCAAGCACGGGCGGATAGGAAAAATCTCCCAACTCTGCGGCCCCACGTCCGGTGCTCCAAGTCGCGGGGTCAGGAGAGAACCCCGCGCGGCGCAGGACATGACGCGCGAGCTTGCCGTCACCGTCCAACACATTCACCAACCAAGGCAGTGAGATGCGCAAGCCGCGCCCACGCGACTTGTTGGCTTCATTCCGCAGGAGGTCGGCGAGATCATCAATCATGTCGGTCTCGTCCATCTTAGTTTCCGTATCTGGTAAGTCTGGTGCCCCGGCGGGAAGGAGAGGACCCGCCGGAGTTTGCACGGCGGAGTTTTCAGTCCTTTCCGTGCCCATAGCCCTGCGCAATTGCGCGTTCAAAGCGCTGGGCCACATGTTCAGCGATATAGGCGTCAAGCCTGCCAGCGTCGCGCGCCAGTGCCATCTTCCGGGCGCGCGGAATTTCTTCCAGAACTTCACGGGTCAGCCGTTCGCGCAGATCATCATCTGATGATGCCAGAGAGCGCTGGGAGAGTTCGCATCCACGAACTGCGTCACGCGCCCACTGCGCCCAACCTGCGGCGTCTGAGGGCAATTCAGCGACGGTTGCACCCTCAAGGTGCGCGAGCACCTCAGGCCGCAAGATCACTTCCTTCGCCAGCTTCTCTGCCATCAAAGACGAAAGGCGGTTTCCGTACTCGCGTGCCAGCGACAAGGCCATATTCTGCCGGACGCTCTCCAGCTTTTCTGCCTGCGGCTTAGTCAAGCCGCGCTCCAGATTTTCGATTGCGTTCAGTTCGTGGGCGGCCATGGATAGTTTCCCTTGTCAAAAAGTGCGTGAATGTAGAAAGTGTCACCGAAGCCTGCGTCCTTGACGCGTGGAAGCACGGCGCTGATTGAGTATTTCTTTTCCCTGCCTCCGCCCTTCGAGCTTGAAGGAGCCAAGACGTGCGGCAAGGGATACGGATGATTCATAAGGCGGCGAGCAGCGTGGTATGAAATGCCCAGCGCTTCACCGACCTGACGGGTCGTCAGCATCTGCGGTCCTCATTGGTAACGATGGAAGAAAGAGCGCCCCCGGCGCGTCGGTCTGCATCCCCGATGCCAGCCGATGGCCCAATATTACCACAGAGCTAGGTCCGCTCCAAACCTGAGCAAAAAACGGGTCACGTTTTTTGCGTGGTCGTTCAAAAGAAAAAAGGCCCGCCGGATCGGAGGGCCTGTTCTTCAGTGGTTCTTGGTAGGGGTCACCAATACTCAACTGCGTCCAGCGCCTTTCGCAGCATCGCCAGCCCTTCCGGCGTGTCGTTCAGCCGCGTTTTGTAGTTTCGCAACTGGCCCTGTCCGCTGACATGTCCAGTGATCCCGCGAATGACGTCATCGGAGTGCCCCGCGCGCTGCAGGCGGTCAACAAGCGTATCTTTCGTACTGTAAAGGACGTGGCGGTCATTGGTGAATCCGGCCTGTCTGATCGCTTTGGTGAACGAATCCGACATGGTGCCGGCGACTGACTCAGGCTTGGTCTTGCCGAGTTTCCAACCGCCTGCCTGCATGAACTCGTGAAAGCCGGTGAGGTGCATTGTCATAGGCAGAGTGCGGCTAATGCCCGTTTTCGTTTCGGTGATATAGATCGAGTCAGGTGTCACGCTTTCGGGCTTCATGCGGAAAACTTCGACGGGGCGGGCAGCAGTGTAGAGCGCAACTCGAAACGCCCATTTGAATGCTTCCTGCCGGTCGGGATCGTAACGGGAATCGGGTCCCCAAGCTTTCTGCAATAGCCCCCAAATACGCTTGATTTCGCCGTCATCGAACCGTTGCCACCGCGTGGCCTCAATGTGCGTCCCAGCGCGGGGCATCTTGACCTTGTCGGTAGGCATTGCATCGAAACCGGGGACTAGTTCTTCGGAAATTGCCCAACGCATGATCGCTTTCACGGGGGCGAAATATTGCGCCACTGACTCTGGTTTTAGGCCTTCTTCAAGCAGGTGATCGCGATACAGGCGCAGTTTTTCTGGCGTGAACTGGTGTAGCGGCAAGTCGCCCAGTTTGTCGGTCATCGTGTCGATTTTGCCGCGATAGCTCCGCATGGTTGCAGCGCTTGAATTATTGAGTTTGAAGTAGCGCTCACGGAGGGAGGAAAGACGGTATCCATCGCTTTCCTTTGATTGGCCAACCAGTTCCGCAAGGCGAGAGTTCAGGGCTGTATGCAGCGCGTCGTAAACGGCGGCAGAGCCAATCGCTGTCGGGCGAGCTGGCTGCAACAACTCGGTCAATTTCGCTCCTATCGGGTCAGACATCTCGCTGGCGAGGTGAGAGGTGTCGCCGAATGCGTATGCGGCAAAATTAGATAGGGTCTTAATTGCTATGTCAGTTGGCATCTGGCCCGACCGGCTTAAAACGGCCTCGGTTTGCCGCCAGAGTTCCTGCTCAGGGCCAGCTTCTCCGGCAATTACAATGGCATCATCATGCGGTTTGGTTGTGGAAATTGAGAGCGCTTCCCCATCAAAGGCGACGTAGTGGTGCTCCAGTCTTTGATTGAGGATGTGTTCTGCCGCCAGTGCGGCTGTGCCGCTGTTTCGCGTCGATACGTGTTCTCGCGCGCCATCGTCGCTTCCAAGTCGCGCAATCAGTTGGTCATGTTCTTTGGTATATGCCTCACACTTGATCTTTGCTTGATCGAACTTGCTTCCTAGCGACAGGTCCCATCTCTTTCGCCCAAGACGTGGCTGTAGGGCCTTTGGAACGTCGCGCAGATATTTGAATGCCACCCGGTTTTGGCGGGAGTATGCCGCCATGTATCTGGGGAACTCGATTTGTTCTTTAGCTTGCTGTTTGGCGGTCGGCATCGTGACGATTCCATTGTACTTTTGGTTGGGAAACCATTGTACTTTTCGATAATTTCGTCAATGAAATAGGGGTTTTATGGATGTTTTTGCCGTGAGGCTGTACAAATCTCTTATCACCCACCATTCCTTCCTTTTCGAATTCACTCGTTTGGGTGATGGCGCCCGCAGGGAGCTGCCGATTTTAGTCTCGGTCATAGGCTTAATATCGACCGTAATCGCTCTATAGAGACCTCGTTTGCGGGTTTGTCCAGAACCACCGTTCCGGCGTCGAGGCCGAGATACCAATCGGAAATACCGGTCAGAAAGCTGAGGTTCTGTTCGCACAACAGAATACCGGCCCCGGCTTTCGCACGGTCCATCAGGCACTCCGCCATATGGGCGATGTTTTCCGGCTGAACGCCCTCGGAGGGTTCATCAAGGACAATCACCTTTGTGTCCTCGATCATAGCGCGGACAAAGGCCAGGATTTTACGCTCACCGCCGGACATGGTGCCTGCGGGCTGGTCCAGCCGTTCTGCCAGCCTTGGGAAGCGGTCGAAATACCTCTCCGGTCCCTCCCGGTTGCTGCCGAGGGTCAGGTTTTCCCGGACCGTCAGATCGTCGAACACCATCGATGTCTGGGGCATGTAACCGATGCCGCGTTTGCGCCGGGCATGCGAAGGACGTGAGGCGACAGAATGCCCTTCCAGCCGGATATCACCAGCCCCCGCAATCAGGCTGCCCTGCACAAGCCGCGCAAGGGTGGTCTTGCCAACACCGTTCCGGCCAAAGACCCCTAGAACGCTGCCTGCTTCGATCCGGGCCGAGACGTTGAACAGAACATGGGTGTCCCGGTAGCCGCCGGTCAGATTGTCGATTTCCAGAAGCGAGATCATTTGGTGCCTCCCGCATAGACGGCCTGAACCTCGGGATTGCTGCGCACCTTGTCGAAGCTGTCAAAGGCGAGCACCTGCCCCAGGTGCAGGACCAGAACCTTGTCCGAGATCGCCTGAACGATGCTCATGTCGTGTTCGATGACGATGACCAGACCGCCGGTTTGTGCCTGATATGTCCGCACAAGTTCGGTCATCAGCGCCGTTTCATCCGGGGAAAGCCCTGCACAGGGTTCGTCCAGCAGCAATACCCGAGGCTCAGATGCGATGGTCATGGCGTATTCCAGAAACTGACGGTGGCCTTGTGGCAGATGTGCGACCGGCGCGACCAGATCTTCCTGCAGAGGCACCGCGGGGCGTTTTAAAAGCTCCGTCAGCGATTCCGATCGCCAGTGCAGGGTCGCGGGGCGCAGCAGATCCACCAGCCGTGCCCGGTTGGCCATCATGGCAAGCGCCAGGTTTTCGGAAACGTTCATGGAAAAGAACACGGAGGGCACCTGCAACTTGCGGCCAATGCCGCTGCGCAGCGCCTTGTAAGGAGGGCGCGCGTGAATGTTGCGCGACCCCAATGCAATGCTGCCGCCGGTGATCTGCAGGTTGCCGGTGATCGCGTTGAGCGTGCTGGTCTTGCCCGCGCCATTTGGCCCGATGACGCTGATGATGCCGGTCGAGGGCGTGTCAAAGGTCACGCCGTTCAGGATTCGGACGACACCGATCTGCAGATGAACATCGTCAAATCGCAGCGCGCCGGAGGCGTCGGTCGGTTTGCTTGGCGGAGCCGCGATGGAAGGCGCGCGCCTGCCGGGCGTTGCGGGCCGGATGCGCCGGTATGCGGCCTCCAGCAGCTCCGCGATGCCGCCGGGGGCCTTTAGCACCACTAGAATGAAAGCCAAGGCCATCAATAGTTCCCAATAGGGCAAACTGTCGCGCAGCTCGGCTGAGGCCCAGCCGACGATGACGGCTCCGACCAGCGGGCCAAGCACGTGAAACCGGCCGCCCACAGCGGTCAGGATGACCATTTCAGCGGAGAGGCCGAACCCCATCGAGGTGGGCGTCACGATCCCCTGATGCGAAGCAAAAAGCCCCCCGGCCAGGGCCGCAATGGCGGCAGAGAAAGCAAAGGCTGCGCCTTTGATGACATGGGTCGGAAATCCTAGCAGCTGGAGGCGCGGTTCGTTGTCGGCCACGGCCTTGGCGATCAGGTTGACCGGAAGTCGGTTCAGGATGAACAGCAACAGGCTGACCAACACTGTGGCTGCGACGATGACGTAGTAAAATCTTCCGAAGGGATCGAGATTGCCGAGGCTGGGAAACCCACTCATCCCGTTGAAGCCGCCGGTGAGCGGCGTGGCGGTTCCGGCGATCTGTTCGGCGATCATCACCAAGGCCAGTGTGATCAGTGAAAAGTATGGACCGCTTTCCTTCCGACCGCGAAAGATCAGCGTGGCCAGAAGGAAAGCAAACACGGCGATGGCAGCCAATACGGTGACGGCCAGGAGGAGGTCGATGCCGAGTCCGTTTCCGGCGCGCAGGGTGTCGGCCGTGACATAGGCGGCAAATCCGAAGAACAGTGCCTGCCCCAGCGGCAGCACCCCGGTCTTGCCCCAGAGGTAGCCGATGCCTTGAGCTGCAATGCCATAGATCAAGTACAGCCCGATCTGGTAGGCCGTGAAGTCGCCGAACACCTCGGGGATCAGGAGAAGCACTGCCAGAAGCAGGCTAACGGGAAGAAGAACGGATACCATCAGGTTTCAGCCAGAGAAAGAGAATGGAAAGAGAGAGAACAGCCAGATAGCCATAGGTCTGATTGGCAACGGCCCCGAGGACGGATTGCGTTCCCGCGATAATACCCGCGCCGATGCCCAGCCCTTCGAGGGAGCCAAGACCGCCGACCACAAGGGCAAAGAACGAGCGGATCAGGTAATCGAGCCCCATCATCGGCTCGATCCGGATGGTGGGCGCCAGGATCAACCCGGCCAGCCCGGCGGTGCAGCAGCCGAAGATAAAAGCGCCAGCCGACAGCCGGGCGGTATTGATGCCCACAGCCTCGGCCAGGTCCGGATTGCCGACCATCGCCTTGATCCGGGTGGCAACCTTGGACCGGGCATTCCACCAGAACAATGCCGCGAAGCCTGCGAGGATGCCAAGGATGACGGCAATGCGATAGGCAGGGTAATCGGCGCCCAGAACGCTTATCGTGCCGCTGATGGGCGGGGTGACTGATTGATAGCCCCGTCCAAAGATCAGCTCCACCGCTTCGCGGAGCAGGATGGCGATGCCCCAGGTGGCCAGCAGGCTGTCGAACATCCGGCCATAGAGGTGACGGATGATGGTGCGCTCAAGCACGAAGGCCACGAAGGCAACGGTCAGCAGGCAAACCGGAACCTGCAGCCATGCAGGCAGACCCAGCGAGGAGGTGATGACCGGGGCATAGGCCCCGATCATCACGAATTCCCCATGTGCCATATTCATGATCTGAAGCTTGCCAAACACGATGGCCAGCCCCAGGGCGACCAGCGCCAGGGTGCTGATCTGCCAAGCAAGGTTGAGGACAAGAACGGAGGACATGGGCGCAGGCTCAGTCCGCGCAGGCTTCGGAGGAGGCCACCTTGTCGAAGGAGGCAACGATGTCGAAGGTGCCGCCACTGCCATCGGCAAGATAGATCGTCTGCGCCATATGGCGTCCGGTCAGTGTGTTTTCACCGCGGGGCGTGCTCCATGTGGTACCTTCGGCGGCGGCATCCATCGCGGCAACGTCAAGGCTGCCCGCCTTGTTCGCGAGCGCGGCCAGCAGCATCAGCCCTTCATAAGCGGACTGACCAAGGCCATTCAGAGCCGGTGCATCCGCCCCGAAGGCTGCCGTGTAATCCGCCGCAAAGGAAACCGCAGCGTCCGCTTCGATGGAGGCAAAGTATCCCGAAGAAGAGAAAAGCCGGTCCGCGTTCTCTGCGCCGATGCCTGCAAGGGTATTTTCCTCGATCAATGTACCAAGGCGGAGGGCCTGCTCATCCAGACCAAACCCCGCAAAGCTGACGTTGAAGCCGACGGACCCGCCCCCGACCAACGTGATCAGAATGGCGTCGGCGCCGCTTTCCTTGATGCGTTGCAGCGAGGAGTCGAATTCAGAAACCGTGAAAGGCACGTATTCCTCGCCCACCACTTCACCGCCTGCATCGGCGATATAGTTCTTCGCGAGCGCATTTGTGTCGCGCGGCCAGTTGTAATCATGGCCGATCAGATACCATTTCGACGCGCCTTCGTTTTCTGCCAGATATGGGATCACCGGTGCCAGCTGCTGGCTGGGGGTTTCGCCGGTGACATATAGGCCGGGCGCGCAGGAGTTGCCTTCGTATACAGGGGTGTAGACATAGGGAACTTGCCCGTTGAAACGCCCGATCAGTGCTTCGCGTACTGCGGAATCATGCATGCCGACAAAGGCTTGCGCGCCTTCGCCCTTCCACAGGCGCAAGGCGGCCTGTGCAGCCTCGGCCGGGGGCACGCCGACATCGGCGAAGACCAGTTCGATTGCCTCGCCGTTGATGCCACCGGCCGCGTTGATCTGCTCGGCCGCCAATGTGGACGAGTTGCGGGTGGAAGGGCCAAACAGGCCTGCCGGGCCAGAATCCGGCACCAGCACTCCCACCTTGATATCGGCGGCGGCAGAGACTGTCCCAAGGGCTAGCGTCACCGCAGCGCTGGCAAAAAGTTTGGTTGTTGCTTTCAGCATTTTTATTCTCCCTGTGTGGATGTCGGCGTCTATCGCGCCATTGATTTTTCTGCGGCCCGCGCCAAAGCGAGCAGCGCACGGTCCTTACCGGGCAGGCCGTCAAACTCGATGCCGACCGGAAGGCCCGAGGAAACGGGGCACGGAAGCGAGATGCCTGGGGCGCCGATATTCGATCCAAGGTCGGTATTGCGGATGTAGGTGGGGAAGGTGGGGCATTGGTCACCGTTCAATGTAACGGTTTCGTCCTCACCGATGGGCCGTGCGGGCAGGGGCGTAGTCGGGAAGACAATCGCGTCCAATCCGTTGTCTTCGAAGACCTTGCCGTAGATCTGCCGCATCGCTGGGCGGTGCACATCCATCGCAGCCCGGTAGGCGGCTTCCGGCATCGCCTCGTCCCCCAGCTGACTGCCGATGGCGCCTGCCACATCAGGGGATCCGATGCCCTTGATGAGTGTTTCAAAGGAAACCTCTGGCGCGTGTTCGGCCAGATAGGCAGGAAGGTCACGCATGACCTCGTAGAAAACGACCGGGAAGCTGAAGGCTTCGTTGTGTGGCCAGATGCCATCGAAATCGACGTCGACAAGCTTAGCTCCCGCCGCCGACAGCACCGAAAGCTGCGCCTCGACCGCTGCGGCAACCACCGGATCGAGGTTGTCATAGAACATGTTCCGGGGCACGCCCAGCGTGACATCGGTCATCGCAAGCTCCGCGAGCGCGGCATCATCGCCGGATAGGACACCATCGAAGAGGGCTATGTCGCGG
Source organism: Pseudophaeobacter sp. A-200-2 (assembly GCF_041008815.1). Lineage (NCBI taxonomy): Bacteria > Pseudomonadati > Pseudomonadota > Alphaproteobacteria > Rhodobacterales > Roseobacteraceae > Pseudophaeobacter > Pseudophaeobacter sp. A-200-2. The sequence goes on along the minus strand of NZ_JAXGFU010000004.1, from coordinate 96,907 downwards.
GTGCTGCGGGCCAGGGTGCCGACGGTGTCGCGGGTGTGGGAGATCGGCACGACGCCGTCGCTGTCATAGCGCCCGGTGGTCGGGCGGAAACCAATCACTCCGCACAGTGCTGCAGGAATGCGGCAGGAGCCGCCCGTATCCGTGCCGAGACCCGCCGGGAAGATCCCGGCTGAAACAGCGGCAGCGGTGCCGCCGGAGGAGCCGCCGGCGATCAGGCCGGGATCCGCCGGATTGTGCACCGCGCCGGTGACCGCATTGTTCGAAGTGATCCCGAAGGCGAGCTCGTGCATCCCCGCCTTGGCGCCGATGAAGCCGCCGGCCTTGGTGATGCGCTGCACAACACCGGCATCGGTGGCCGGAGTATGCCTTAATAGCGCCTTGGTACCGCCGGAGGTCGGATAGGCCGTTGTGTTGATATTGTCCTTGGCCACGATGGGCAGCCCGGCCAGCGCGGCCTCCGGGTGGGCTTCAAAGGCTGCGGCCGCCGCCTGGACAACCTGCCCGGCATCGAAACTTTGCAGCGCATTCAGATCGGCGTGTTTCGCGGCCCGCTCTGCCAAGGCTTCGGCATAGGCCGCCGGTGAAACCGATCCTTCCTTGAGCGCAGCGACCGTTGCAACGGCGTCCAAACGTTCCAAATCCAGCGTCATTCCTGTCTCCCTGATGGTTGGGGAACAGGATAGGTTTCGGCAGGATTACATTCCTATCATCACAAATGATGATTTTTCTCGGCCAAGAAAGGTGCCAGCTGGGTACGCCGGTTCAGCCCGGATTTTCGGAAGATGGAGGCGATGTGGGAGCGCAGGGTCGGCTTGGAAAAGCCCAGCTTTGCGCAGAGTTCATCATCGCTGAGGCCGGTGATCAAGAGATCGGCAACCTCGGCCTCGCGCACCGTCAGACCCAGATCATCGGCGATATGTGCAAAGCGGAGAGAGGGCGTTTGCTGCGTGGAACTGCGCGCGCGGACCAGCGCGTTAACAAGGCTGGGCCCGACGGCATCTACGATCCGGGCATCCCGTGGCGTGAAATCCTCGCGGTTTGCGCCGCGCCAGATCCGCAGGTCGCCGATGTTGTCGCCCCGGTCATAGGCAAAGAAATCCATACCGTAGCACAGGCCATCTTGCTTCAGGAAATCGTTGTAGAACTCGGTCTTGACCAGCCGGTCGTGGCGCATCACTTCGCTGACCGGTGTCGCCTTCTTGCGCTTTTGCAGGGTTGGTGTGATCGGGTCGTTGAACTGAAAATAGCTTTCGTAGCGGCGTAGGTTGTCGTCGCTCATGTTGATCTGAACGCAGGACACGAACCTCTGCTCGGCATCATCCCAGACGTAAGAGGCGAAATAATCCGCCTTGAGAAGATCCAGCATCTTTTGGCCGACACGGCGACGGACCTCGCAATGGTCAAAGGCACCACTGAGGTCTCGCATGATCGAAAAGATCAGCTCGGTTTCTGTTTCGGTTAGCTTCACTGGCACCAGTCGAAAGGGAACACGGCTTTACTGTTGCAGAAAGAAACATCCACAACAAGAGGAGCGCGTTGCAAGGTCGAATCCCGATGCGGGCAAGGTGGGAAAATGGGCTGTATGGGAGGCTGCGCGGCTGAAGACCAGGCAGTTTTATGTTCGGGCGCAACCAGAATTCGTCATCCCGTGCTGAATGCGAAAACTCCGCACAGACCGGGTGGCGCGACTGCAGGTGGCGTCCGCAGGCGTCAATAAGGGGGCTGTGCAAAGGTAAGGCCAGGGGCGCCCGGCAAAAAAATGCGCTGGCCCCCGGTCTGGTCTGCATACGTGGTGAGAACGGTCAGTCCTGTTCGGCGTCCCAGTTCCAGGGCGGAGCGGTTTCGGCCTGCCAGATGCCGCGCGCATTGGCCTGCGCGATCGAGGCCTGCGGGACATAGCGGCCGTCATTTTCATGCGCCCAGGCCAGTCCTTCTTCGACCAGCAGAGCCCCGACGTCGACCCCATCGGCATCGCAGGTGGCCAAGTGTCGGCCATAGTGATCCTGATCGGTGCTAAAGCATTCCACCCGCTCAGCTTCGTTCACAATGGAGCGCACCCGTTGGCGCGCCTGGGCGGCGCAATCCCAATAGGACCCGTCCGGCGTGTTGCAGCGCTGCACCGCGAGCGGCGCATCAATATCGACGAGGCGGATGTTCAGATCGCCCATAGCCAGCGAATCGCCATCGATAACCCGAAAGTCCCGGCCCGGCGCCGACACCAGCGGCACGACCTCACCGGCCAGTTTTTCGATGCTGTGCAACTGCAGGAAGATCTTTGCGGAAATGGGATCGCCGGGCTGCAGATCGGCAGACATGGCAGCGCTGGCGGCAAAAGTAAGGGCGATACGGGCGGCAAGGTGTTTGATTTTCATCGGCGTGGCTTCTCTGATGATATTTGTCAGGTGGTGCTGATGGTTAAAAACTCGAATGAGCAGGATCATGCCCTCAAACAGGCCAATATTTGGTTAATGGCGGTGCAGACAGTGCCAGAGCGGTTCATCAGGGGCCCGCATGGCACGCCGTTGGGGCGCCGTATTCTCCCCCAGAAATCATACCGCTATGCCCCGCATCTCACCCTGGCCGAGCGGGGGGACAATCCAGGGAAGCCGCCCCGGGCAGTCTCAGGTGTTCAGTCTGCAGGTCTGCAGGTCTGCAGAGAGGCAGGACAAGGGCTCTTGTGGGCCGCGCCGCAGTTCGGCTGCCACAAGGCTGCGGGCAGAGGTGTCGGGATTAGGGTTTCAGCCGCTCAAGGATTTCCAGGTTGGCGCAGAAGGAGGGCGCAGCGGTCGCATCGGGTTCTGCGTTGCGCCAGTGTTCGCATTGCCGGGCGCAGTTGGAGGAATTGCAGCGATGCACCATGGTGGCATAATCCACTGCGGTGATGTCACCTTTCTTCATGGCGGCGCCAAGATCGACACCGGCAGCTCTGGCGGCGGTGGACATCAGGCCGATGGATTTGCTGAGGTACCCGGGCCTTGTCAGTTTTTCTGCTGTACTCATCAAAAAAGTGTCTCCGACCCACGCCAAAGGCGCGGCTGCTGTTGGTTCGTCGCGTGTTCAAGGCGACCATTCATGTCGAGACCGGCGGAGGAGCCGACCACGTCATCAGTTGCGTTTCCAATCTGACCGACAGCGACAGTTAAGGTGAAGAACGCGGCACGAATGGGGCACCAAAGCGCCAATCGGTAAGTTTCCGTAAAGACTAGTTACGATTTTATTCGAGCTGTCCTTATGGCGGTCACGCGACACGGCCTGAGAGAGAACCAGAGGATGGTACTGTCGCGCTATCGGCCCGGTCTGTCCGTGTTCGGAGCTGGGGGTGTTTCTTGGACTTTTACGCCACGATGGGGGCGACCAGCCTGGTCAATGGGCGTTGCAAAAGAGATAGGCTTTTCTTGCGCGCTGCCCGCCCATTCCACCGGCGCGGCCATGCTCATCGATGGTCCGGTTTGAACGACGGCTACTCGGTACGATACTCGCTACATCCGAAAGCCAAACCCTTTGGGAAGGCCCCAAAGGTGGGCATTTGGCTCTGGTTCCTGACAACGGGATACTGAATTACTGGCACATTCGGGCAAGGGAGAGGAGCACAGCCACACCTCACTATAACGTGATACAACCCTGGGTGGTTATGGGGGTATTCCAGACCTCTGCGTGGTTTGCTGCTCCGCCTTGTCGTTGGCACCAGATTACCGCGCCCTTATGACCTGGTTCAGCGGGCCGGGGAGAGGGTGGGCAGGCGCCGCCAAAAGGCGCATTGACGCCGGTTTCACGGCAGCACAGAGTCCCGATATGAATGCTGCCTTTGACATCACCCGCCTGCCGCGCCCCTTTGATTCCGAACTGGGTGCAGAAACCCGTGCTCTGGTGCCTTCGGCTTCGGCCGAAGTGGCTGAGCTTCTGGCCGGGACCGGCGGCTCCAGCCCCTATCTGAAAGGTCTGATCACGCGGGAAGCAGCCTGGCTGCCCGAAGCCCTGGCAGATCCCGAGACGGCGCTGGAGGCCGTGTTTGCCGACTGCCGCGCCATGGCGCCCGATCAGCTGAAACCGGGGCTGCGTCAGGCCAAGCGGCGTGTGGCCCTGCTGACGGCGCTTTGCGATCTGGGCGGTGTCTGGCCGCTGGAACGGGTGACTGGCGCGCTGACCGATTTCGGTGCGCTTTGCGCTGATGTGGCGATCAAGTCGGAAATTGCGGCGCTGATCCGGCGCAAGAAACTGCCGGGAATGACTGAGGCAGATGTGGAAACCGCAGGCGGGTTGACCATCCTCGCGATGGGCAAGATGGGCGCGCATGAGCTGAACTACAGTTCTGACATCGATATGATCTGCCTCTTCGACGAAACCCGGTTCGACCCGGATGATTTCTATGAGGCGCGTCAGGGCATGGTGCGGGCCACTCGCAATATGTGCGCGTTGCTCAGTGACAAGACCGGGGATGGTTATGTCTTCCGTACCGATCTGCGCCTGCGCCCGGATCCCTCAGTGACGCCGGTCGCCATGGCGATGGAGGCGGCGGAGCGCTATTATGAGAGCCTCGGGCGCACCTGGGAACGTGCCGCCTATATCAAGGCGCGCGCCTGCGCCGGGGACATTGCCGCGGGCGAGCGGTTCCTTGCGGCATTGCGGCCCTTTATCTGGCGCCGCCATCTGGATTTCGCGGCCATCCAGGACGCCCACGACATGCGGCTCAGGATCCGTGAAAACAAGGGCACTGGCGGTGTGATCACCGTGCCGGGCCATGACATGAAACTGGGACGTGGCGGTATCCGCGAGATCGAGTTCTTCACCCAGACCCGGCAACTGATCGCGGGCGGACGCGATGAAAGCCTGCGCCTGCGTGGCACGGTCGAAGGGCTGGCGGCGCTGGCGGCGCGGGACTGGATCCGCGCCGATGTCGCTGCAACCCTGACCGATCACTACCGGTTCCACCGCGAGGTCGAGCATCGCATTCAGATGGTACATGACGCGCAGACCCACCGTATGCCTCAATCCGAGGATGGCATCGCCCGCGTCGCCTGCCTGATGGGGCGGGATCCGGCTGAGCTTCAGTCGGAAATCCGTGACCGGCTGACCGAGGTCCATACCCTGACTGAAGGCTTCTTTGCGCCGGACGCAAAACCGGCGGCGGCGCCTGCGCTGCCCGAAGGGCTGGATGAATCGGTGATTGCCCGCTGGCCCACCTATCCGGCGCTGCGCTCGGCCCGGGGGGCGCAGATCTTTGACCGGCTGAAACCGGATCTTCTGGCGCGGCTGGCGCGTACCGCAAAACCGGCTGAGGCGCTTTTGGCACTGGATGGCTTCCTCGCTGGTCTGCCCGCCGGGGTGCAGCTGTTTTCCCTGTTCGAGGCCAATCCGCAGCTGCTGGATTTGCTGGTGGATATCGTCGGCACCTCTGGCGAGCTGGCGGCCTTCCTGTCGCGCAATGCAGGCGTGTTCGACGCAGTGATCGGCGGCTCCTTTTTCGATCCCTGGCCGGGCGGTGCGACGCTGCGGCAGGATCTGGAGGCGCTGCTGGCGGCCGAAGGGGATTATGAAACCCAGCTGGACACCACCCGGCGCTGGTGCAAGGAATGGCATTTCCGTATCGGGGTGCACCACCTGCGTGGCCTGATCGATGCCGAGGCTGCGGGCGTGCAATACGCCGAACTGGCCGAGGCGGTGATTGCCGCATTGGTGCCCTGCGTCGAGGCGCAGTTTGCCGAAAAACACGGGGCCGCGCCCGGGCGCGGCGCAGCGGTGGTGGCGATGGGCTCGCTCGGGGCCGGGCGCATCAATGCGCAGTCCGACCTTGATGTGATCGTGATCTACGATCCGCAATCGGATGAAGGATCCGAAGGCAAGCGACCGCTGGCGACGCGCCCCTATTTTGCCCGGCTGACGCAGGCACTGATCACCGCGCTGACCGCACCGATGGCGCAGGGGCGTCTTTATGAGGTCGACATGCGTCTGCGCCCCTCGGGCAATCAGGGGCCGGTGGCGACCAGTCTCGCCAGTTTTACCAACTACCAGCAGAACGAGGCCTGGGTTTGGGAACATCTGGCGCTGACACGGGCGCGCAGCATCGCCGGGCCTGCGGATCTGATCGCCGATATCGAAGACCTGCGTAGCGCGGTGCTGAGCGGCCCGCGTGAGCGGCTGCAGATCCTTACCGAGGTGGCCAACATGCGCGCCCGTATCGCGGCGGCCAAGGCCCCGGTGGGGGTCTGGGATGCCAAGACGGGGCCGGGCAGGATGATGGATATCGAACTCGTCGCGCAGGCTGGCGCGCTGCTCTCTGGTTCGGGGGCGCGGGATGTGGCGACTGGTCTGGACGGCGCCGTCGCATGTGGCTGGCTGGATGCCGCAGAAGGTACCAGACTGGCGCAGGCCTATCGCCTATTCTGGTCGGTGCAGACCGCAGCGCGGCTGTTGTCGGCCAAGGCGCTGGATACCGCAGCAATCGGTGAGGGCGGCGCGCAGTTCCTGTGCCGCAGCACCGGATTTGAAACGCTGCAGGGTTTGGAGCGGGACTTGGAAGACAGCTATGCGGCCTGTCGTGCGATGATCGACGGGGCGCTTGATCGGGAAGGTGCAAATGGCGCAGATGAGTGAGCAGGACCAGATGGACCCCAAGGGGCTGATCCGGGAATCCTTCCGGATCGACGGGATCGACATGTCGCAGTGCCGCAGTATCTTTCTGGACTGGGCGCTGAGCCTGCCCGGAGGGATTGATAACCGCGATGCGATGCAGCGCCTGCTTGCCAAATATGAGGACGGAAAGCCGGACCACCCGATGGTCATCGTTCTGCGTGAGGGGCTGGCCGAGGTCGTGAAGCCGCGTCGGCGCGGCGGCTGGCGCAGTCGGGATCGCTAGGCGTTCGGCACCGCGCGCTATTACCGACTGGCGCGCTGCGGCCTCTTCCCCTCTATCTGCCTTGCGGCTATGAGGGGGCATGACAGACACAGCCTCCGCGCCGCAGCGCCCCCGCGTAAAACTGAAGCCCAAGGCCAATGCCCGTGCGATCCGGCATGGGTTTCCCTGGGTTTATGCCAATGAACTGGTCACCGACCGGCGCACCCGGAAACTGGCGCCGGGCACATTGGCAGTGCTTGAGGATGAGGCGATGCGGCCGCTGGGGCTGGTCTCGGTCAATCCCGACAGCAAGATCATCGGCCGGATGCTGGACCGCAATCCCGAGGCGCAGATTGATCAGGCCTGGTTCGAGGCGCGCCTGTCGCGGGCGCAGGAAATGCGCGCGCAGCTATATGATGCGCCCTTCTATCGACTGGTCCATGCCGAGGCGGACGGGCTGCCTGGCATCGTCATCGATCGGTTCGGAGATGCTTGCGTTGTGCAGCCCAATGCGGCCTGGGCCGAAACGCATCTGGAGGCGCTGACCTCCGCACTGGCAACCGTCACCGGCGCAGAGGTGATCCTGAAGAATGCCTCCGGCCGCACCCGCGGGCTGGAGGGGCTGGACGATGTCAACGCCACCCTGCGGGGCGAGACGCCGGATGCTCCGGTTCCGGTTCAGATGAATGGCGCGACCTATATGGCGGATCTGACTGGCGGGCAGAAAACCGGCCTGTTCTTCGATCAACGCGAAAACCACGCCTTTGCTGCCCGGCTGGTGGCACCGGACGCGCGCGTGCTGGATGTGTTCTCCCACGTCGGTGGTTTTGGTCTTGCCATGCTGGCGGCGGGCGCCGGGTCGGCGACCTGCGTCGATGGATCGGCAGCGGCGCTGGATCTGGCGGAGCAGGGGGCTGCAGCCGCAGGTTGGCAGGACCGGTTCACCGCGCGGCAGGGCGATGCCTTTGACGTTCTGGCTGCACTCGGCAGTGAGGGCGCGCAATTTGACGTGGTGATCTGCGATCCGCCCGCCTTTGCGCCCTCCAAGAACGCGCTGGAGGCCGGTCTGCGTGCCTATGAACGGGTGGCCAAACTGGCCGCGCCGCTGGTGGCGCCAGGCGGGTATCTGGGGCTTTGTTCCTGTTCGCACGCGGCGGATCTGACTCGCTTCCGCAACGCCTCGGCGCGCGGGATCGGTAAGGCCGGGCGGCGGGGGCAGCTCATCCACACCGGATACGCCGGGCCGGACCATCCGCAGATGCCGCAGCTGGCCGAAAGCGGTTACCTCAAGGCCGTGTTTTTCCGGTTGGATTGACGCCTCGTGAAACTGCTTCTTGATACCTGCGTTCTCTATCCCACGGTGATGCGTGAAATGCTGCTGGGCGCGGCGCGGCTGGGGCTTTATGCGCCGCTCTGGTCCGAGCGTATCCTGGAGGAATGGCGCCGCGCGGCGCTGAAACTTGGCCCCGAAGGGGCGGCGCAGGCCGCGTCCGAAGTTGCGCTGTTACAGGCGAACTGGCCCGGTGCACTTGTGGCGCCCGCACCGGGAGTGGAGGCGCGGCTGTGGCTGCCGGATGCGGCGGATGTGCACGTGCTGGCCGCCGCCATTGCGGGGCATGCCGATGGCATCGTCACCATGAACGCCAAGGATTTTCCGCGCCACACCCTGTCCGAGGAAGGGTTGAAACGCATCGGCCCGGATGAGTTGCTTTATGATCTGTGGCTCAAGGAACAGGCCGGGATTCAATCGGTCGGCGAGGCCGTTCTGGATGAGGCCAACCGCCTGTCCGGCGGCGGCTGGCAGATGCGCCCCTTGCTGAAAAAGGCACGCCTGCCACGGCTTGCCAAGGCGCTGGCGGGCTGAAGCTAGATCTCTTTCAGGATTTCTGCGGCGATCTCGAACGACTGCATCCGGGCCTGATGATCGTGGATCTGCCCGGTCAGGATCACCTCATCGGGCTGATAACGTCCAATGATCTCCGATAGCTGGCTGCGCACACTCTCTGGGCTGCCCACGGCGGTGATGCGCAGTGCCTCGTTCACACCTGCCAGCACATGCGGCTCCAGGTGCGCATTGATGTCATCCACCGGGGCGGGCAGCTTGCCCGGACGACCCAGCCGCAGCCGGGCAAAGGCCTGCTGCATGGTGGAGCGCAGCCGGATGCCTTCGGCGTCACTGTCGGCGGCAAAGACGTTGATCGCCATCATCGCGTGCGGCTTGTCCAGGAAGGCCGAAGGCTGGAAGGCGTGCCGGTAGACCTCCAGCGCCTCCTCCAGCGCCTGCGGCGCGAAATGGGAGGCAAAGGCATAGGGAAGGCCCAGATGCGCAGCGAGCTGCGCGCCATAAAGGCTGGAGCCGAGGATCCAGACCGGCACATTGGTACCCTGGCCCGGGAAGGCGCGCACCGGCGCCTGCGGGTCCTCGGGCGCCATGAAGCCGATCAGATCGATCACATCCTGCGGAAAACTGTCGCCACTGGCAGCGGCGCCCATGCCCCGGCGCAGGGCGCGGGCGGTCTGCATGTCGGTGCCGGGCGCCCGGCCCAGCCCCAGGTCAATCCGGTCACCATAAAGGGAGGCGAGCGTGCCGAAGGCCTCTGCCACCATATAGGGCGCATGGTTGGGCAGCATGATGCCGCCCGCGCCGATCCGCATGGTGCTGGTCTGGCTGGCGATATGACCGATCAGAACGGCAGTCGCGGCGCTGGCGATGCCGGGCATGTTGTGATGCTCGGCCAGCCAGTAGCGGTGATAGCCAAGGCTTTCGGCCTTTTGCGCCAGTTCGGTGCTGTTCTTTAGCGCCTGCGGGATGGCAGAGCCTTCCGGAACCGGGGCAAGATCGAGCAGGGAATAGAGCATGAGCGCGGCCTTTTGATCGAGTGTTTTCCAAGATGTGGCGCCTCTTCCCGCGGGGCGCAAGGCGTGTGGCAGAGCAGGGAGGCGCAAAGGCGGTATGACCTTCCGTCAGGCCTTGGCCCAATCCGCCTCCAGCCGTTCGATGGCGGCGATGCGCTGTTCGGTCTTGGGGTGGCTCATCAGCCAGGCTGGCGCCATGCCCGCGCGCGACTGGGTCAGTTCCTCAAGCTTGCGGAATAGACTTTTTTGCGGTTCGACCCCGATGCCTGCCTTCATCAGCAGGGCGGCCGCATATTCATCCGCCTCGTATTCATCCCCACGCGACAGCCGCGCAGCCAGAAGATTTGCCAGAAGTCCGGCAATCCAGGGGCCGACAAAAGGGATATAGCGCCCGAGGATCATCATCAGCGCGGTCCTGAGGGCGTTCTGGCCGGAAAAGTCGATGATGCGTTTCTTTGAATGCCCCAGCGCCACATGCCCCAGTTCATGCGCGATGACCGAGGCGAGCTCCGCATCGCTGACATCGCCCGCCTGATACTTGGCGTAGAACCCGCGGGTGATGAAGATACGTCCATCGGGGGCTGCAAGACCGTTCACAGGGTCGACCTCGTAGATGAAGACGGGGATATCCGCGACCTCCAGCGCTGCCGCCATCTGGTCGGTCAGCCGCTTCAGTTTCGGGTCCGCAAGCCGGGTTGAACGGGCATCAAGTTCGCGGTGGGTCCGCCAGACCGAAATCCGGTAGGAGACGAGGCCATAGAGCACGGCCAGCAGAATGGGAGTGAGACGCAGCATGAGGTAGATATGGGGCGGGCAAGCCCCGCGCTCAAGCGGATTGTTGGCCGCTTTTCGTGGAAACCTGCGCGAGGCTATCCCATTCGCAGTCGCCCTGCAGGGACGTCGCAGGCCAGCCGCTGGCCGTGATCGCATCCTGGAGCGCGGCATAGCAATCCGGATCGATACCGGTGCCGGACATCTTGTCCATGATCTTATAGGCTTCCTCCAGCGGCATCGCATCGCGATAGGGGCGGTCGGCGGTCAGTGCGTCAAAGACGTCGGCCACGGCCATGATCCGCATGTCCCGCGTCAGCGCCTCTCCCTGAAGCCCATAGGGATAGCCCTTGCCATCGGGGCGTTCGTGGTGGGCCACGATCACTTCGGCCATCCGCCGGAAGGCGCCAACCCGGCTCAGCACGTCATAGCCCCAGACCGGATGCTTGCGGACGATATCCATCTCGTCCATCGTCAGCTTGCCCGGCTTGTCCAGAATGGTGTTCGAAATGCCCAGCTTGCCAATATCATGCAGCAGCGCGGCGCGGGTCATCCACCGGGTGTGGCAGGTCGCCAGCCCCAACTGTTCACAGATCATGCGGGTATAGCGGGCGACACGTTGGGAATGGCCGTGGGTAAAGGGACTTTTAGCGTCGATCACCAGCGAAAAGGCATGACTGATCTCATCAAGGTAGTCCTCGTTCACCTCTGCCGTGTGCAGGGCATGGGCGCAGGAGAACACCTGTTGCTCCAGTTCCGGTGACAGCAGGTCATGGGCGAAACCGGGGTCACGGATCAGGCTGGTGAAGACGCGGACCAGATCGGGGTCGAACCAGACGCCCGCGCGGTTTTCCATCTCCCGCGCGGCAGCTTCGGCGCCGAAATCCAGGGTAAAAACATCCGTCACCTGCGCCATCAGGGCGATGCGCGACAGGAGCGGGATCTGATCGCCCTGCAGGCCCAGAGGCCGCCCACCGCCGTCCCAATGTTCATCAAGTGAGGCGATCGCCTCGGCCACCTGTTCGGAAAACCGCATGCGGCGGGCGATTTCCGCCCCGCGACCGCAGCGATTGCGGACCAGCTCTTGCCCGATTTCGTCCCGGTGTCCGATTACATGGCGCAAAGTCTTCAGCCGCGTCAGCGGCGGCGCCCCCCGGGCTGTGCTGCGCAGCACAAAGGGCATGCCTTCGCGGCAGCCTTTGACGCGTTTGAAGGTCCGTTTGAAGGCCAGATCATCCATCATGTAGAGTTCGTTGATCCGGGCCGCGTTAGAACTGCAACCGGTGTCTTTCATCAGCAGTGTGAAATACAGATCGGTGCGCATTTGCGGCGGCAGGTCCAGCGCCTCGGCCACCTGCATGCCGATCCAGGCGCAGCGGATGCAATGGCCCTTGGGCTGGCCTTCGGTCATATCCAGCGCGTGGCTGAGTGCGCCAAGGACTTCTCCAAGACGAAGCTCCGGCCCGGCGGTGCCGTCAAAGTTTGTGCCAGTGGTCATTAAATGGCTGTACTCGATAGGGATGCAGAACTGGGCATCGACGCTAATCGCGCGTGTTTGACGATTGATTAACGGTTTCCCGCGTCCGAAATCAAAATACGCAGGAATTTATTTAAGTTGGTATGAAGTGCAGCCTGCAAGCCGGAGCTTACCGGGTCAGCTCGCGCATGCCTTTTTCCAGCCCGTGCAGAGTCATCGGCACCATGCTGTCCTCGAAAATCTCGCGGATCATTCCGATGGAATGGGTATGGTCCCAGTATTTCTCTGGCACCGGGTTGATCCAGAGATTGGATTTCCAGTGTTCGCGCGCGCGTTGCAACCACACCTGTCCAGCCTCCTGGTTCCAATGCTCATTGGCGCCGCCCGGATAGGCGATTTCATAGGGCGACATCGAGGCATCGCCGACGAAGATGCATTTGTAGTCCGGCCCATAGGTGCGCAGCACCTCGTGCGTCGGCGTTTGTGCATCCCAGCGGCGGCGGTTGTCGCGCCAGACGCCTTCGTAAAGGCAGTTGTGAAAGTAGAAGTATTCCAAGTGCTTGAACTCAGACCGCGCGGCCGAGAACAGCTCTTCCACCACCTTGATATGCGGATCCATCGAACCGCCCACGTCAAGGAACAGCAGCACCTTCACGGCGTTGTGCCGCTCGGGCCGGGTTTTCACGTCCAGATAGCCATGTTCGGCGGTGGCGCGGATGGTATTGTCGAGATCTAGCTCTTCTTGCGCCCCTTCGCGGACCCAGCGGCGCAGGCGCTTCAGCGCGACCTTGATGTTGCGGGTGCCAAGCTCTACGTCGCCATCGAGGTTCTTGAACTCGCGCTTGTCCCAGACCTTCACCGCGCGGCGATGGCGGCTTTCCTTCTGGCCGATGCGCACCCCTTCGGGATTATAACCATAGGCGCCAAAGGGCGAGGTGCCGGCGGTGCCGACCCATTTGTTGCCGCCCTGATGGCGCCCTTCCTGTTCCTTCAGGCGCTCTTTCAGGGTTTCCATCAGCTTGTCAAAACCGCCAAGCGCCTCGATCTCAGCCTGTTCTTCTGGCGAAAGATGCTTTTCCGCCATCTTGCGCAGCCAGTCTTCGGGGATGTCCACGGCGTCCAGCACGGCTGAGGCGGGCAGTGCCTCCAGCCCTTCGAATGTGGCGGCAAAGGCGCGGTCGAACTTGTCGATATTGCGCTCGTCCTTCACCATGGCGGCGCGCGCCAGGTAGTAAAAGGCGTCAAGATCGTAGGTCACCAGCCCTTTTTTCATGCCTTCCAGAAAGGTCAGGTACTCCCGCAGCGAAACGGGGACCGAGGCCTGGCGCAGGTTTTCGAAAAAGGGTTGAAACATCTGGGACCTTTCTGGGCAGTTACACCGCCATCCGGTGAATGATCAGGGTGGCGAGCATCCCGACAATACCAAAGGCAATGGCATAGACAGCGCCATATTGCAGCATGTCGGCGAGATTGCCGTTACGTTTCCGGGCCGTCAGCGCGCCTGTCAGCGCCCCCAGCAGCAATGCAGCGATTACGATCATCTTGTCAGTCCGCCTGTGTCATATGTTCCATGGATCCCCGGCCGGTCTTAGTGCGGGCGCAGATTTGCGACCTCCCGCAGCTTGGCCCGGACGGCCCAATCCGGGCCGAACCCGTAGCGTGCCCATCCAAGGCTGTCCAGCCTGACCGCGGAGGCGGCGTCGAATTGCCCCGCAAGGTCTAGCGCTTCGGCCTGCATCATCAAGGCCGTGGACAGCAGCGCGGCGTTTTCATAGCGGGCTGCGATCTCGGGAACCGGTTCCAGCAGCGTCAGGGCCGCATCGGGCTGGCCCCGGGCGATGGCGTAGGCCGCCATGCGTGGGCGGATGCGGGCCTGGTGCAGCTCCGTGCCGGGCTGACCGCGCAGGATTTCCATTGCGGAAGCAAACAGGGTCTGGGCGCTGTCCGGGGCATCGGCCTGTATCAGGCGGCCCAGAACATAAAGCCCCTGCGCCTGCCTATGGTCCCGCCAGCCGCTGGCGCGGCCGATTTCCACGGCGGTGCGGGCCGCCAGCCTGCGCTCTGACAGGCGGGTGTCGGGGCCCAGCGCGGTTTCGATGGCGGCGATCCAGCGGCGCGGCGTTGCGGGCAGCGGGCGAGGCGGGATGCCCTGGCCGCGAGGGTTCAATCGCGCCAGGATGCCGGGCAGGCGGGCGGCGACCTCGGCACGGGTCATGCCAGTCCGCAATTCCGGCGCATAGGTGGCGCGCAGGATCAGCATGTCAAAGCCGGTCAGAACGGTGTGCACATTGTCATCGTTAAAGACGGAATCCGACAGCCGGTACAGATCGTTCAGCGGGCCAAGCGCCTGCGCCAGCTCTTCGTGCAGGCAGTCGCGCAGCTCTTGCGGGCTGACGTCGCTGGGCAGGAACAGCGCCAGATTGTCCCGCTGGCGCATCCGGGTCCAGTCGGTGTCCGGGCTGCGCCGCTTGCGGCGGAAATCCTTCAGCGATGTGACGTTAGGCACCACGAAACAGGCCGCCTTGGGCAGAGCCTTGCGGATCGCCTTGCGCGAGACGGTTTCGATTGTGATCCGGGCGCTGTCACCATTCGCCCGGGTGATGTCGATCCCGGCCTCATTGCGCAATCGTGCCAGAAGGCGGGTCAGCTCGTGCTCGAAACCGGGGGGCGGGGCGCCTGTTACCCGCAGCGTGATGGGGCCGTCAAACCGGGTAAAGACGGGCAGGGTGCCGCCGCCTTCGAGATTGAAATGCAGATCCAGGAAATCCCGCGCGATATCGCGGTTTGCCCGTTGTGGTGGCTGAGGGTGCGCGGCGGCGAATGCCTTGGCCGGGGGCAATGTGCTGTCGGCGATGGCGGCGCGGCCCGGCTGGCTGCCGTCAAAGGCGCCGGTGCAGCCCACAAGCGCAGCGCAGGCGAGGGCAAGCAGGACCCGGGGCGCCCGGGCAGTGTCACGATGCGTTCTTCTGAACAAAAACGGCGGTCTCCGGAAAAACGGGCTGGCGGGATGCTGCGGTGCCATCAGTCGGCTACGCCCCGGCAAGGATAAGCTATCGCGAAAATAAGTAAACGCAGCATCAAAACGCAGGAACGGCCGCCGCTACTGCCGAAATGGGCGGCAGCGGTGAGGTCAAGAGCGGTGCCCTGGTAAGCGTCAGCCTCGGCGCCCGCGTGCCATGAAGGCCAGCCGTTCGAACAGATGCACGTCCTGTTCGTTCTTCAAGAGCGCCCCATGCAGCTTAGGCAGCGCATCGGCGCCGTCGCGCGCGAGATCCTCGGGGGTCAGATCCTCGGCCAGCAGCAGCTTCAGCCAGTCGATGACTTCGGAGGTCGACGGCTTCTTCTTCAGACCCGCGGTGTCGCGGATTTCGTAGAACTGTGTCAGCGCCGTGGTCAGCAGGCTTTCCTTGATACCAGGGTGGTGCACTTCGACGATCTTTTTCATCGTCTCGGCATCGGGGAAGCGGATGTAATGGAAGAAACAACGGCGCAGGAAGGCGTCCGGCAGTTCTTTTTCATTGTTCGAGGTGATGATCATGATCGGGCGCTGCTTGGCGCGGATCGTCTCGCCGGTCTCGTAGACGTGGAACTCCATCTTATCGAGTTCCTGCAAGAGGTCGTTGGGGAATTCGATGTCGGCCTTGTCGATCTCGTCGATCAGCAGCACCACCTTTTCGTCGGCCTCGAATGCCTCCCAAAGCTTGCCCTTCTTGATGTAGTTCTTGACGTCATGCACGCGTTCATCGCCCAGCTGGCTGTCGCGAAGGCGGCTTACGGCATCGTATTCGTAAAGGCCTTGTTGCGCGCGGGTGGTGGATTTCACGTTCCACTCGATCATCCGCAGACCCAGAGCGTCCGCCACCTGTTTGGCCAGTTCGGTCTTGCCGGTGCCCGGCTCGCCCTTGACCAGCAGCGGCCGCTCCAGCGTGACGGCGGCGTTGACCGCCACTTTCAGGTCATCTGTTGCAACGTAATCCTTGGTGCCCTGAAATTGCATGTCTGTCCTGCGTCCTCTGGTTACTCTGTGCCCGTTTCCGGGCTGCAATGATGCGGTTTGGTCGCTTTTAACCCGGCTGGTTTACTATTGTGTAGTGACAATCTGCGCGGCAGGGGATAAACGCTGCGGCATGGGGAGCCGCAATGTTTGGAACGATTTGAAGAGACCAGCATTATGGGCCAGACCGAAGGAGCCGAGATGAAGCAAGAAATGTTTCTGCCGGAAGACTATCGTCCGGCCGAAGACGAGCCTTTCATGAACGAAAGGCAATCTGAATATTTTCGTCGTAAGCTGCTGAACTGGAAGCACGAGCTGCTTGCAGAGAGCCGCGACACTATCGAAGGATTGCAGGACAACACCCGAAACATTCCCGACGTTGCAGACCGCGCAAGCGAAGAGACGGACCGTGCTCTTGAACTGCGCACCCGCGACCGCCAGCGCAAACTGGTCGCAAAGATCGACGCGGCCATCCGGCGCATTGATGAAGGCGAATACGGTTATTGCGAAGTAACCGGCGAACCGATCTCGCTGAAACGCCTGGACGCCCGCCCCATCGCCACCATGAGCCTGGAAGCGCAGGAACGCCACGAGCGCCGCGAAAAAGTTCACCGCGACGACTGATCGTCTCTCGGCGAAGGCAGAAACATTGACGTCGGGGCCTGTGGCTCCGGCGTTTTTCGTTTAAGGGAAACCGGACCGGAGAATCTGCGTAGGCGACCCATGGAACTGACGGATAAGAAAATCACCATTGTGGGCGCTGGTATTGGCGGTCTTGCGGCGGCGGTCGCCCTGCGCCGCAAGGGTGCGCGGGTCACGGTTCTGGAGCAGGCCGAGGCGATTTCCGAAGTGGGCGCCGGGTTGCAGATCACCCCGAACGGTCTGGCGGTGCTGCAGGCGCTGGACCTGGCCGAGGATCTGGCCTGGACTGCCCCGCGGGCCCGCGCTGTTGTGCTGCGCAGCCATGCCAAAGGGGATGAGGTTCTGCGCCTCGATCTGGAGCAATACGCGGCGGATCTGCGATACTATTTTGTGCATCGGTCGGATCTGATCGGCCTTTTGGCGGATGCCGCTCGGCAAGAGGGCGTGAAGGTGCGCTTGTTGCAAAAGGTCGAACGGGTCGAACCTGGGCCGGAGCCAATGGTGCATCTGGCCAATGGAGCGGGCTGTGGCGGTGATCTGGTGATCGGCGCAGACGGGCTACATTCGCGGGTGCGCGCGGCACTTAACGCCCCGCGGCAGCCGTTCTTCACCGGGCAGGTCGCCTGGCGCGCCATCGTGCCGAACCATATCGGCCTGACGGCTGAGGCTCAGGTCTTCATGGGGCCGGGCCGCCATTTGGTGGCCTATCCGCTGCGGGACGGCTCCATCGTCAACCTTGTCGCCGCGCAGGAGCGGCGCGGCTGGGCCGAGGAAGGCTGGAACTTCAAGGACGATCCGGACAATCTGCGCCGCGCCTTTGCCGGGTTTGGCGGCGATGCAAAGGACCTCCTGAACGCGGTCGAGGATGTGGCGCTCTGGGGGCTGTTCCGGCACCCGGTGGCAGAGAGTTGGTATGGCGAGTCCATGGCGCTGTTGGGCGATGCCGCCCATCCGACGCTGCCCTTTATGGCGCAGGGGGCCAATCTGGCGCTTGAGGATGCCTGGACGCTCTGCGCCGCGCTGGAAGAGGCCCCTGACATGCAGACCGGTTTGGCGCTTTATCAGAACCGTCGCCGCGCCCGCGCGGAGAAAGTGGTGGCCGCCGCCACCGGCAATGCCTGGAAATATCACCTGCGCCCGCCGCTCAACTGGCCTGCGCACCAGGTGCTGAAACTGGCTGGACGGCTGGCGCCGCAGATGATGGTGGGGCAGTTCGACTGGATCTACCGCCATGATGTGACTGCGCCGCAGCCGGGCTGATCCGGCTGGGCTGAGCCGCCGCGCCGCGGCCTCAGATGTCGAGTTCGACCCAGACGGGCACGTGATCCGACGGCTTTTCCCGCCCGCGAACGTCCTTGTCGATCTGGCAATCCGTCAGCAGATCCGCCGCCTGCGGGGTCAGCAGGAAATGGTCGATGCGGATCCCGTCGTTGCGGTTCCAGGCGCCTGCCTGGTAATCCCAGAAGGAATAATGGCCCGGCCCCTGATGGCGGGCGCGGAAGGCTTCGGTAAAGCCGAGGTTGACGATCCGCTGGAAGGCGGCGCGGCTTTCGGGGCGGTGCAGGGCATCCTCGGCCCAGGCCTCGGGGCGTTTGGCATCCTCTGGCTGGGGGATGATGTTGTAATCCCCGGCCATCAGTGCGGGCATCTCATCGGCCAGCAGATCCTTGGCGCGATTGCGCAGCCGCTCCATCCACGCGAGTTTATAGGCGTATTTGCCGCCGGGCACCGGGCTGCCATCGTCGGTCAGCTCCACCGGGTTGCCGTTGGGCAGGTAAAGCCCACAGATGCGGATCGCCTGTTTTCCGATCACGGTGGCCTCGATCCAGCGTGCCTGCTCGTCACTGTCATCGCCGGGCAATCCGCGGCTGACATCTTCGAGCGGCAGTTTTGACAGGATCGCCACTCCGTTGAAGCTTTTCTGACCATGGGTTTCGACGTTGTAACCGCGTTCTTCGAAAATCTCGCGCGGGAAGGCCTCGTCGACCGATTTGATTTCCTGCAGCAGAACAACATCCGGCTGTGCTTCATCGAGCCAGTCGGGCAGGGCATTGGCGCGGGCTTTGATGCCGTTGATGTTGAACGTGGCGATTTTCATGTCGGATCTCCAGGCGCGCCCGGCGACCGCAGGGGTGCGGGCGGGGCATTTGGGGTTGCCGATCTATCGCCCAAACAGGGGGCCAGAGCAAGGGCTGGCCACGGAGGGGCGAATCACTTATGCGGGCTGGCGCTGACGGGTGAAAGGCTCGTTTTGCGACTTTGCATGTATCCACCTAGGGTTGTTGTTTTTGGTCTTGCAGGACTGCCTTTGTGGATAAGGATTAGTATAAGGTGTGTATGGTTTTAAATACCTGTAATTAAACGGTAATTTGCATTTGAAAGTTAAAGTACCTGCCGCGGAAAAAGCAACCTGAAATTGCAGATTCCGGTTTGGGAATTGCCAGCTCCGTGCCAGCGTTTTGGTGGCGATAATGCCCAACACTCGGAGGTTTCCATGACTGCTTTGCTCAAGAAAAATCACGTTCAATCCGCCGCTACTTCATCCGTTGAGGCTGCTGCTGCCAGCCTGTTTGGCGGCGAAGCTGTCGAGATGTTTTCGTCCGGATCGGCGCCCTCTGCAGACCTGATGACAGGCGGCGGTGCGGAGATGTTCAGCTCCGGTTCCGCGCCGTGTGCGGCGGATAGTTTTGGCGGTGAGGCGGTTTCGCTGTTCAGCTCGGGCTCTGCACCGGTTGCGGATGGCAGCCAGTCCAGCGGCGCGCTGACCGGTCTTTTTTCCTCGGGCTCGGCGCCGCAGGCCCGGGCGCGCACCGATCAGGGGGATGTCACCGGCCTGTTTTCTTCGGGCAGCTGAGGCAGGTGCCCCTATAAAAACCGCACCATAAACAGGGGCGATGATCATGACCTGATCATCTAAAAGCGGGGGCACCGCCGATCCGATCCGGGGGTGCCCGCAATACTGATCCTTCTACTGCCCACCACCCACTGCACAGCGCACAAAAGGAGCTCGCCTCCATGGCACAGGTTCTTGCCTTTCCGACAGATCGTATCCGGCCCCCGGGGGGCAATGTGGCTGTGCTAAGCGATACCTTTGCGCGGCAACGGCGCAGCCGGGAGAATGTGTTCTGGCTAAAGGAAAACGCCGAGTTTCTGAATATTCTCGAATGCACGGGGGCAGAGGTGCCGGTCGCGGCACTTGCACCTTTCGAGGCGTTTTACGACACAGCAGAGCGGCGGTTGAGTTTCTTCCGGCAATATTACCGCTTCATCCTGTCCATCTGTCTGGATCTGGAGGATCTGGGAGTGGATGGCGGCAAGGGTGAAGAGATGGCTGCCTGGGTTGAGGGCAGCGATCTGGTGGGCGCCGAATTGTCCGACCTGCAACGGGCCGAGGCACGGCGGCTGCTGGCGCGCCGGGGGATCATGCTGGACTTGCCGGGGCTGGATCAGCGTCTGCATGATTTCATCGAAAACTCGCAGACCTTTGCGCTGCCGAACAAAAAGGCGGGATATGAGCTCACCCATATCGTGTTCTACCTGTCCGAATACGGTCGCAGGGATCCGCGGCTAAGCCAGGCAGCGCTGCGCAGTCTGGAGTACGCCGGGGTGGTGTCATTTCTCGATCAGGATGCGGATCTGCTTGCCGAGATCTGCATCGCGCTGCGCTATGCCGGGGGAGAGGTGTCTATGATCTGGGAGGACTGGCTGACCGCGCAAACCGATGGTTTCGCCGCAATACCGCAGGGCTTTACCGGCGGGGGCGATGACTATCACTGCTATTTTGTCTGCAACTGGCTGCGCGGCCTGAGTGGCGGGAAGGCCTTTGACCACCGGCTGCCGCAAGGCGCGACGCACCTGAAGGCGCCAGCGGGCGCCGGGGTTCTGCGCAGCCTGTCCATGGCTCTGTATGAGGCAGACGTGGCGCGCGGCGGGGACTGGGCGCTGGCGCGCGACAGGCTGGCGTCAGGGCTGGATCCGGCGCAGCGAAACGTACTGGCGCAAGCCGAAAACAGCTGCGCCTGTTTCGGGCAGTTCTTCGAAGGCTTCCTGCGCAGCGGCCAGGCGGGGCGGGCGTGATGGGATTGCCCGTTGCCCTGACCGGCGCGATGTTCGCTGTCCTTTATACCGGGTTTATCGCCTCGGCCGATGGTATCACCAAGCTGTTGGCAGGCGGCTATGCCCCGGCGCAGCTTTATGCTCTGTCCGGCGCCGTTGTTGCGGGGCTTTGCGCCGCGACCACCTTCATCCGCGGCGGCGCCCGGTCGCTACCGGACGGGCTGCGCACGGACTGCCGCTGGGCCATGGCGCTGCGGTCCGCGGCCACGGTGGCGGCGGCCTTGTGTTTCTTCTATGCCTTCCGTCTGCTGCCTTTTGCCGAGGTGTTCATCTTTATCGGGCTGATGCCGCTTCTGGCCGGGCTGATGTCGGCGCCGATCCTGCGCGAGCGGGTGCGTCCCGGCGCCTGGCTGGCACTGGCGGCGGGTTTTGGTGGGGTGATCTGCGTCTTTCCGGGCGGTCTATCCAGCCTGACAGCGGGCCACGTGGTGGCGCTGGGGGCCTCTGTGCTGGGGACGCTGTCGATCACGCTGTCACGCTATATCGGTCGGCATGAGCAGAACGTGCTGGCGCAGGTGTTCTATCCCAATCTGGCGCTCAGCCTTGTCATGCTGCCGGTGCTGCCCTTTGTCTGGCTGCCGATGCCAATGGCGGATGTCGTCTGGGCGCTGAGCTATGCCGGGCTGTTGTTCGGGGCGCGCTGGCTGCTGGTGGCGGCGTTGCGGCGGTTGCCATCCTATGCGGTGACGCCGCTGATGAACCTGCAATTCGTCTGGATGGTGCTGATTGGCGCCCTTGGGTTTGGCGAGCTACCGGGGCAGGGCACCTGGATGGGCGCCGCAGTGATTGCTGCCTCGGGGATTTATCTTGTCTGGGATCAGCTAACCCCGGGTGGCAATGTCTGGAGCAAGTCGATGATCAATGCGCGGCGGCAGGTCCGGCACCGCGCAGGTGTTGCAATGCGCACGGACCCGTAATCCGGTCGTCGCCTGCCAGATCTTTCCGAGGCGTGGGAATAGTCTTTAACGATCGGGGCACCGACGCGAGTGTGGCGATGCCCAGATGAAGAGATTTACATCGAGAAGGAGGTGCCGCAGCCGCAGCTGGAGGTGGCATTCGGGTTCTCGATGGTGAAACGCGCACCGATCAACTCTTCGGTGAAATCGATGACCGCGTTTTCCAGAAACGGCAGCGAGACCGCATCCACCACAACCTTTTCACCGCTGCCTTCGAGCACCAGATCCTCGGGCGTCGGGGTGTCGAGGCCGATCTCATACTGGAAACCGGAACAACCGCCCCCTTCGACGGCAACCCTCAGGGCCTGGCCCTGACCGGCGGCGCCGATCTCGGCGAGGCGAGCAAAGGCGCGTTCTGTGACTTTTGGGGGCAATTGCATATATTTTCTCCCAAATATGTGGTGCCGCGTGCTAACCCATATATAGAAAGTCCTGGGCGGGCGACAAGATTTGCGAAGGATAAAGATCAGAAATGAATGCGCCTTTTGCGACGATGCCAAATCGGAGCCGTGGCCGGTTGGTCGCCGAGGAAGAAAGCTACTTCCGCTCTCCCTTTCAACGGGACCGTGACCGCATCATCCACGCCAGCGCCTTTCGCAGGCTCAAGCACAAGACGCAGGTCTTTGTCGAACACGAAGGTGACAACTACCGCACCCGGCTGACCCATTCGATCGAGGTCGGGCAGGTGGCGCGGACGATTGCCGGGGCGCTGGGGCTCAATCAGGAACTGACCGAGGCGGTCGCGCTGGCGCATGATCTGGGGCACACGCCCTTTGGCCATACGGGCGAGGATGCGCTGCATGCGCTGATGGCGCCCTATGGCGGCTTTGATCACAATGCGCAGGCGATCCGCATCGTCACCAGCCTTGAACGCCACTATGCCAATTTCGACGGGCTGAACCTTACCTGGGAAACGCTGGAGGCCATCGCAAAGCATAATGGCCCGGTCACTGGCCCGCTGCCCTGGGCGCTGGCCGAATTCAACGACACCATGGATCTGGAGCTCAGCACCCACGCCAGCGCCGAAGCGCAGGTGGCGGCACTCGCCGATGATATCGCCTATAACAATCACGATTTGCACGACGGGTTGCGGGCAGAGCTGTTCAGCGATGCGGAAATCGCCGATCTGCCCATCGTCGGATCGGCCTATCGCGAGGTGGACCTGCGCTATCCTGGGCTTGAGCTGAACCGGCGCCGACACGAGGCGCTGCGGCGCGTCTTTGGCGTGATGGTCGAAGATGTAATCGCGACCTCCCGCGGCCTGTTGCAGGAGGCCGGGGTGCAAAGCGTCGAAGATGTGCGCGCGCTGGGCACGCCGGTAGTGGCCTTTTCCGACGGGTTGTGGAGGGATCTGAAGGAGATCCGTGCGTTCCTGTTCCTGCGCATGTACCGGGCGCCGAAGGTCATGAAGAAACGCGCCGAGGTGGCGCAGGTGGTCGAAGCGTTGTTTCCCTACTTTCTGGCCAACCCTTATCAGATGCCGGAACGCTGGCACGCCGAGATCCGCGCTGCGGACAGCAAGACCGTTCTTGCGCGTCTGGTGTCGGATTACATTGCGGGCATGACGGACCGATTTGCGCTGCAGGAACATGACCGGCTGATCCTGGGGAAACCTGCGGCCTAGCGCAGTGGACTGGCGCGCATGAGGGCCATTCGGGCGTTGCGGACCAGTTTGCGCTGCCCATTGGGGCATGACAGGCCTTGTGGCGGTCGCTGATGGTTGACCCCTGACGCAGGCGTGGGTATCCGCTAGATCAAACCAATAGGACGCCCGATATGAACCTCTTCAACGATATCCGCTCGCTTGTGATCGACAGCCTGAACGCGTTGACCGCCGACGGCACGCTGCCCGAGGGGCTTTCTTTCGACAACGTGGCGGTGGAGCCGCCCCGCGATCCGGCGCATGGGGATATGGCGACCAATGCAGCCATGGTGCTGGCAAAACCAGCCAAGAAAAAGCCGCGCGACATTGCCGAGGCACTGGCGGCACATCTGGCGCAGGATGATCGGATCACCTCTGCCGAAGTGGCTGGTCCGGGCTTTTTGAACCTGCGTCTGGCGCCGTCCGTCTGGCAGGGTGTGCTGGGTTCCGTTCTGGCGGATGGCACGGCCTATGGGAAGTCCGAGCTGGGGCAGGGCAAACGGGTCAACGTGGAATATGTCTCCGCAAACCCGACCGGCCCGCTGCACGTGGGGCACACGCGCGGTGCCGTCTTCGGCGACGCGCTGGCCTCGCTGCTGGCCTATGCGGGTTATGACGTCACCCGCGAATATTATATCAACGATGGTGGCGGTCAGGTCGATGTGCTCGCCCGCTCTGTCTACCTGCGCTATCTTGAGGCGCACGGCCAGGAGGTCGCATTCGAGGATGGCACCTATCCCGGCGATTACCTGATCGAGGTCGGGCAGGCGCTGAAGGACAAGGTAGGCGATGCCTATGTCGGCAAAGGCGAAGAGGTCTGGCTGCAGGAAGTGCGCAATTTCGCTACCGACGCGATGATGGATCTGATCCGCGAGGATCTGAAGCTGCTCGGCATCGAAATGGATGTCTTCTTCTCCGAGAAATCGCTTTATGGCACCGGCAAGATCGAAGCCGCGCTGGAAAGTCTTGATGCCAAGGGGCTCATCTACCAAGGCGTGCTGGAGCCGCCGAAAGGCAAGAAGCCGGAAGACTGGGAGCCGCGTGAGCAGACCCTGTTCAAATCCACCGAACACGGCGATGACGTGGATCGTCCGGTCAAGAAATCCGATGGCGCCTGGACCTATTTCGCCCCCGATATCGCCTATCACTATGACAAGGTGGAGCGTGGCTTTGACGAACTGATCGACATCTTTGGCGCCGATCACGGCGGCTATGTGAAGCGCATGAAGGCCGCTGTGTCGGCCCTGTCCGATGGTAAGGTGCCACTGGATATCAAGTTGTGCCAGCTGGTGAAGCTGTTCAAGGACGGTCAGGAATTCAAGATGTCCAAACGGGCAGGGACATTTGTCACCCTGCGCGACGTGGTCGAGGCCGTGGGCCCTGATGTTACCCGCTTCATGCTGCTTACCCGCAAGAACGATCAGGGCTTTGACTTTGATCTCGACAAGGCGCTGGAACAGTCCAAAGACAACCCGGTCTTTTACGTGCAATACGCCAATGCGCGGATCTGCTCGACCTTGCGTAAGGCGGAAGAGGCGGGAATCGCTTCTGATGATGCGGCCCTAGCCGATGCGGATCTGTCGCTGCTAGCCGCTCCGGCGCAGCTGTCGGTGGCCCGCAAGCTGGCGGAATGGCCGCGCCTGGTGGAAATTGCTGCCCGCAGCAACGAGCCACACCGCGTAGCCTTCTACCTCTACGATCTGGCTTCGGATCTGCACGGCCTGTACCATCTCGGCAAAAGCGACAAAAGTTTACGATTTGTTAACGAGAGCAGCCAATCGGCAACACATGCCAATTTGGCACTTGCACGGGCCGTTTCCATTGTCATTTCCGCTGGTCTTGGTATTCTTGGCGTGACCCCGGCGGAAGAGATGCGATAAAAATACGCACAGACCGCCGGAACGAGGCAGTTCAAGAGACCCGAAAATGCGGCGCAGGTGATGTGGCGCATGAAACGGGCAGTGAGGCGGATAATGGCGTATTTTACGCAGGCGGGCACGCGCCCGGCCTATGACCAGAGCGGAGTCGCAGATGGCGATTCTGCCGGTGGTGTTCAGTATCAGCGACAGCAGCAGTTCGGTGCCTATGACCCGTCGGTCCAGCCGCAGGCACAGCAGAGTTTTGTTCCACCCCAAGCCACCGCAGCCCCTGCCGCGCCCTATGCACCGCAGGGTTTTGGTGGCTTTGATCCGGCGCAGGCCGATGGGACCGGCTATGAGGCAGATGCCTATATGGCCGATGATTACGGCTACGCCGAGGATGCTGCGGCTGCCGGGCGGGCAGGATTTGGCCGGATGGCCGGAATGCTCGGTGCGGTCGCTTCATTGGCGCTGGTCGTCGGGATCGGCGTCTGGGGCTACAAGCTGGTGATGCGCGATGTCAGCGGCGTGCCTGTGGTGCGCGCGGTCGAAGGGCCGATGCGCGTGCAGCCGGAAAACCCCGGCGGCCGTCCGGCAGACCATCAGGGGCTGGCAGTGAACGCCGTGGCCGCAACCGGCACTGCCGAGGATCCAGCAGAGCGTCTGGTGCTGGCGCCGCAACCCATTGAGCTGACCGAGGACGACCGGCCGATGTCGGAACTGGCGCAGCAGGCCGAACAGAACCGCGCCGACCGCGAGGCGCCCGCAGTTTCCGATCAGTCTCTGGCCGCCTATCAAAGCGGTGACATCAACGCCCTGGTGGCTGAACTTACCGATGGGGTAACGCCTCTTGGTGCAGAGACACCGGATGCAGCGCCGGAGCAAGTTTCCAATGCCTCTGTCGCGGCCCCCGAGATCGTACAGCCGCAGCCCCTGAAGCCGGTTGAAATCGCCGCTGTTTCATCCGCGCCGCAACCCTCTGCCGCGCTGTTGAAAGCGCCGGGCGTCAAGGTTTCGCTGCGCCCGAACCTGCGGCCTGCGCGGTTCACCCCCGCAGCTGCCCCGGCCGCAACTCCCAGCTCTGCTGTCGCGATCGAGGTTTCTGCCGACAGCCTGCCCGCAGGTACGCGCCTGGCACAGCTTGGCGCCTATGAAAGCGCAGAGGTCGCCCGCTCCGAATGGGACCGGATCTATGCGCAGTTCGACGACTACCTTGCCGACAAGAAACGGGTGATCCAGCGCGCCGAAAGCGGTGGCCGCACCTTCTACCGTCTGCGGGCCATGGGCTTTGACGGGCTGTCCGATGCCCGCCGGTTCTGTTCTGCACTGGTGGCAGGCAATGCCGACTGCATCCCTGTGACCACCCGATGACAGGATTTGGCGCGACCATTCTGGATGCAGAGGGGCTGCGTCTCACCCAGAATGAAAAGGCCCTGTTCCGCGATGCGGATCCTTTTGGCTTTATCCTGTTTGCCCGCAATATCAGCTCTGCAGATCAGGTCCGTGCCCTCTGCGGAGAGCTTCGCGACTCCGTGGGCCGCGATTGCCTGATCACCATCGATCAGGAAGGTGGCCGGGTGCAGCGCCTGCGCCCGCCACTGGGGCGCGACTGGCTGCCGCCGATGGAACACGCGGTTCAGGCTGGTGACGGCGCCGAACGGGCCATGTATCTGCGCTATCGCCTGATTGCGCATGAGTTGCACGCGCTTGGCATCGACAGCAACTGCGCCCCGATTGCAGATATCGCCTCTGCCGACACTCACCCGTTTCTGCGCAATCGCTGCTATGGCGAGGCTTTGCCGGATGTGACCGCACTGGCTCGCGCGGTGTCCGAGGCGCATCTTGATGGCGGCGTGGTGCCGGTTCTGAAACATATTCCCGGCCATGGCCGCGCGGTGGCGGACAGCCATCTGGACCTTCCGCATGTGGCCGCATCCGCTGCCGATTTGGAGGCTACGGATTTCGCGGCCTTCCGGGCGCTGAATGACCTCCCGATGGCAATGACGGCGCATATCGTCTTTGACGCGCTTGATCCGCGCCCCGCGACCCTGTCGCCCCCGGTGATGGAACGGATCCGCAAGGACATAGGCTTTGACGGGCTGATCATGACCGACGATATCTCGATGAAGGCCCTGCAGGGGGCACCGGCAGATATCGCCGGGCAGTCCCGCGCGGCGGGCTGCGATATCGTTCTGCTGTGCAATGCCGATCTTGCCGTGCGTACGCAGGTGGCAGAGGCTGCCGGAACCCTGGATGAGGTGGGGCAAAACCGCGCCCTGCGGGCCATCGCGGCGCGCAAAACCCCCGCTGCGCTTGACATAGAGGCTGCCGAGGCCGAACTTGCTGCCCTGATGGGCGGAAAGGTTTATGTCTGAAGAGTCACTTTTTCCGGAAGAAGTTCAGCCCTCGGTCGAGGACCGGCTGGCGGCTGAGGCGCTGATTGTCGATGTCGACGGCTATGAGGGGCCGCTCGACCTGTTGCTGACTCTGTCGCGCACCCAGAAGGTCGATTTGCGGCGTATTTCGGTTCTGGAACTGGCCCGGCAATACCTCAGTTTCGTGGAACGCGCCAAGGAGCTGCGGATCGAACTGGCGGCTGATTATCTGGTGATGGCGGCCTGGCTGGCCTTCCTGAAATCGCGGCTGTTGCTACCCGCCGACCCCGAAGAAGAAGGCCCCTCGGGGGAGGAACTGGCGGCGCATCTGGCATTCCAGCTGGAGCGGCTTCAGGCCATGCGCGATGCGGCGGCGCGGCTGATGGGGCGGGACCAGCTGGGGCGGGATTTCTTTGCCCGTGGGCAAAGCGAAACGGTCGAACGTATCCGCACCGTGACCTATAGCGCCAACCTTCTCGACCTGATGCAGGGCTATGCCCGGATCCGCACCCGCGACGATTTTCGCCCCTTCGTGATGGACCGGGATTCGGTCTTCACCATGGAGGAGGCGTTGGAGCGGATGCGCGGCCTCATTGGTTTTACCGGCAGCTGGACCGATATGCTGAGCTACCTGCCGGATGGCTGGCACAGTGATCCCGTGAAACGGCGCTCGGCCACGGCGGCGACCTTTGCCGCCTCGCTGCAGCTGGTCAAGGAAGGCCAGCTGGAAATCCGCCAGAACGAGACCTTTGCGCCGATCCAGTTGCGCCACCTGAACGGGAATACCTGATGGAAGATTTCAGCAACCAGGAGCCGGACAAGGCGCAGCAGGAGTCGGACAGCCTGTTCGATGCCCCGCCCATGGCTGAGCAGGAGCGCATGGTCGAGGCGGTGCTGTTCGCCAGTACCGAGCCTGTCACCCTCCGTGATCTGGAGGCCCGCATGCCGCATGGCTGCAATCCTGGCGAGGCGCTGGAATACCTGCGCAAACGCTACGAGGGGCGCGGTGTCAGGGTGGTGCGCGTGGGCGATGCCTGGGCAATCCGCACGGCGCCGGACCTTGGCTTCCTGATGCAGAAGGAAATCGTCGAGACCCGCAAGCTGAGCCGGGCGGCAATCGAAACCCTGGCCATCATCGCCTATCATCAGCCTGTGACGCGGGCCGAGATCGAAGAGATCCGCGGCGTATCGGTGTCCCGGGGCACCATTGATCAGCTTTTGGAAATGGAGTGGATCCGCCTTGGTCGCCGCCGTATGACGCCGGGCCGCCCGGTGACATTCGTGGTGACACCGGTGTTCCTGGATCACTTCGGCCTGGAAAGCGCCCGCGACCTGCCGGGGTTGAAGGAACTGCGCTCTGCCGGGCTGCTGGAAAGCCGCCCGCCGCCGGGCAGCTTCCCGACGGGGCAGGGCGGTGACGACGGGGACGAGGATCCCGAGGAGCAGCCAGAGCTGTTCGAAAGCTGACGATTTCGTGTGCGGGGGCAGCCTGCCAATAAATCGTCCCATTCCGATGTCACAATGGCATGTGAACGGAACCGGAGCCTAATGATGAACGTCGAATCCATTCTCAACATGATCATGCGCCGCCTTGTCGGGCGGGCCGTCAACTCTGGCGTGGATGCGGGGCTCAACGCGCTGTCGGGGCGCAGTGGAAAACGCGGGCGGGGCGGGCAGGCGGAAAACCGACCCGAGACACCGGCAGAGGCGGAAGAACGCGCTGAACGCGAAAGGATCCGCGAGATGCGGCAGGAGCGGCGTGCGCGGCGCGCCCAGCGGGACAACCGCTGAGCTTTTCCGCCTGGGGGCGCTTCCGGCGTCAGCTAGATTGCGGCTGTTTGAAGTGCTTGGACAGTTTCAGTCCCTGTCCCTGATAGTTGGAGGCTATGCCCGCGCCATAAAGCTGCTGCGGCACCTCAGCCATACGTTCATAGACCAATCGACCGACGACTTGCCCGTGTTCCAGCACGAAAGGCGCTTCGTGGCAGCGCACCTCAAGCACGCCACGCGATCCAGCTCCGCCCACTGAAGCGTGACCGAAGCCGGGATCGAAAAAGCCCGCGTAATGCACCCGGAATTCCCCGACCATGGCCAGATATGGCGCCATTTCGGCGGCATAGGCCGGCGGGATATGCACGGCCTCGCGGCTGACAAGAATGTAAAAGGCGCCGGGATCCAGAATGATGCGGCCCTTGGTGGTGCGCACCTCTTCCCAGTAATCCTGCGGATCGTATTCGCCGATCCGGTCCAGATCGATCACCCCGGTATGCGGTTTGGCCCGGTAGCCCACTAGATCGGTACCTGGCAGTTGCAGGTCTACGGAAAAGCCCAAGCCATCCTCGATCACCGCCTCGCCATCCACCAGCGGGCTTTCTGCGTGCAGCGCGCTGAGTTCCTGATCGCTCAGCACCGCCTGACCGGTGCGGAAGCGGATCTGATTGAGCCGCATGCCGGGGCGCACCAGCACGGAGAAGGAACGCGGGCAGATCTCGGCGTAAAGCGGCCCGGTGTAACCCGGCTTGATGCGGTCGAATTCCTCGCCGCCATCGGTGATGGTGCGCGTGAGCAGGTCCAGCCGCCCGGTTGAGCTTTTGGCATTGGCCACGGCGGAGACGTCCTGCGGCAGGGCCAGCCCTTCGAGGAGCGGCACCACGTAGACGCAGCCCTTTTCCAGAACAGCGCCGCCATCCAGATCAATGCGGTGCATTTCAAATTCAGAGAGGCGATCAGCGACCGTGTTGCCGTGTCCGGAGAGGAAGGAGGCGCGCACGCGGTAAGCCACATGGCCCAGCCGCAGATCCAGACTGGCAGGCTGGATTTGCCCGTCGATCAAAGGCTCGGACAGGGTGATCTCGCCCTGCTGCAGCATGGTTTCCAGTGTCTGGCTGGGTAAAACGCCTGTCATTGTCTTTCTCCCGTCTGGCCGGGCATTCGCCCGGTCGGGCTGCTGTTCAAGACGACCCAGATGATGGTCCCGATCCGTAACCCCAGGCTACACATACACAAAACGCCTGGGTGCGCAAACACCCAGGCGTTTTGTATGGTCGGGCTAGCAGGACTCGAACCTGCGACCTTCCGTCCCCCAGACGGACGCGCTACCAGGCTGCGCCATAGCCCGTTGAAGCGCTTTCTACCGTTTTTCCCGGCGGGGGCAAGAGGCATTGCCAAGTTTTTCCGCTGCTTTGGAAAATTAATGTGCTTCCAGCCATTGGCGCAGCTCGGCGGCGCATTCGGCAACTTCGGCGCGCACTTCGGGCCGCAGTTCCGTTGTCTGCGACAACAGGGCCAGAACACCGGGACGCAGGCTGACCTGGGCGGCCAGATTTTCGTCGGGCACGGAAATGATTCGCGGCTTGGATTCCTCCATCGGGAGATCCCCGGTCGGGGGGAAGCCTGCTTCGGGTACATCGGTTGCCGCGTCCTGCTCCGCATCGTCCGGCAGGCCTGGAGGGGCAAATCCTTCCCGCGGTGCATCTGCATCCATGGCATCCTGCAGGGCTGTATCTGCGTCGGATTCGGCCAGTTCCTCGCCCAGTTGCTCTGAGAGTTCCTCAGATCGGATGGCTTCGACAGGGGCTTGCTCGGATGCGGGTTCAGGCTCGTCATGCTCCGTAGCCATAGCCTCAGTCGGCGCTTCCTCGGCCATCAGGTCGGCGTGGGCATCGCCCAATTCGGCGGGCTCGCTCTCACCCAAGGGCGTGGGAGCGTCGAGGTGGCTGGTGAGCGGTACAGCAGGGTCAATCGGCGCGGTCGGCGGCACGGTCTCGTCCGGTGCAAAGCTGACCTCCAAGGGAGGCTCCGCCTGATCTTCGGTTGGCACAAGCGCTTCTGCATCCGCATTCGGCGCCGACTGGACCTCGCTGTCGGTGTCATCCGCGGTGCTGTCCGACTCGCCTGTGAAGGGGGCCGGTTCGGCGGATGCCTCCGGCGCGGCGGTTTCCTCGATCACCGGGTCTGCCTCGCATTCCGGGGCAGGGGCGTCGTGGCCGCCAAGGTCCATCATGATCTGTGCAGGTTCCGGCTCTGTGGAGACGGGCTGCACCTCGTCGAAAGGCAGGCTTTCTTCGCCGCTCAGGTCGTCTTGTGGCGGGGGAAGCTCTTGCGACAGGTCAGAGGCAATAGGTTGATCCGCCGATGTGTCGGGCTGCGCATTGGGGGCCTCGGACAGGGCATCGTCGGCCTCCGCCTGCACCAGTGGCGCCTCATCCTGATCCAGCTCCGAGATGGTCTCTGGAATGCTCTCAGCTTGCGATGCACTGGGCTGGGCGCCCGCCTGGCTTTCGTCAGCGACCTCGGCAAAGGGATCAAATTGTTCCTGTTCGAAAAACGGCAGATGGCTGGCGGGGCGCGGCGAGTCTTCTTCCGCTCCTGCGCTTTCGCTCGTGATCTCGGGGGCGCCCTCGACGCTGTCCCCTGGCGTTGCGCCAGCGCCGGGATGCGCTGCGGCAGATTCTGTGGCTGCATTGCTCTGGGCGAACCCACCGCCGGATCCGGTTCCGTCCGGTTCTCCGGGGGAGGCCGTATCAAGGCTATGGGACATCTCGGAGACATGGGTAATGCCAAGGTCGCGCAGAATTGCCTGAACTTCCTTGATGGACATGCCATCGTCATGCAGCAGCTTGCGAATGCCACCCAGAAGCAGCATGTCCGCAGGGCGATAGTATCTGCGCCCACCGGCTCGCTTGACCGGTTTTACCTGGGTGAATTTGCTTTCCCAGAAGCGCAGGACATGCGCTTGCACCCCCAGCCATTCCGCCACTTCGCTGATGGTGCGGAAGGCGTCTGGTGATTTGGACATGGGTATTGATTCCGTTGGTTCTGGACCGGTCGGGGCAGCCGTCTTCAGCTGCGGTTGCCGTCAGCGACTCGGTCTTTCATCAGATGGGAGGGCCGGAAGGTCAGCACACGGCGTGGCTGAATCGGAACCTCTTCACCGGTTTTGGGATTGCGCCCCACACGTGCCGTCTTGTCCCGGACGCTAAAGGTGCCGAAAGAAGAGATTTTCACCTGCTCCCCGCGGACAAGGGCGTCTGACATGTGCTGCAGCATGCTTTCAACCAGTTGCGCGCTTTCGTTGCGGGAGAGGCCAACCTCGCGGAAAACGGCCTCGCTCAGATCCATTCGCGTCAGAGTTTTTTCGCTCATACCAGTCCCCGTTGTTTGCTCAAGCATAGGGGGTGGGGAATTTCACTGTCAATATCAATGAATTGCGCGCTGCGAGATTGCGCTGGCCCGTGCTACCAGCGCAGCACGACCGCGCCCCAGGCCAATCCGCCGCCGATCGCCTCGGTGACGATCAGGTCGCCGGGCTTGATCTGGCCGCGTTTCTTGCCGACCGACAGGGCCAGTGGAATCGACGCAGCAGAGGTGTTGCCGTGGTCCTGAACGGTCACCACAACGTTATCGAGGCTGAGGCCCATCTTCTTGGCGGTGCCCTGAATGATGCGGATATTGGCCTGATGCGGCACGATCCAGTCGACGTCTTCGGCGCCAAGGCCCGCGCGTTCCAGTGCTGTGGTTGCGGTCTTGGCCAGTTTCTCCACGGCATGGCGGAAAACCTGGTTGCCCTGCATGCGCAGATGGCCGGTCGACTGGGTGGAAACACCGCCGTCTACATAAAGCAAATCCTTGTAGCGCCCGTCAGAATTCAGATCGGTGGCCAGAATCCCGCGGTCATCGCTGGTGCCCGTGCCGGTCTGTGCCTCCAGAATCAGCGCGCCGGCGCCATCACCGAAGAGCACGCAGGTCGACCGGTCGGTCCAGTCCATGATGCGTGAGAAGGTTTCGGCGCCAATCACCATAACCCGGTCAGCCTGACCGGAGGCGATCAATGCGTTTGCGTTGCAGAGCGCATAGACGAAGCCGGCGCAGACCGCCTGCACGTCAAAGGCAAAGCCGCGGGTCATTTCCAGCTGCGCCTGCACCATGGTGGCCGCCGAAGGGAAGGTCAGATCGGCAGTCGAGGTGGCCACGATGATCGCGTCGATATCGTCAGCCACAAGACCGGCATCGGAGAGCGCGGCCTTGGCCGCTGCGGTTGCCATCGAGGAGGTGGTTTCGCCCTCTTCGGCGAAATGGCGGCGTTCAATCCCGGAGCGGGAGCGAATCCATTCGTCCGTGGTGTCCAGGGTGGCTTCGAATTCCGCGTTTTCGACCACGCGTTTAGGGAGATAATGGCCGGTGCCTACAACTACTGCACGTCGCGTCATTCTGTGACTGCCTTCTTGGTCTTATTTTGTTGAGATCCGGTCGTCGTCGTCGGAGCCTGCGGCATCTTGGGTAAGCTCCACGGCGGATGCAACCCGCGCGGCCAGTTTTTCGGCAAAACCCTGCTCGGCCAGACGGAAGGCCAGTTTTACTGCGGCCGATACCCCGGTGGCATCGGCGCCGCCGTGGGATTTTACCACGGTGCCGTTTAGGCCCAGAAACACGCCGCCATTGGCGCGCCGCGGATCGATCCGTTTTGCCAGCCGCGACAGAGAGGTATAGGCCAGCAGCGCCGCGATCTTGGACAGGAAGGAATATTCAAAGGCCTCGCGCAGGGCCGAGCGCACCAGGCTGGCGGTGCCTTCACCGGTCTTGATCGCCACATTTCCGGTAAAGCCGTCGGTGACGATGACATCTGCCACATTGCCGGGGATATCGCTGCCTTCGACAAAGCCGACAAATTCATAATCGGCGATTCCGGCATTTTCAGCGATCAGCGCATGGGCTTCTTTCAGCTCGGCGCGGCCCTTGTGTTCCTCGGTGCCGACGTTGAGCAGGCCAACCCGGGGACGGGCAATGTCCATGGAATTACGAGTATAGGAGGTGCCCATCAGCGCGTATTGCAGCAGATCCTGCGCGTCGGCGCGCACATCGGCGCCCACATCCAGCATCACGTTGAACCCCTGCGGGTTGCGTGATGGCCAGAGAATCGCAATCGCGGGGCGGTTGACGCCCGGCACCTTGCGCAGGCGCAGCATGCTGAGCGCCATCAGCGCGCCGGTATTGCCGCAGGAGACGACCCCGGCGGCTTCGCCGTTCTTCACGGCGTCCAATGCGGACCACATCGAGGTGCCCTTGCCATTGCGCATGACCTGGCTGGGCTTGTCGTCCATGGTGACAACGCTGTCGACATGACGAATAACGACGCGATCCGCCAGGATGCGCCGTTTGGCAACCAAGGGTGCCAATTCGTCTTCGGGGCCATGTAGAATGAATCCGATATTCGGGTTCTTCTCGGCGGATTTCGCGATACCGGCCACCACTACGGCAGGGCCGGCATCTCCGCCCATGGCATCGACAGAAATCACAATTTTACCAGTCTGCGCTTTGGATTGATCGGGTTTGCCCGTCATAGGTAAAGCCTGCCTGGCGTTATGTGATCAAAGGAGGGCTTACGCCGCGTCCTCATCCATGTCGATTTCGTCGTTCGCTGCAACGATTTCTTTATCGTCGTAGTGGCCGCAGGACGGGCACACGTGGTGCGGACGCTTCAGTTCGCCGCAGCTGGAGCATTCGTTCGGGTTTGCAGCAACCAGGGCATCGTGCGCGCGACGGTTGTTGCGGCGCGATTTGGATACTTTGTTCTGTTGGACGGCCATGTCTCAACCTTTGTCTGCTTGGCGCCTTGGGGCCATCCCCGCCGCGCGATTTCATTGTTTTGTCGTGATCGGTGTGACGTGCGTGTAGGCCGCAGCCTCTCCGATGTCCAACCAAAAATTCCGATGAGCGCGCGAAAATACTGCGAATCCTCTGCGGCGCAAGCGGTTTTTTAGGGCAGGCGGGGCGTCAGTACCAGCAGGAAGTTCACCATACGGTATTTTTCCGCCTCATTTACCGTCAGTCGTCGCCTTTCAACTGTTCCTTGAGAGCCGAAAGGGCGGCAAAGGGGCGGGTATCTTCGTCGCGCATGGGTTTAACACCCGGTTCAGCGAACACTGCTTCGCCCAGTTCCTGGCCTTCTTTGCGCGGGTAAGCGGGAATCGCCAGGGTCAGTGCCTCAATCATTACTTCATAGGGATCGATGCTGCTGCCCAGCGGTTCGATGGTCTCATCCTCGGTCATTTCGGCTTCGGCGTCTTCCGGTTCCTCGTAGGATGCCATGTACTGTCGCCGCACCTTCTGGTCGATCCGGGTGGTGACCGGATCCAGCGTGACCACGCAGTCCTGCACCACCGTGGCGCCTAGGATGGCGGTCAGCACCCAGTCCCGGCGCCCGCTGGCGCGGATCTCGCCTTCGAACCGCAGCTTGCGCAGGCTGTTGACCTCCAGATCCCGCGCCAGGGCAGCCAGGGCATCGGCATCGGGGCGGATATCAAAGGGCGTCGGGGCGTTCTGCGGCAGATCCGCGACCCGGAAAGCAGTGCTGTCAGCCATTTTGCAAACTTTCGTTTCTTGAACCAGAAGGCTGCATTAGGTAATCGGGATGGGCGGCGTAATCAAGCCGGGGTCGCGGCAGTCTTTCGGGGGGCATCATGGGTGCACAGTCAATCAAGCTGAAATCAGCGGCAAAGCTGGCGGCGACACTGCTGCTGTGCGGATCCTTGACCGCCTGCGCGGCCAGCTATCGCAAGCACGGCTATGTGCCAACCGAGGAAGATCTGGCAGAAGTGGTCGTCGGCGTGGACAGCCGAGACTCGGTTGCGGAGAGCATCGGTATTCCTTCGTCTTCCGGCGTGCTGAACGAAAGCGGCTACTACTATGTGTCCACCCGGATGCGCCATTTCGGCGCTGCGGAGCCGAAACCGGTGTCCCGCGAATTGGTCGCGGTCAACTTTGACAACCGTGGCGTGGTGAGTGGCATTCAGCGTTTCGGGCTTGAGGATGGCCGGGTGATCCCGCTGCAGCGCCGCGTCACATCCTCCAGCATCGAGGACAAAACCTTCCTGCGTCAGTTGATCGGCAACCTGGGCAACTTCTCCCCGGATGCAATCCTCGACCAGTAAGCAGGTATGGCCATGGGTTGGGGTATCTGTCGTGCGGTTGTGATCAGGGGACGCTAGTCTGACTGCGCCCTATGGAAACGCAGATGGGGTGCCGGATGAGAGGTCTGGCGGCCACATGGGGGATCGGCAATGGCGCAGTCTGCAACGCTCCTGACGGAAACACTCCTCAGCAAAGGCCGTTATCTGGCCCGGTTCGCAGGGACAGATGCGGATCTTCACGCGGCGCAAGAGTTGCGCAGCCAATGCTTTGGTACTGTAAAGCCGGATCGTGATCCCTATGATTCCCGCTGCCGCCACATACTGATCGAAGAGCGGGACACCAGGGCACTGATTGGGTGTTTCCGGATGCTGACGCTGGAGAACGGTCAGGACATTCCCCAAAGCTATGCAGCCCAATACTATGACCTGTCCCGGCTCAGTTCCTATGAGGGCCGCATGGCCGAGATCGGGCGGTTCTGCATTCGGGAAGGCGCCGCGGATGCAGACATCTTGCGCATCGCCTGGGGGGCGATCACCGCCCTGGTGGACGCCGAAGATATCCGGATGCTGTTCGGGTGCAGTTCCTTTGCGGGCACGGAGGCGGCGCCCTACCTCGACAGTTTTGCAATGCTGCGGCAGCGCCATCTGGCGCCCGGCATGTGGCAGCCTGTGATCAAGGCGCCGCAAGTGGTGCGGTTTGACCACCTGCCGACGCGCATACCGGACCAGAAGGTGGCCCTGCGCCATATGCCGCCTTTGTTGCGGACCTATCTGTTGATGGGCGGCTGGGTCAGCGATCACGCGGTCGTGGATGAGGAGCTCAATACGCTGCATGTCTTTACCGGCGTCGATGTCGGGGCCATCCCGGAGACGCGCAAACGCCTGCTGCGCGCTGTGGCAACCCCGGTATAGCCGATTTCCACGGCTCCCAGCCGTGGTCGGCGTTGACGGCGCGGGCGGGCCGGTTTAGCTGGCTTTCATGGCACGAATTCCTCTTTTGCAGATGTCCGGCATATCGCTCACCTTTGGTGGCGATCCGGTGTTTTCCGATCTCGACCTCGTGGTGCAGCCCGGTGACCGGGTTGCCCTTGTGGGCCGCAACGGCTCGGGTAAATCCACCCTGATGAAGGTGATGGCGGGCCTCGTCGAACCGGATCAAGGCAGCATCGTGGTGCCGCCAGGTAAATCGGTAGGCTATATGGAGCAGGACCCGCAGATGACCGGGTTTGCGACGCTTGGTGATTTCGCCGCCAGCGCCCTGGAGCCGGGCGAGATGTACCGGGTGGAGCGCGCGGGCGAGGGGTTGAAGTTTGATCCCGCGCGCCCGGTGGAGACTGCCTCGGGCGGGGAACGGCGCCGCGCGGCCCTGGCTAAGCTGATGGCCGAAGCGCCCGATCTGATGCTGCTGGATGAACCGACCAACCATCTGGATATCGAGGCGATCACCTGGCTCGAAGGGGAGTTGAAATCCACCCGCGCGGCCTACGTGCTGATCTCTCACGACCGGGCCTTCCTGCGCGCGCTGACCCGCGCCACACTGTGGGTCGACCGGGGGCAAGTGCGGCGTCAGGAAAAGGGATTTGACGCCTTCGAGGCCTGGCGCGACAAGATCTGGGAAGAAGAAGACCAGCAGCGGCACAAGCTGAACCGGTTGATCAAATCCGAAAGCCGCTGGGCCGTCGAAGGTATTTCGGCTCGGCGCAAACGCAACATGGGCCGGGTGCGAGCGCTGCAGGACCTGAAGGCCGAGCGCGCGTCGCAGATTAAACGCCAGGGCGCGGCCGAACTGGCGCTGGATGCCGGACCCAAGTCAGGCCGCAAGGTGATCGAAGCCGAGGGCCTTTCCAAGGCCTTTGATGATAAGACCATCGTCTCGAACTTCTCGCTGAAGGTGCAGCGCGGCGATCGCGTCGCCTTTGTGGGGCCCAACGGCGCGGGCAAGACGACGCTGCTGAAGATGCTGCTGGGGCTGGAAGAGCCGGACGCGGGCAGCGTGACCCTTGGCACCAATCTGGAGATTGCCCTGTTCGATCAGACCCGCGATCAGCTCGATCCCGATGCCAGCCTCTGGGAAAACCTGACAACGGATCCGGCGCTGGGGATTTCCGGCAAGGCTGATCAGGTTATGGTGCGGGGACAGCCCAAACATGTGGTGGGCTACCTCAAGGAATTCCTGTTCGATGAACGGCAGGCGCGGGCGCCGGTGCGCTCCCTGTCAGGTGGGGAAAAGGCGCGGTTGTTGCTGGCCCGACTGATGGCGCGGCATAGCAACCTTCTGGTGCTGGACGAGCCGACCAACGATCTCGATGTGGAAACGCTGGATCTGCTGCAGGAGCTTTTGGACGCTTATGACGGCACGGTGCTGCTGGTCAGCCACGACCGGGATTTTCTGGACCGTGTTGCCACCACCACCATCGCCATGGAGGGCGACGGGCGCGCCACGGCTTATGCGGGCGGCTGGAGCGATTACCTGTCCCAACGCGCACCGAAAGAGGCGGAGGAAAAGGTCGAAAAGTCAAAACCTTCCAAGCCAAAGCCGAAACAGGAGGCGGCGCCGAAGGAAGGTCTCAGTTTCAAGGAAAAACACCGGCTTGAGGCCCTGCCGGATGAGATCGACCGGCTGGAGCAGGAGATCGCCAAACTGGAACAGCTGATGGCAGATCCCGAGCTGTTCACGCGTGAGCCGGTGAAGTTCAAGAAAGCCACCGAAGCCCTTGTAGAGCGCCAGGAAAAACTGGCTGCAGCAGAGGAAGAGTGGCTGGAGCTGGAGGAAAAGGCGGGCGATGCCTGAGCGGATTTGTTTCGTGCGCGAAACATTGTATAAAGTCAGCATCTTATCGTTAACTATTCATTTAAAGATGCGGTAATTAGACTGCCACAAGAAAAGGGGCGCCTGATACGGCGCCCCTTTAATATTTTGGATTAAAGTATTGTTAATCCTCTATTTTAACGCATGCGCAGGGCGCCGTCGATGCGGATCACTTCGCCATTGAGGTATCCCATCTCGACGATGAAGCCTGCGAGGCGGCCGTATTCCGCCGGATCGCCAAGGCGCGGTGGGTTCGGCACATCGGCGGCCAGTTGCTGTTGCACTTCTTCGGGCAGACCGGCCAGCATCGGCGTCATGAAGATGCCCGGTGCGATGGTCATTACCCGGATGCCCGAGGACGCCAGATCCCGCGCCATCGGCAGGCACATGCCGACGACACCGCCCTTGGAAGCGGAATAAGCTACCTGGCCTTTCTGGCCGTCAAAGGCGGCGATGGACGCGGTGTTAATGATCACGCCACGGGCGCCATCGGGCTCGGGGTCGTTCTTGGCGATCTCTACCGCCGCCAGCCGTGCCACGTTGAAGGTGCCGACGAGGTTGATGTCGATGGTGCGCTTGTAGGCATCCAGCGGATGTGCGCCGTCTTTGCCGACGGTCTTGATACCATAGGCGATGCCGGCACAGTTCACGCAGGCGGAGATCCGGCCCATCTTCTCGGAAGCAAAGGCAATCGCTGCGGCAACCGAGTCTTCGTCGGTGACATCGGTCTGAACGAAAAAGCCGCCAATCTCGGCCGCCACCTTCTCGCCGCGCTCGGCGTCGCGGTCAAGAATGGTAACCTTGGCACCGCCTTCTGCAAAATGGCGGGCAGTCGCCTCGCCAAGGCCGGATGCGCCGCCGGTGATTACCGCGCATGTCTGGTCAAGTTTCATGAGCAGGGGTCCTCCCAGTATCTGAACATGTGTTCAAATAAACATGGGGGATCAGATCTGTCCAGCGGTACCCGCCGTCATCATGCGCCGGTCCAGCCGCGCCAGTGGCGCCAGCAGGCGACCCATCGGCGGCCAGAAAATCCAGGTGCCACCAAGACGGTGCAGGTCGGCGCCGGTGCCAAGTTTGAACCGGGCGAGGCCAGGCGCGTCTTCGGTGTTGATAACGCCAAGATCCAGCGTTTTGCAGCCCTGGGCCGAGAGCCAGCTCATCGCTTCCCACATCAACAAGTTATGGGCCGACAGCTGTTTGCCGCGGTCGCTGCTGTGGGACAGGTGGTAGGTCGCATGCTGCCCGTGCCGCAGCACCAGAATCGCCGCCACAGGCTCTTTGCCCTCGAAGGCCTGAAAAAGTTTCGCCGTGCCTGGGTTGGCCTGCGCATAGGCCAGCGTCAGGCCAACGGGCCAGCTGCGATAGCCGCGTTCGGTTTGCTTTGCCTGATCGGCCGCAAACAGCCAGTGGGTCGGATCCACCGGCATGTTCTGCCGCGTCAGGCGCAGGGATTGAGATTCACCGTGTCTCAGCCGGTTGCGCCATTTCTGATGAAGTGCGGCGCGGCGGGCATCGGGGCAGGGCGCCAGATTCAGCCGGGCGACGCTGGCGGGGCCCATCAGAGGCACCGCGCCGTGGCGGGCCAGTTCGGGTGTGGGGGTTTCCGGTGACAGGATCACCGGCGTGCGGCGCAGGCCTTCTTCTTGCAGCATTTCCAGCAGGCGCAGGGGTTTGTGCACCGTGGCCCGGTTGACCATGGCGACGTCGATGCGGCCCCAGAACCGTTGCCGCAGGACGGTGGTATTGTTCATCCGCTCCAGGACCAACGGATCCTGCCCGGTCGCCCGCAGCGCGCGCAGAAATTCTTCGGATTGGGGCAAGGTGTTGTGCCGTCCGGGCTGGATCGAGGTCTGGGCCGTTTCGGCAGGAATGAAATCAAACATGCCTATATGTTTACCGAGTGGAAACCTAATTCAGGGTTAATGGGGCGCATGAAAAAACAGTCCCAAGTTCTGGGCCTATGCGCCCCCAGCCCCCGGATCACCAAGACCGCAGCCCTTCTTGTGGCGACGGGCCTGTCGGTTCCGGTCTTCATCCTGCTGACGCTGGCGGAGTTTCTGTTCTTCTAGCCCTGCCGCCGGGTGCGGTGTGCTCTGCGCTCAATAACGGGGCACTCCCACTCCCGTGGGAGGAGAAGGGCCGACACGGCAGGCAAAGCAGCGCAGGCAGCAACAAAAAAGAGGCAGGAAGCCCTGCCTCTTTAACGTTCTTCATCACATAGCCAGTGGCGCTTAGTCCGCCAACTGCACCAGCGCGTGGCGTTTCTTGCCCGCGCTCAGCTTGATCGGAGAGGCCAGTGCGCCCGCGTCGATCATCAGGCCTGCATCGCTCAGCGGGGCATCGTCGATGCGCGCGCCATTCTCGGAGATCAGCCGCTTGGCCTCCTTGCCGGATTTCGCCAGGCCCGATTTCACGATCAACTGCACGATCGAAATTCCGTCGCCTAGATCGGCAGGGGTTAGGGTCAGCGTCGGCAGATCGTCCCCGACGCCGCCTTTCTCGAACACCTCGCGTGCGGTGGCCTCGGCAGCGGCGGCCGCGTCGGCGCCGTGCAGCAGGGTGGTCACCTCATTGGCGAGGATCACCTTGGCCTCGTTGATCTCGGACCCGGCCAGCGCGCCCAGACGCTCGCATTCGTCCAGCGGCATCTCGGTATAAAGTTTCAGGAACCGGCCCACGTCGGCGTCCGTGGTGTTGCGCCAGAACTGCCAGAACTCATACGGGGAGAGCATATCCGGGTTCAGCCAGACCGCGCCGTTCTGCGACTTGCCCATCTTCTTGCCGTCCGAGGTGGTCAGCAGCGGCGAGGTCAGACCGTAGATCTCGTGATCCAGCACCCGGCGGGTCAGGTCGATCCCGTTGACGATATTGCCCCACTGGTCCGAGCCGCCCATCTGCAGGATGCAGCCATAGCGGCGGTTCAGCTCCAGGAAGTCATAGGCCTGCAGGATCATGTAGTTGAATTCGAGGAAGCTGAGCGATTGTTCCCGGTCCAGCCGCGATTTCACGCTTTCAAAGGACAGCATCCGGTTGACCGAGAAATGCCGCCCGATGTCGCGCAGGAACTCAAGGTAGTTGAGATCGCTCAGCCATTCGTCGTTGTTGATCATCATGGCGCCATTCGGGCCGTCGCCATAATCGACATAGGCCGAAAACACCTTTTTGATTCCGGCGATATTGTCGTCGATCTGTTCGGGCGTCAGCAACGGGCGTTCATCGGCACGGAACGACGGGTCGCCCACCTTGGTGGTGCCGCCGCCCATCAGGGTGATCGGCTTGTGGCCGGTCTTTTGCAGCCAGCGCAGCATCATGATCTGGATCAGGGATCCCACGTGCAGCGATTTCGCGGTGGCGTCAAAGCCGATATAGCCGGACTGGCCAGGGGTCATCAGCGCCTCGTCCAGACCTTGATAGTCCGTACAGTCGGCGAGAAACCCGCGCTCCATCATCACGGTGATGAAATCCGATTTGGGATGATAGGTCATGGCATGCCTCGGCTTGTCTATTGCGACGTGGTGTATAAAACGCAAAAGGGGCACATGGAACCTGCTTTTGCGCAGAAAATCCATGCGCGTTGGGCAGTCTGCAGGCAGGCGGGCCCGGTTGATCTGGCTGAAGGGCAGGGAAATGACACGAGCGATTGCAAAAACCGGTAGGGTGATCGCGCTTGGCGCCATGAGTGGCACCTCGCTGGATGGCGTTGATGCGGCGCTGGTCGAGACCGACGGAGAGCGGATCTTTGCTTTTGGCGACAGTGGTTACCGCCCCTATAGCGAGGCGGAGCGCGCAGTGCTGCGTGCGGGGCTCGGCCATTGGTCAGGGCCAGAGGTTGAGGCCGCAGGCGTTCTGACCGATCAGGTCCATGCCGAGCTTTTGTCCGGGTTTCCCGCCGCGCAGATCATCGGCTTTCACGGTCAGACCCTGGCCCATGCGCCGCGCAGACAGGGCACGCTGCAGGTGGGCGATGGCGCGGCCCTGGCCGAGGCGTTGGGACGGCCCGTGGTCTGGGATTTCCGTTCTGATGACGTGGCCCTTGGCGGTGAGGGCGCGCCGCTGGCGCCATTCTTCCACTTTGCCTGCGCCAAATACATCGGCGCGACGCGCCCGCTATGCTTTCTGAACCTCGGCGGGGTTGGCAACCTTACCTATGTGGACCCGCGGTTCGAGCGGCCCGAAGATCCCGGCGCGCTCTTGGCCTTTGACACCGGGCCAGCCAATGCACCGCTCAACGATCTGCTGCAGGCGCGGCTGGGGTTGCCGTTTGACAAGGATGGCGCGATTGCCCGCAAGGGGCAGGTCGAAGAGGGTGCGCTGGAGTTGTTCCTGGCTGAGGGGTTCTTTGCAAAGATGCCGCCGAAGTCACTGGATCGGAACGATTTCTCCGAAATGGTAGAGCTGGTCGGGGAGCTGAGCGATGCGGATGCCGCAGCGACGCTGACCGCCATGTGTGCCGCCGCCGTGGCGCAGGGGATGGAGCATTGCCCTGAGCCGCCCGAGATGGTGCTGGTCACTGGTGGCGGGCGGCAGAACCCGGTGCTGATGGAGATGCTGCGGGTCTCGCTCGATTGCCCGGTCAAACCGGTCGAGGACGTTGGCCTTGATGGCGATATGCTGGAGGCCCAGGCCTTTGCCCATCTGGCGGTGCGGGTGGCGCGGGGCATGCCGACCTCCTGTCCCGGCACCACTGGCGTGCGCGCCTGTGTCGGCGGTGGTGTGGTGAGCGTGCCGGGCGAGGGGTAAATGCCTGCCGATTGCAAAGGGGCAGGGACCGTCCGCAGCTCAGCGTGGCGAAGGACTGGCCAGATTGAGATGTCTCGCCCGGACGTGTGCGGCCGGGCAGCGCCCGACCCTCCCCGCGGGAGGGCGCATGCGCTCCCTCCCAGGCTCGGG
Organism: Pseudophaeobacter sp. A-200-2; assembly: GCF_041008815.1. Classification (NCBI taxonomy): domain Bacteria; kingdom Pseudomonadati; phylum Pseudomonadota; class Alphaproteobacteria; order Rhodobacterales; family Roseobacteraceae; genus Pseudophaeobacter; species Pseudophaeobacter sp. A-200-2. The sequence goes on along the minus strand of NZ_JAXGFU010000004.1, from coordinate 52,776 downwards.
CGCTGCCCTTGGGTTACTCGCGCGGAATATCAAACTCTGGCGCGGCCAGCTCGAACCCTTCGAACTGGAACCCAGGCGACACGGTGCAGCTGACCAGCGTATAGTCTCCGGTCGTGCGGGCAGCCTGCCAGTGACCTGTGGGCACGATCAGCTGCGGCGCGCCCTTCGTCAGATCCGGGGTCAAAAGGTGATCTGTGGCGGGGCCTTCATCTGTTTCGGACAGCGACAGGACCAGCGGCGCGCCTGCGTGATACAGCCAGATCTCGGCTGCATCGACGCGGTGCCAGTGACTGGCCTCCCCCGCTTTGAGCAGGAAATAGATGCAAGTGCCGGTGGGGCGACCCTCGTTCTCGGCAACCCAGGTCTGCCGGTACCAGCCGCCCTCGGGGTGGGGTTCCAGTTTCAGCTGTTCGATGATCTGATCCGCCGTCATCCGTGCCTCTTTCCTGCTGTCTTATGCCTGTTTGATCTGGCAATCCGTGCCTTGCCGCATATGTTTGGGCCATGACATTGCACATCCCCTTTGACAACACATACGCGCAGCTTGCGCCTCAGTTCTACAGCAAACAGACGCCGGAACCGGTGTCCGCGCCCCGCCTGCTTGCCTTCAACAACGATCTGGCACAGCTCATGGGTATCACCACGGGCGATCTGCCGGAGATGGCCGAGGTGTTCGGCGGCAACCGCATCCCCGAGGGGGCCGATCCGCTGGCGCAGCTTTATGCCGGGCATCAGTTCGGCAATTTCAATCCGCAGCTGGGGGATGGGCGCGCGATCCTTTTGGGCGAAACCATTGGCAGCGACGGCAAGCGCCGGGATATCCAGCTCAAAGGCTCAGGCCGTACCCCCTATTCGCGTCAAGGCGACGGGCGCGCGTGGCTGGGGCCAGTGTTGCGGGAATATGTGGTGTCCGAGGCGATGCATGCGCTTGGCATCCCCACCACCCGGGCGCTGGCTGCTGTGGAAACCGGCGATCCCGTCTGGCGCGAAGGTGCCAAGCCCGGCGCGGTGCTGACACGGGTGGCGGCAAGCCATCTGCGGGTGGGAACCTTCCAGATCTTTGCTGCGCGCGGTGATGTCGCGGCGCTGCAGCGGCTGACGCAATACGCCATCGATCGGCACTACCCGGATGCCCAGGGTCCCATGGGCCTGTTGCGCGCGGTGCGCGATGCGCAGGCGCGGCTGGTGGCGCAATGGATGTCGGTCGGCTTTATCCACGGCGTGATGAATACAGACAATTGCGCCATTTCGGGCGAGACGATCGATTACGGCCCCTGCGCCTTCATGGATACGTACAACCCTTCGCAGGTCTTCAGTTCGATCGACCGGATGGGGCGCTATGCCTACGACAACCAGCCGGGGATCATCGTCTGGAACCTGGCGCAGCTGGCCACGGCGCTGATCCAGCAGCTGGACGATCCGCAGGCGGGTGTGGAGGAAGCCACCGAGATCGTGCATGCCATGCCGGGGGTGATCGAGCGCGAATGGCTCAGTCGCTTTGCCGCCAAGATCGGTATCGCCACGCCGCAAGAGGGCGACATGGCGCTGATCGAGGATCTGCTGGAGCGTATGGCGGCGGGTCAGGCAGATTTCACCAACGCCTTCCGGGCGCTAGCCGGTGAGAATGCCCGTGACCAGTTCCTTGACCCTGCGGTCTTTGACAGCTGGGCGGTGGGCTGGCGGCAGCGGTTGGAGACAGAGGAAAACCCCGAGGCGCTGATGCGGCAGGTCAACCCGGCCTTCATCCCGCGCAACCACCGTATCGAAGAGATGATCGCGGCCGCGGTCGATGGCGACATGGCGCCGTTTGAACGGCTCAATCTGGTGCTGGCGCGCCCCTATGAGGATCAGCCAGAACACGCAGAGCTGCAAAACCCGCCGAGGCCCGAAGAGGTTGTCGCAGCAACTTTCTGCGGCACCTGAGGCAGAGAAGCAGGGGCAGCGCTCCTGCGCGGGCTCGGCCTCCTTGCGGAGGCGCTCTCCCCCTTGGGCCAGGCGCCGTGCTGCGCACGGCGCGCGCGCCATGGCGCGCCAGACCCAACGGGAGCGGATGCATCCGTGATGCACCCGCGACCGGCGGGAGAGCTTGCTTATCCGATTGTGGTGCGTTTGTCAGGGCGGTTGATCAGGAAGACGCCTGCCGCCACCAGGGCCAGCGCCAGCCAGACCTCATAAGATAGTCTCTCGCCAAGGATCAGCCAGCCCATCAGCACGGCAAGCACCGGCGACAGGAAGCTGAAGGAGGCGACCGACCCGGCCTTGTAGATGGTGAACAGCCAGAACCACAGCAGGTATCCGAGGCTGGCAATCGCAATCGCCTGGAACAGGACGCCTGCGATATGGATCGGCTCGGGTGCGCGCAGCAGCGGCCCGAAAAGCGGCGACAGCGCCAGCAACAGCACGGCCGAGACCGCCAGTTGGTAGACCAGCTGCGTCACCGCGGGCACCCGCGACAAGGGCGTTGCCCGCACGCAGAAGGCAAGCCCGGCCCAGCACAGCGTCGAGATCAGCGCCAGCACATCGCCCAGAACCGAGGCGCCGCTGGCATCCCGGTCCAGCACCGCCAGAACCACACCGCCCATCGCCAGCACCAGGCCAACAACGCGCAACCCGCTCAGTCGCTCTCCCGGCAGCCACAGATGCGCGGCCAGCGCCAGCCACACGGGCATCGAGTTGAAAATGATCGTCACCCGCGACACGGATGAGACATCAAGCGCCCAGAACAGGCAGATGAATTCACCAGTGAACAAGAGGCCCACCACGATGCCCCAGCCGTGGACCCCCGCTGGCATGCCGCCTTCGGGGCGCAGCCTGGAGCGGCGCAGCCAGACCCAAATGAGGATCACCGCCAGCGCGATAAGCGAGCGCAGCCCGGCCTGGAACACCGGGCCAAAGCCACCGTTGGCGATCTTGATAACAACCTGATTGAAGCCAAGAAGGGCGGCAAAGCCGGTCAGGGCAAGGGCGCCCGCGGCGTCCATGGATCTTTTTTCTGTCATGGGCGCATCAGCACCGGGAGGTAACGGACTGTCAAGCAAGACGTTTCGCCAAAATCGGCTGCAATCGTGCGCGCTTTGGCGCAGGTAAGGCGATCTTGGCTTGCACCGGCTTTGCGGGCGATGAACACTGGCAGGGAAAGGAGCCCTCATGCCCGTGACCACCTTGCGTCTGGCCAGTTACAACATTCAGAAATGCGTTGGTCTGGACCTGCGCCGCCAGCCACGCCGTATCCTGAACGTGCTGGAGGACATGGGCGCGCGGATCGTGCTGTTGCAGGAGGCGGACAAGCGTCTGCCGCCCCGGCCCGCGGCGCTGCCGCATTTCGTTCTGAACGAGGCGGGTTGGCAGGATGTGGATCTGGGCGGTGCCGGATCGCTGGGCTGGCATGGCAATGCGGTGATCTGGAAGGGCCAGGGCATTTCCCTGTGCGACAAGGGGCATATCGACCTGCCGGGCCTGGAGCCGCGCGGCGCGGTTTGGGCGGCCTTTGAAACACCCATCGGCCCGTTGCGGGTGGTTGGCGCGCACCTGGGGCTCACCGGGCGGGCGCGGCGGGCGCAGGTGCGGCATCTGGCGCAGCACAGCGCGAAATGGACCGATATGCCGACGGTCTGGGGTGGTGACTTCAACGACTGGTCGCGCAGCTCGGTTCTGGACCGGCTGGCGCCGATGATGCGGTTCCTGCCGCCTGCACCTAGCTTTCCGGCGCTGCGACCGCTTGGCGCGCTGGACCGAATTGCCCATAGCACAGGTCTGGAGGTGGTGCGGGCTGGGGTGCATCAGGCGCAGCCAGCGCACATTGCCTCGGACCACCTGCCGGTCTGGGCGGATCTGCGGCGCGCCGGTTAGGCATCCGCCGCACAAAGAAAACCGCCACGCAATGGCGCGGCGGTTTCCGATTCTTCTGATCTGTTAGCAGCTTTGGCTTAGCTGGAGCGACGGCGCTGGCCGCCTTGTCCGTTGCCCTGGCCGCTGCCACCTTGACCGCCGCTTTGACCCTGGCCACCGCGGCCTCCGCCGCCGCCACGACGCCGACGGTTGCCACCGGGGCGTCCGCCGCCGCCGGGTTTGCCGCCGCCACCCGGGCCGCCACGACGTCCCTTGGGCGCTGCCGGATCGGGCAGCACTTCCCACGGGCGGCCCGAGGCCACTGGGATGGTGATCTTCATGGTCTTCTGGATCGCTTTCAGCTCATCCATCTCGTCCGGTGCGCAGAATGCGACGGCCTGACCGTCCTTGCCCGCGCGTGCGGTGCGGCCGATGCGGTGCACATAGGCATCCGGCACATTCGGCAGTTCGTAGTTGTAGACGTATTTCACGTCTGGGATATCCAGACCCCGCGCTGCCACATCGGTGGCCACCAGCACCTTGATCTCACCGGACTTGAAGGCGGCAAGGGCACGTTCGCGCTGGCCCTGGCTTTTGTTGCCGTGGATCGCCGCAGCGGCAAAACCCGCCTTGTCCAGCACCCGCATCAGCTTTTCCATGCCGTGTTTGGTGCGGCCAAAGACCAGCGTGCGCTCGTCCTTGTGCTCGGTCAGCAACTCTTTCAGCAGGCTCAGTTTTTCTGCCTTGGCGATGAAATGCACCGATTGGGTGACCTTGGCCGCCGGTTTGCCCGGAGGGGTCACTTCGATGCGCACCGGGCGCTGCAGGTAGGAATTGGCGATCTCGTTCATCTGTTTCGGCATGGTGGCAGAGAACAGCATGGTCTGGCGCTCTTCCGGCAGAAGGGCCGAGATCTTGCGCAGGGCGTGTATGAAGCCGAGGTCCAGCATCTGGTCGGCCTCGTCCAGCACCAGGAAGTCGCAGGAGCCAAGATCCAGCGCGTTACGGTCCAGAATGTCCAGCAGGCGGCCGGGGGTGGCCACCAGAATGTCGGTGCCGCGGGCAATACGCTGGATCTGCGGGTTGATCGAAACACCGCCGACCACCAGGCCGATCTTCATCGGGGAGCCTTCGGTCAGCCCTTTGAGGGTCGCGGCGATCTGGTTGGCCAGTTCACGGGTCGGCGCCAGAACCAGACCGCGCACGGTCTTGGCCGCTGGTTTGCGGCCGTAGTCCTGCATGCGGGTGATCAGCGGAATGCCAAAGGCGGCGGTCTTGCCGGTACCGGTCTGGGCCAAACCCAGTACGTCCTCGCCGTTCAGGGCATGGGGAATGGCGCGCGCCTGAATCGGGGTCGGATCCTTCATACCCATGTCATCAAGGCGGGCGAGAAGCTGCTGCGGCAGCCCCATAGTCGAAAATTCAGTCACTTGTCGTCCTTTCGCGGCCTTTGCATCATGCAAAAGACCGGTGCCGCAGCTCCGGGACCGCGTCCCGGATTGCGGAGATGGGTGGGGCAGGGACCTCGGGCGGGGGCTGGCCGGATGCCAGGCCGCTGGCCTCTGCAAACGCCCCACGCGTGATTTTGGGAACACGGGCATATCACTAAGACGCCGGGAAATGCCTGCACCTCAGGTGCAACCGGGCCGTCTCTGCTCACGCGGCAGGGATGGATGCCTGACGCCCAGATGGAGGCCCCGGCCCGGAATGTCAATGGGCACGACAAGTGATTTGACGGTTTGCGCCCCGAGCTTGGTTCGTTACACAGGGAGCCCAGAAACGGAGAGGACTGCGATGGCAGAATCGATTATCGCCCGCTGCGAGGCCAAGGGCCTGCGTATGACCGGCCAGCGCCGTGTGATTGCGCGCGCCCTGCAGGACAGCGATGATCATCCGGATGTGGAGGAACTCTACGCCCGGGCCAGCGCGCTGGATGCCGGGATTTCGCTGGCCACGGTGTATCGCACGGTAAAGCTGTTCGAAGAGGCCGGTATTCTGGACCGGCTGGAATTTGGCGACGGCCGCGCCCGTTACGAGGACGCAGACCGTGAGCATCACGACCACCTGATCGACATCAACACTGGCGAAGTAATCGAATTCTGCGACCCCGAGATCGAGGCGCTGCAGGAAAAGATCGCGGCCAAGCTTGGATACCAGCTGAAGGGGCACAAGCTGGAACTCTACGGCGTGCCGACAAAAAAGAGCTGACAAGCTACATTCATCACGATGCGTGATGATTAACATCACAACATGTTGCGTCATCCTGTCGCGAAACCGCTTGCCGGTGGCGGCAATGCTGGGCATGCCCGGATTTGCAGGGCGCCTATCGCGGGGGCCGGGCACAGGAAGGGCGCGCGCATGAACAACATTAACGGTATTCTTCTGGTCATCGGAGCGATGGCAGCCTTCACCCTGGAGGATATGTTCATCAAGACCCTCTCCGAGGGGCTTCCGGTGGGGCAGATCCTGATCCTTCTGGGGCTCGGCAGCGGCAGCGTCTTTGCAGTTCTGGCGAAATTGCAGGGGCACCGGATCTTTGCCCCGCGCGCCTGGCGCCGGATGCCGGTGCTGCGCGCCCTGACCGAGGCGCTGGCTGCGGTCAGCTTTGCCACATCGCTGGCGCTGGTGGATATTTCCGTTGTGGCCGCCGTGTTTCAGGCAACGCCGCTTGTCATCACCATGGGCGCGGCGCTGTTTCTGGGTGAGCAGGTCGGCTGGCGCCGCTGGAGCGCGATTCTGGTCGGGTTCGCCGGGGTGCTGATGATCATCCGGCCGGGGCTCAGCGGATTTGAGCCTGCAGCCCTGCTGGTGCTGGTTTCGGTTGGGGCGGTTGCCGCGCGGGATCTGCTGACCCGGGTGATGGACAGTGCGGTGCCTTCCACCGTGGTCAGCTTTCAGGCCTTTGCAGCCGTCATTCCGGCTGCGGCGCTGCTCTTGGTGCTGACGCCCGGAGAGGCGCGGGCGCTGGAAGGGGGCGAAACGCTGATGTTGCTGGGCGGCGTTCTGTTCGGTGTGTTGGGTTACTACGGTATCGTTTCGGCGATGCGGGTCGGAGATGCCTCGGCTGTGACGCCCTTCCGCTATACGCGGCTTGTCTTTTCGCTGCTGGCGGGCGTCATCATGTTCAACGAACGCCCCGATGCCATGACCCTGGCCGGGGCCGGGCTGATCATCGCCTCTGGCCTTTATACCTTCCTGCGCGAACGTCGACTGGCCCGCGCCGTTCCGGCGGCGGCCTGATCAGGCACATCGCCGCAGCTGCAAAACTGTTGGCGCAAACAGCGAATTGTTAGCCCTAACCGGTGAAATAAAGGCGCGTTAGCGATAACGGAGACGGTTTACAATCTGCCCTCGGCTGCTATGACGCTGGCAACCAATTGCCACAGTCAGGAACCGACCGATGAGCACCATTATCGACATTCACGCCCGCGAAATCCTTGACAGCCGGGGCAACCCGACCGTCGAGGTTGATGTGATCCTCGAAGACGGCACCATGGGCCGCGCCGCTGTCCCCTCGGGCGCGTCGACCGGCGCCCATGAAGCGGTGGAAAAGCGCGACGGCGACAAGAGCCGTTACATGGGCAAGGGCGTTCTGGAGGCCGTGGCCGCCGTCAACGGTGAGATCGCCGAGGAGCTGGTCGGCTTTGACGCGACCGAGCAGGTTGCCATCGACAGCGCGATGATCGAACTGGACGGCACCGCCAACAAGGGCCGTCTGGGCGCCAATGCCATTCTGGGCGTATCGCTGGCCGTGGCCAAGGCGGCAGCCGATTTCACCACCCAGCCGCTGTTCCGCTATGTGGGCGGCACCTCGGCGCGGGTTCTGCCGGTGCCGATGATGAATATCATCAACGGCGGCGAACATGCCGACAACCCGATCGACATTCAGGAATTCATGATCATGCCGGTGGCCGCGGAGAATATCCGTGACGCCGTGCGCATGGGCGCCGAAGTGTTCCACACCCTGAAGAAAGAGCTGACCGCAGCGGGCCTCAGCACGGGGATCGGAGACGAGGGCGGCTTTGCCCCCAATATCGCATCGACTCGTGAAGCGCTGGATTTTGTTCTGAAGTCCATCGAGAAGGCAGGCTACCGCCCGGGTGAGGACATCTATCTGGCGCTCGATTGTGCTGCGACCGAATACTACAAGGATGGCAAATACGTCCTTTCGGGCGAAGGCAAGACCCTGTCGAGCGATGAAAACGTCGCTTACCTGTCGGCGCTGGTGAACGATTACCCGATCATCTCGATCGAAGACGGCATGGGCGAAGATGACTGGGACGGCTGGAAAGCCCTGACCGACGCCATCGGCGACAAGGTTCAGCTGGTGGGTGACGATCTGTTTGTGACCAACCCGGCGCGTCTGGCCGAAGGCATCCAGCGCGGCTCGGCCAACTCGATGCTGGTGAAGGTGAACCAGATCGGCTCGCTCACCGAAACCCTGCGGGCCGTCGACATGGCGCACCGCGCGGGCTTTACCAACGTGATGTCGCACCGTTCGGGCGAGACTGAGGATGCCACCATTGCTGATCTCGCGGTTGCTACCAACTGCGGCCAGATCAAGACCGGCTCGCTGGCGCGTTCCGACCGGCTTGCGAAATACAACCAGCTGATCCGCATCGAAGAAGTGCTGGGCGAAGTGGCCGAATACGCGGGCCGTTCGATCCTGAAGTAAGGATCAGGCGACAGATCTGATGAAAGGCCCCGTCGGTATTGGCGGGGCCTTTTGCGTGTCCTGCGGGCGGTTCACCCGGCGCTGCGTGACAGCGTCAGGAGGCGGATCAGGCGGCTGGCCGGGAAAAAGGCGAGTGGGCCGACGCCCAGCGACAGGACAAAGGCGATGGGCATCGCGATCACGAACCGTCCTAGCCAGAGGCCAACCCATCCGGGCGCAAAGCCTGTGGGAAAGGCGGTGAAGATACCGGTCATCAGAAAGGCCATCATCAGCGCGATGAAGAACTGGGCGAGGATGACTGTCGTTTTGGGGGGAGGCATGAACGCACTCCGTTTTCTATCTGTGTAAACGGGATGCGACGGGTCATTTCACGATATACCGCAGCACCCCGGTGACGGGGACTGCTGCGGGTTCAGGCAGGGATGTCCAGCCTGACTAACTCTTGCAGGCGCCGCTTTAGGGCGGCGTCCCGCAAGGGCCGGGATAACCGGACCGGCCCTGCGTTTTTCAGCGTAAGCCTCGCTAGCACCCGGTCAGGGCACCGGTCAAGGCGCGCGGTGTCAGATTGCGATCAGGGGCAGGGCGCTTCGTAATAGGTGCCGTCGCCGCGGGCATAGGCGCAGGTGTTTGTGGCCTGGTTCTGGGCCACCACGGTGCCAGCTGCCGCACCGGCAAGGGCAGCGATGATGCGCCAGTTCTTGTTGGCATCCAGCGCCTCGGCGGCGATCAGACCGGCAGCGGCGCCGCCGGTGACACCAACGACGGTGCGTTGTTCGGTGGTCAGGTTCTCGCAACCGGCCAGGGCCAGAACTGCAGCTGCGGTGAGTGCGGTGAGCTTTGCTTTCATCGGACATCTCCTGTCAGTGGTCTGAGGGGGAGTATTGCGCCGATTTCAGCGCCCCGATCTGTTCTGGATCAACTTTTGGGAAAAATCCGAAGGACACGCCCAAAGTGGCGAAAACCTGCCTGATGCGCTGTTTAGGGCCTCAGGGGATGAGTCTCTTGCTCATCAGCATCTCGCCTTCGCGCGGCTGAAAACGGGCGCGGGCGTAAAGGCGCTGTGCCTGCTCATTGGCCTGATCTACGGTGAGATGCAGCGCCGTGATCCCGGCTTCGGCCAGGGTCTTGGGCAATTCTGTCAGCACTTCGGTGGCAATGCCGCGGCCGCGTACGGCGGGGCGGATGTAGATCTCATCCACCATGCCGTCCATGCCGCCAAAGGCGACCGACCAACTGAAGGTGACCACGATATAGCCAATGGGCGCACGGGTGGGGCCGATGATATAGACTGCGCCATAAGGCATGCCCTCCAGCAGCGGCGCGATTGCCGCTTCGCGCTGCTCGGCGCTGCTGTCGAGGCCGATCTCCTCGTGGCAGGCCGCAACCAAAGGCAGCAACTTGCCCAGATGCTCGGGCTTGGCGAGATGCAGCGCGGCGCTCATAGCCGGGCCAGACGGTCGGTGATCAGGGCGAAAAAGCCGTCCGCGTCCACATCCCCCATGAACATGGCATTGGGCGCGTGGTCGGTGACGCCCCACCAGTCGGCGACGGTCATGCCAAGGGTCAGCTCCGATCCGGTTTCGACCTGAACGTTCACGTGACGACCTGAAAAGAGATCCGGTTGCAGCAGATGTGCGATGACGCAGGGATCGTGCAGCGGTCCGCCTTCAGAGCCGTATTTGGCCACATCAAACCGTTCAAAGAAATCCAGCATATCGGCGGTGAAATGACCGGCGCGAGTATCCAAAGCGCGGATCGCAGCGACCCGGGGCCGGGTTGCAAGCGCCTTGTGGGTGACATCCAGCGGCATTACAACCAGCGGCACACCGGAGGTAAAGACGGTCTCGGCCGCCTCGGGATCGACGTAGATGTTGAATTCGGCGGCGGGGGTGACATTGCCTACTTCGAAATAGGCGCCGCCCATCAGCACGATTTCCTGCACCCGGTCGATGATGTCGGGTGCCTTTTTGAAGGCCGTGGCGATATTGGTCAGCGGACCCAGCGGGCAGAGGGTGACCGAGCCGGGCGCGTGGCGACGCAGGTTGTGAATGATGAAATCCACTGCGTGGCCGTCGGTCAGCGGCAGTTGGGGCTCCCACAGCTCGGGGCCATCAAGACCGGTCTTGCCGTGCACATGTTCCGCCGTCACCAGCGGCCGGGCCAGCGGCGCATCGCAGCCTGCCAGCACCGGCACATCGCTGCGCCCGGCGACTTCGCAGATCATGCGGGCGTTCTTCTGCGTGAGCGCCAGTGGCACGTTGCCGGCCACACAGGTGATGCCCAGCACCTCCAGCTCGTCCGGGCTGGCCAGCGCCAGCAGCAGGGCAACGGCATCGTCCTGGCCGGGATCCGTGTCGATGATGATCTTGCGTGCGGTCATGAAAGGTCTTTCTGTATCTCTTTTGGTCACGATCAGGTGGCTTTGGCGCGCTGGGCTTCCTTTTCGGCATCCCACAGGGCGTCCATCTCTTCAAGCGTGCTGTCCTCGGGGCGTTTGCCCAGATCGGCCAGACGCGCTTCGACGCCTTCGAACCGGCGGATGAATTTTGCGTTGGCGCGGCGCAGGGCGGCCTCGGGCTCCACCCCCAGATGGCGGCCGAGATTGGCCATCACGAACATCAGATCGCCGAATTCCTCTTCCACCGCGTCCTGTGTCAGCTCGTCCCGCGCCTCCACCAGTTCGGCGGCCTCTTCCTGGATCTTGTCGATCACGTGGCTGGCATCGGGCCAGTCGAAACCCACCCGGGCGGCGCGTTTTTGCAGCTTATGCGCCCGCAGCAGTGCGGGTAGACCGACGGCGACGCCATCCAGCGTGCCCTGTTGTGCCTTGCCCGCGCGTTCTGCGGCCTTGATCGCCTCCCAGTCGCGGGTCTGCTGCTCGGGGGATTTATCACGCGATTCGTCACCAAAGACATGCGGATGGCGGCTGACCATCTTGTTGGACATGGTGGTGACCACGTCCTGAAAGGTGAAATGCCCGGCTTCCTCGGCCATCTGGGCGTGAAAGACCGATTGGAACAGCAGATCGCCCAGCTCTCCCTTCAGCTCATCCCAGGCTTCGCGCTCGATCGCATCGGCGACCTCATAGGCCTCTTCGATGGTATAGGGCGCGATGGTGGCGAAATCCTGCGCCACATCCCAGGGGCAGCCCGTTTTGGGATTCCGCAGGGCGCGCATGATTTCCAAAAGTCGTTCGATTCCGGCGGTTTCGTCGTGGATGAGCTCTGTATCGGCCATTGCAGCTGCCTATTGATCGGTGTCAGATGCATCATCCCGAGTCTGACCAAGGAGTCCACCCCATGCCGGTCGTCAACCGCATCGCCGATTTTGCCACTGATATGACCGCATGGCGGCGCCATCTGCACCAGATCCCGGAGCTGGCGCTGGATCTGCCCAAGACCGCCGCATTCGTGGCCGAGCGCCTGCGGGAATTCGGTGTGGATGAGCTGCACGAGGGCATCGCTCAGACCGGCATGGTGGCGATCATCAACGGTCAGGGGCATGACGCGCCGGATGCGCCGACTATTGGCCTGCGTGCCGATATGGATGCACTGCCCATCCCCGAGGAAACCGGCGTCGAATATGTCTCGGGCCACGCGGGCAACATGCACGCCTGCGGCCATGACGGACACACCACCATGCTGCTGGGCGCAGCGAAATACCTCGCCGAGACGCGTAATTTCAGTGGCCGCGTCGCGCTGATCTTCCAACCCGCCGAAGAGGCCATCGGCGGTGCCCGTATCATGGTAGAAGAAGGCGTGATGGAGCAATTCAACATCGGCGAGGTCTACGCGCTGCACAATCTGCCGGGGCTGGCCGAGGGCAGTTTCCTGACCACGCCGGGGCCGATCATGGCGGCGGTGGATACCTTCCATGTGCGTATTCAGGGGGTTGGCGGGCACGGTGCCATGCCGCACGAGACCCGCGATCCGGTGATGGCGGCCTGCGGCATCGCCCAGGCGATACAGACCATCGTCAGCCGCAACCACTATGCGTTGCAGGATCTTGTTGTTTCGGTCACACAGATCCATACCGGCACCGTCGACAACGTCATTCCCGACACGGCCTATATCAACGGCACCGTCCGTACCTTTGATCCCGAAGTGCAGGACATGGTGATGCGCCGCATGGAGGAGATCGTGGCGGGGCAGGCGGTCTCTTACGGCGTCGAAGCGACGCTGGATTACGAGGTCGGCTACCCCGCGACCATCAACGATGCGGATAAGGCGGATTTTGCTGTCGGCGTCGCGCGCGAAATCGTCGGCGAGGACCGGGTTGTCCCCGATGCCACCCGCGACATGGGGGCCGAGGATTTCTCTTACATGCTGAACGCGCGCCCCGGCGCCTATCTGTATATCGGCCAAGGCGATACCGCCGGGCTGCACCACCCCAAGTATGACTTTAATGATGCCATCGCACCCGTCGGGGCGTCCTTTTTCGTCCGTCTGGTGGAGCGCGCACAACCCGCAGCGTGACTGGCTTGCAAGGGCGGGTATTCATACCACCCTCCGCAGGTGACAACATAGTTTCAGTCGGGTATTCCCGGCTGAAACGGGGTTAACAACTTGTAACGGGGCAGGCCGATGGCATTGGAAGACGCAAAGACCCAGGTGGATCAGGCTTTCACCCGCGAAGACCTGAAGGGGCTCAGCTATGAGAACACCTTTGGTGGGGCTCCGTCCTTTGCGCGCCGCCGCTACACCAAGGATCTAAGCGCCGCGGATATCGCCATCACCGGTGTACCCTTTGATCAGGCGGTGACCAACCGCCCCGGCACCCGGCTGGGCCCGCGCGCGATCCGCGAGGCGAGCCTCTTGCAAAGCCCCGATGCCCCCTATGGCTGGGGCTTTGATCCCCTCAGCGAGCTGGCGATTGCGGATTACGGCGATCTGGCCTTTGACTATGCCAACGTCCCGGCCTTTCCCGGCACCCTGCAGGCCCATATCAAGGGCATTCTCGACAGCGACACCGCTTCGGTCACGCTGGGCGGCGATCACTACATCAGCTTTCCCATCCTGAAAGCCTATGCCGAGAAATACGGTCCGATCTCGCTGTTGCAGTTTGATGCCCATACCGACACCTGGGCCGATGATGATTTCTCGCGCGTGGATCACGGCACCATGTTCTATAAGGCGGTGAAATCGGGGATCGTGGACCCTGCGACCTCGGTTCAGGTGGGCATCCGCACCACCAACGAGGACACGCTGGGCGTCAATATCATCGACGCCCCCACCGTGCATGAGATCGGCCCGGCTGAGACTGCCCGCCGCATCAAGGACATCCTCGGCGACCGGCCCACCTATCTGACCTTTGACATCGACGGGCTGGACCCGGCTTATGCACCCGGTACCGGCACTCCGGTCTGGGGCGGGCTGACCTCGGCGCAGGTGGCGCGGATCCTGCGTGATATCGCCGGGATCAACATCAAAGGCGGCGATGTGGTGGAGGTTTCGCCTCCGTTCGATACTACCGGCGCGACGGCGATTGCGGGGGCTCATGTGGCGATGGAAATCATCTGCCTTCTGGGCTGGAATATGACAAAGAAGAATGGCTGAGCAGAGAATGGCAGAGTTCAATCAACCCATCAGTGGCAACGATCTGGCGCGGTTCTCCGGGCCCAATACCTTTATGCGGCTGCCGCAAGCGACCTCGCTGACCGGGCTGGACGTGGCGGTGCTGGGTATTCCGATGGACATCGGCACCTCCTGGCGCTCGGGCACCCGGTTTGGCCCGAAACAGATCCGCTCCGAAAGCGCGATGCTGCGGCCCTATAACATGGCCACCGGCGCGGCGCCCTTTGACAGCCTGAACATCGCCGATATCGGCGATCTGGCGATCAATACCTTTTCGCTGAAGGATTCGCTGCGCATCATTCAGGACAGCTATGCGGCGATCCTGTCGGGCTCGGCCATTCCGGTGGCCATGGGCGGCGATCATTCGATCACCCTGCCGATCCTGCGCGCCATCGCCGCGAAATATGGCCCCGTGGCGCTTGTTCATGTGGATGCCCACGCCGACGTCAACGACGAGATGTTCGGCGAAAAGGAAACCCATGGCACCGTCTTCCGCCGCGCCTATGAAGAAGGGCTGGTCGTTCCCGACAAGACCTATCAGATCGGCATTCGCGGCACTGGCTATTCGGCACAGGATTTTGCCGAGGCGCAGTCCTGGGGATTCCAGCATTTTCCGGCGCAGGAGCTGTGGGGGCGGCAGCTGCACAACATGGGTGCGGAAATTCGTCGCGATATCGGCAATAGGCCGGTCTACGTGACCTATGATATTGATAGTCTTGATCCGGCCTATGCGCCGGGCACCGGCACGCCTGAAATCGGCGGGCTGACGACACCGCAGGCGCTGGAGCTGATCCGATCCCTGAAGGGGCTCAATATCGTGGGCTGCGATCTGGTCGAGGTGTCGCCGCCCTATGATGCATCGGGCAACACGGCGCTGACGGCGGCGAACCTGCTGTACGAATTGATGTGCGTGCTGCCGGGCGTGAAGACGAAATAGGCAACCTCAGCCGCGGCGCAGGGCACCGCGGTCTGCGGTGACAGCAGACGGGGCGGGGGGAGACCAGATGGGACGTGTTATGCTGCTTGGGTGGATCGTTCTTGCTGCTGTCGTTGTGGTGCTTGGCTTCATCCGGCTGGCGCCCTCTGATCCCCTGGACTGGAACACCCAGCCGGAATTGTCCGAGGACAAGGAATTTCGCGGTGGTATCTTCCGGGTGGTGAACACAGGCCCGGACGGGCTGCGCCGGTTCGACCGTATCGCCGGGCAGGCGCCGCGCACGCAATTGCTCGCTGGCTCGGTCGAGGACCAGATGGTGACCTATGTGACCCGGACCAAGCTGTTCGGATTTCCCGATTACACCACGGCCCGGCAGGATGGGGAGTTGCTGAAGGTCTACGCTCGGCTGCGCTTTGGCCGCTCCGATCTGGGCAGCAACAAGGCCCGGATCGACAACTGGTTGTCGCAGATGGAGATGGCGGGCGACACTGCTGCGGTGGACTAGGAAACCCGCCGCTTTTTCAACCGGCAGCGATGCTCAACAAGGAGGGGGAGGCGCTCCCGCCCGTCGCAGGCGCATTGCGGAATGCGTCGCTCCCGTTGGGCCGGGCGCCGCACCAAGGTGCGGCGTGCGCGCGGTTTGGCTGGTCTTGCGCCTAAAGCCTTGGCAGCGGGTGCGCTGTTTCGGTTTGCGGCAACTGCGCGCCGTTCAGCGCGGCCGAAGGGCAGGCCGACTGGACCTCGCGCCACATGGGTACGTTCAGGGACATCTGGCATTGCGCCATGAAGCTGCGTCCATCGACCGAGAGGCAGCGAAACTCGCCAAGCTCGACTCGGCTGCCGGATTTGTCGGTGCAATAGCAATCGAGCACCTTGCCGCCCGGACCGGTGACATCCGCCTGCAGGGGCAGGGCGGTGCCGATCAGCGCTGTTGCGATAAGGAGACTGGTATAATGCATGCCCCTAGCATATCACAGGGCGCGGCCCGCGCCAAAGCGCCCCGGCGGCCCATGGCCCGTATGACAAGAACAAAATAGGCGTTCCCGATGGTACCCGAAGATCGGCTGGAGCAGATCCTGCAACGGTTTCAATACCTTGAAGCGGCGATGGCAGATGGTGCCAGCGGCGGCGATATTGCGACCCTGGCCAAGGAATATTCCGATCTGAAGCCGGTGGTTGAGCAGGTGCAGGCCTATCGCAAGCTGGTGGCGGATCTGGCCGAGGCCGAAGTCATGCTGGCCGATCCCGATATGAAGGAACTGGCCGAAGAGGAAATCCCGGCGCTGAAGGCGGCGCTGCCCGAAGCGGAACATCAGCTGCAGCTGTCGCTGCTGCCCAAGGACAAGGCTGACGCGCGGCCCGCGATCCTGGAAATCCGCCCCGGCACCGGCGGCGACGAGGCGGCGCTTTTTGCGGGGGATCTGCTCCGCATGTATCAGCGCTATGCCGAGGCGCGCGGCTGGAAGTTCGAGATCCTGGAAGAACAGGCCACCGAACTAGGGGGCATCAAGGAAGTCGTGGCCCATATTAAGGGTGAGAATGTCTTTGCCCGGCTGAAGTATGAATCCGGCGTGCACCGGGTGCAGCGGGTTCCCGTCACCGAATCCGGAGGTCGTATTCACACTTCGGCGGCCACCGTCGCGGTCCTGCCCGAAGCCGAGGACGTCGACATCAAAATTGATGCGAACGATCTGCGTATCGACACCATGCGGTCCTCTGGCGCGGGGGGGCAGCACGTCAACACCACGGATTCTGCGGTGCGGATCACCCACTTGCCGACCGGCACGGTTGTCACCAGCTCGGAAAAATCCCAGCACCGCAACCGCGAGATTGCCATGCAGGTGCTGCGCACGCGGCTTTATGATCTGGAGCGTCAGCGCATCGACAGCGAGCGTTCGGAAAGCCGCGCCAGCCAGGTCGGCTCGGGCGATCGCTCGGAGCGGATCAGGACCTATAATTTCCCGCAGGGGCGGATGTCGGATCACCGGATCAACCTGACGCTCTATAAGCTGGATCAGATCATGCAGGGCGATCTGGATGAGATCATCGACGCGCTGACGGCCGATGATCAGGCGCGTCTTCTGGCCGAACTGGGGCAGTGACGTGACGCATTCGGGAAATACCGCAGCGCAGGCCATGGCTGCCGCAGCATCGCGGCTGCGGGCGGCCGGGGTGCCTGATCCTGCACGCGATGCACGGGTTCTTTTGGCGCATGCCGCGCGAATCGAAGCGAGTCGTGTTACACTGATAGCACCGGAAGAGCTGTCTTCTGAGATCGCCGACCGGTATGAGCAACTTGTGGCCCTGCGCGCCGTGCGCGTTCCTGTGTCGCATCTAATCGGCGAGCGGGAGTTCTACGGTCGCCGTTTCAAGGTCTCGGGCGAGGTTCTGGACCCGCGCCCGGAAACCGAAACCCTGATCGAAGCCGCGCTGTCGCGCCCCTTCAAGCGGGTGCTGGATCTGGGCACCGGGTCGGGCTGCATTCTGGTGACGCTGCTCGCCGAACAGCCGGATGCCTCTGGGCTGGGCGTCGATCTCAGCGAGGCCGCCTGCCTGCAGGCCAGCGCCAACGCGGTGCTGCACCGGGTGGCGGAGCGCGCCGATATCCGCCAGTCGGATTGGTTGCAAAACGTGAGCGGGACATTCGATCTGATCGTTTCCAACCCGCCCTATATCGCCCGGTCTGAAATGGAGGCGTTGGACCCCGAGGTTCTGGACCATGAACCGCAGATGGCCCTGACCGATGGCGGCGATGGTCTGGGCGCCTATCGCAGTATTCTGGCCGGTGTCATGCAGCATCTTGTGCCAGGGGGGCGGCTGCTTGTCGAAATCGGCCCAAGTCAGGGCGCGGATGTCGCGGATCTGTTCCACTCGGCAGGGCTGGAGGCGGTGCAGGTTCTTCCCGATCTTGATGGACGGGACCGGGTTGTTTGCGGGAATGCGCCTGCCTAGGCCGGATCGAATGGGAAAATTCGCACTTTAGAAAGAAAAAAGGTCGAAAAAGAAGCTGTGCCTCTTGTGTGGGGGCGCTTAAAGTGGTTACTCAAACTGTCGCACAAAGGTGAGGGCGTTTTTCCTCCCGGCGACACCAAGCCCAAAAATGTCGATGACCCGGCGCTGAGGCGCGCTCGATTGGGTCTACGACGCTTACAATCAAGGCTGACGTTAGGCATATGAGATCGTCAAAATCACGTTCGCGTTCCAAGTCGAACCGAAATCGCCCTGCAAATGGCGCCAATGTTGTCAATCGTGTCTTTGACAGCTCTGGTCCCGAGGGCAAGGTGCGCGGAACTCCGCAGCAGATCATAGACAAGTACAACCAGCTGGCTCGCGATGCGCAGCTGAGCAATGACCGCGTTGCGGCTGAAAACTTTCAGCAGCATGCCGAGCATTACCTGCGCCTTCTGAACGAAGCGCAGCGGGAAATCGACGCGCGCCGTGAAGAGCAGGAGCGGCAGAACCGCGAACGCCAGGCCGAACGTGATCGCGAACGCGCCGAGCGGATGGAGCGTCAGGAACGCGAAGCGGCTCAGGCCAAACCCGCAGCTGATCCCGCCGATGCGCCGCAGCCCGAAGTGATCGACCCGCGCGAAGCTGGCGGTCAGGATCAGGACAGCGGTCTGGTTGAGACACCGGAAAGCGCGAGTTCCGAGGCTGCGCCGAAGAAATCTGCGCCGCGCAAACCCCGCGCGCCGCGCAAGCCCGCTGCCAAGAAGGCGCCCGAAGGGGCACAAGGCGAGGTCGCAGAACCGGCCGCAGCGGAAGGCAAAGAGGATGAGGCCAAGAAACCGGCCAAGAAGCCCACGCGCAGCCGCTCCAAGCCCAAACCGTCAGAAGACACTCCGGAAGCAGCTGAGTAAGGGCTGCAATGGGATTGGGGCAGATGTGTCCCGTTCCTGCGTCCACCCTGTGGTTCAGGTCTTTTGCGAACGAAATAGAGAACCCCGGTCGCCGATGGCGGGCCGGGGTTTTTCTTTTGCTCTGGGCTACAGGTTTGGAGCACCGTCAAATGAGTGCGTTGCCGCAGGGGCGGCGTCTTACCCGACTGGCTTCAGGCTGCGGGCCAGCGCGCAGAAGGCTTCCAGGCTGACCTGCTCGGCGCGTTCTGTTGGGGGGATGCCTGCTGCCTCCAGGTGCGCTTCGATATCCGGGGACACCCCTTTAAGGCTTGCACGCAGCATTTTTCGGCGCTGGTTGAAGGCCGCAGCCACAACACGCGACAGGGTCGCCGCATCCGCCGGGTAGCGCGGTTCGGGTAGCGCCTCCAGATGTACCACGGCGCTGCTCACCTTCGGCGGCGGGGTAAAGGCGCCTGGCGGCAGCGACAGTACGATCTGCGCCTTGGCACGCCATTGCGCCAGAATGGCGAGCCGCCCATAGGCCTTGGAGCCGGGCTGCGCCACGATGCGTTCGGCCACCTCGCGTTGGAACATCAACGTCAGGCTTTGCCAGAACGGCGGCCAGTCTTTTGGCGTAAGCCAGCGCACCAGCAATTCGGTACCGACGTTGTAGGGCAGGTTGGCTACCACCCGCACCGGCGGTGTCAGGTATTGCAGCGGGTCAATTTCAAGCGCGTCGCCATTGATCACCTGCAAACGGTCCGGATAGGCGTCTGCGATCTCCTCCAGCACCGGCAGGCAGCGGCTGTCCTTTTCCACCGCCAGCACCCGGCGCGCGCCCTCGGCCAGAAGCCCACGGGTCAGGCCACCAGGGCCAGGCCCGATCTCAAGCACATCACAACCAGTAAGGTCGCCGGCCTGGCGGGCGATCTTTGCTGTCAGGTTGAGATCCAGCAGAAAGTTCTGGCCCAGCGATTTGCGGGCGGACAGCTGATGCGTCGCGATGACCTCGCGCAGGGGGGGGAGGGTGTCGATCTGGCTCATCCCCTTCCTATGCGGCGAAATACCGGGTCAAGGCAAGGGGCAGCAGGCGCAAAGGCTGGCGGGAGCAGGCTCAGCCAGAGGTTGCCAAGGCCATGCGCTGCGCCATTTTCAGAGCTTCGATCATGCTCGACGGGTTCGCCCGACCGGTTCCGGCGATGTCAAAAGCGGTGCCATGATCCGGGGAGGTGCGGATGAACGGCAGGCCAAGGGTGACGTTGACGCCCCGGTCGAAATCCAGCGTCTTGATCGGGATCAGCGCCTGATCGTGATACATGCAGACCGCCGCATCATAGCGGGCGCGGGCGGCAGCATGAAACATGGTATCCGCCGGATGCGGCCCAGTCAGGGTCATATCCGGCGATTGCAGCTCGGCGATTAGCGGCGCGATCCACTCCAGCTCCTCGCGGCCCATGGCGCCGCCTTCACCTGCATGCGGGTTGAGCCCGGCAACAGCGATGCGCGGCTTGGAAATGCCGAACTGACGCCGCAGGCCCTCGGCGGTGATGGCGATGGTTTCGCGCAGCAGATCCGGCGTCAGGGCGCGGGGGACCTCAGAGAGGGCAATATGGATGGTTGTCGGCACCACCCTCAGCTGGTCGCTCGCCAGCATCATCACCACCCTGTCGCGCCCTGCCAAATGGGCCAGGAATTCGGTGTGGCCGGGATAGGCAAAGCTCGCGCCGTCGATCAGCGCCTTCTTGTGAATGGGGGCGGTGCAGATGGCCGAGGCCTCGCCTGCACGCACCAGCGATACGGCGGTTTCGATTGCGGCGATCACACCGGATGCATTGCGTGGGTCCGGTGTTCCGGTATTGGCGTCCCCGGCAAAAGGCACCTTCAGCACCGGCAGCGCCTGCGGGCAGATAGCTGCGGCATCCTGCGGCTGCGCAACCTCCTGATAAGGCGTGCCTGCAGGAAGGTGGCGCGGATCACCGAGCCACAGCATGGGGGAGCTGGTCCGCAGCTCAGCCCAGGCCTTTGCTGCGATTTCAGGGCCGATACCGGCCGGTTCGCCGCAGCTGATCGCGACGGGGCGCGTATGGGTCATTTTTCTTTGATCTGGGCGTCGGCGCGCAGCTGTTCCAGATAGCTTTCGGACAGGGAATCAACCCGCTGCGCGGTCAGGGCATTGGCGACGGTTTCGCGGCTTTCACCTTCGCCGAGTTCGGCCGTACGACCACACAGGCGCAGCAGAACCAATGTATTTCCGTTGTTGCGCGTCACTGCGGTCGAGGTTTCGCCGGGATCGAGTTTCGCAAGCTCGATCGCGATGTCGCGGTCAATCTCTGCCGGGGACAGGCTGACACGATCCAGAACCGAAGGATCCTGACCCTTTGCCACCCCATAAAGATCGTCGCAGGTATCTGTCTGGGAGATGATGCTTTGCGCCTTGGCCAATGTCTCGGCACTGCGCCCTCCGGGCAGGTAATAGGCAGCGTAATCGATCGCGGCATAGCGTTGCGCACGTCCTGTGACCTCGCGCAGATCGCGCATCTGGAACAGGGCAACCGCGCCTTGCAGCGGCAGCGGATCGGTCACCTCGCCGGGGCTGAGGGCCAGCACGACCTCTTGCAGCTGAGGCGGCAGTTTGGTGATCGGCATCCAGTTCAGCTGGCCACCACGTTCGCGGCTTTGGGCAGCGGAATACTGGCTGGCGGCGGCGGAAAAGGAATCATAGCTGCGCAATTGCGAGACCTGACGCGCCAGATCCTCGACCTGTGCGGCGTTTTGTTCGTTGATCGGCAGGATCAGCTCGGACAGAAGAACCTGAACGCTGCCGGAGCCAGCCTGACCCATGGCGCGGTCGATCTCTGCCTCGGTCGGGCGGGCGCGTGACAGGAAGCGGGCACCGACCAGATCACGCCAGCCCAGCCCGACGCGGGAGAAATCGCGCACGGTTTCCGGATCGACGCCGCTTTCCTGCAGCGCCGACAGGAATTCGTTCAGCGACAGGTTGGCGCGCCCGGCCAGTTCAGTCATGCCTGCGGTGATCTCTTCTTCGCTGGGCTCAATGCCAGCCTCAGCCATGGCCGCCAGTTTCAGGCGGTCATTGATCAGCTCCTTGCGGGCCGCCTTCATCAGGTCGCCCGGAACCCGCAGCACCCCCATGAAACGGGCGCGCTGTTCGAGTTCGTAATATGTAATGACCGAGTCATCGACCGTGATGGCAGGCGAGAACAACCCCTGCGCGGCGCCAGGCACCGGCGTCAGAAGAACGGCGCAGAGCGTCAGGGCCGTGGCCGACTTGGCCGCAAACCGCAGGCCGCGATGGATCAGGGAGGCCGGAGTCCGGAGGGTCAGGTATTGCTGCATGATCGCCTGTACTTTTTGTTGCCGCTGTTCACGGAGAACCCGTTCAACGCGATGGTAAACCCAAAATCGGTCGAAGGCTCAACACTTGTTGTCGATGTATAACGCCGGTTGAGCGAAACGTCGACGGTAACGCATTCATTGCTGTAGGCAAGGCCGATACCTGCCCGCGTGGCCTGTGCATCAGAGATGTCATAGCGCAGGTTGGCGCTGGCGCGCCAGGCCGGTGAAATCTCGTAGGAGCCATCGAACCACATTTCCGAGGTCTCTTCGCTGCGCCCTTCGGCCGGGTCGGTGCCAAGCCACAGGTAGGTGCCTGACAACGACCCCTTTTCGTGGCGCCAATCGCCGCGGAATTCCGCCTTGGAAAAGTTCAGCGACCCGTTCAGTAGGCCGCGCGTGGTTAGCGACAGATCCTGGCTCAGCTTCAGCTGCCCTGCCATCAGGATATCTGACGTGGTGCCGCCGAGGCCCGAGCTTTTGGTGAAGCGGGGTTCGGCATCCTGCCGGAAGATTTGTCCGACGGTGGCAAAGGCTTGCCATCCATTGACCGCGTAATGCGCCCAGTTGACCCCGTAGACTAGGGTCAGCCCGTCTTCGCGGGCATCGACAGCGGGGAAGCGCGACAGGGCCAGAAGATTACCCTGATCGAATTCGACAAAGCCGCTTTCGTCGCCGGGCACCGCATCGCCGGTGACATCGCTCCAGCCCAGCTGGACGATGGGCTCCAGATAGCTGCGGTTGCCGGTGGCGCTGACCTTGCTCATCGGCAGGCGCAGGGTCAGGGCGCTGCGCGGCGTCAGCCGGGTTGCGGTGTTGTCAAACTTGGCGTCGTTGTAGATCGAAAACGCATCTGTCGCAGCGCCGGCCTGCCACTCGGCCACCAAGCCGCTCGCGAAATGCCATTGACGGCGCCAGTCGATATCGGCGGTCACACGGGCAATGTCCCGGCCCAGCGGCAAGGCGCCGGTACTGGTCTGATCCGACTGTCGACGGTGGCCATGGGCCTCCAGCGTCAGGCGCATTTCGCCACCGATAGTCTGCGGGAAATAGCGGCGCTGGAAGGTGAGATCGGCGACGGCCGAGGGGATGAACTCCTGCTGTTCGCTGTCGCGCAGGGTCTTGTAGTGATAAAGACCGGCCCTGAACATCATGTCGCGTTGCGCCTTGGTCAGCGTCAGATCCGAGCGGAGCCGGTCAAGATCGTCGAGGCCGTAGTCGGCAAGATAGGCGTCGTCCGAGACGGTTTTTACATCGAACCCCAGGCGGACATCATGGGGCAGATCGAAACTGCCGGTCCCGAAGAAATAGCCGCGACTGTCGCCGGGTTGCAGGTCATCGCGGGTATGGGCGCCCTCGAATGTAATCGTGCCGGTACGGAAAGCCTGCCTGTAGCGTGCCTCCAGCGTGCGGGTCTTGCGCGAGACATAGGGCGACAGCGTCAGGTCCCGGTGATCACCAAGCCGGAAGAAATACGGCACTTTGACCCCGGAGCCGAGGTTCGAGGTTGTGCGCAAAGAGGGGATCAGGAAACCGGTGGCTCGCTTCAGCGTCGGATCGGGCAGGCGGATTCCTGGGAAATAGAACACCGGCACATCCAGAACCCGCAGCTGGGCGTTCTCGAAGTAAAGTTGGCGTTCGAGCTGGTCATGGGTCACGCGTTCAGCCCGGATCTGCCAGAGCGGCGGGCTTCCGTCCTCGCAGACGTGACACGAAGTGACGGCGGTCTTGTACAGCTGCGTATAGCGCCCGCTGACTCGCGTCATTTGCAGCGAGGCCAGCTGCAATTGCTGTTGGAACACCATGCGCGCACTGCTCAGAAGACCATTCCGCAGGTCCCGGTCCATTTCGGCGGCATTGGCAAGAATGACGATCTCGCCGCCCTGATCAATCCGGATCGGCCCCTCGATTTCCAGAGTGCCGCTGCTTTGGTCATAGGTGATCTTTTGTGCCTTGAGGCGGACGTCACCCTGAAAGGCCTCGACATGGCCGCTGGCAACCAGCGTCCGGTCCGGGGCGATGAATACCCGGTCTGCAACCAGCATTGCAGGCTGTCGCGGCGCGTCAGCGGCATTGGCGTCCTGCGCTTGCACGGGGACGGTCAGGCCCAGCCACGGCAGCAGCACGGAAAGCAAAAGGGTGCGGCGCATATTAACCGTCCTCGGCATGCAAAAGCAGGCCCATAGTCAGCAGAATCGCGGCGACCGGTGGAGCCCAAGCGGCCAAGGCCACCGGGATCTGGCCGTTCTCGCCAAGAACCTGCGCAAAGTTTCGTATGAAATGAAGGCCAAAGCCCAGCAAGACGGCAGTGAGTACCGCCAGGCCTGTGCCGCCAAAGCGGGCATGGCGCATGGTAAAGGCCGCACCGACCAGCACCATGGCCACCAGGAACAGCGGCCGGGCCAGTTCGGCCTGATACCAAACCTCGTAGCGTTTGGTGGAGAACCCGGCTTCATCCAGATCGCGTATGGTGGCGGGTAGGTCATAAACCGAGATCCCGTCAGCGGTGCCAAGCGTGTCGCGGATCCGGTCGGTGGTCAGGGTGGTCGGCACCAGTAACACTTCGTGCTCAGCCGAGCTGGTTTCGGGGTTCAATCCAGCGGCCAATGGCCAGACCTTGGCCTTGGTCAGCAGCCAGTCGCCGCCCTGCAGCCGGGCGCTTTCGGCGACGATCTGACGGATTGGTGTGCCGCCGGGGGCGTAGTCGAGAATGGTGATGTCGAACAGTTTGATGCTGTCGGCATCGCCGTTTCCCAGGCTGGAGTCTTGCTGCTCGCCCGCGTAGCCCGACGCGTGAATCACCGATTGCCCCTGCGGGCTACCCTGACGTAGCCACAGCCCCTCGCCGGACAGCGACAGCGCCGAGGGGCCGCCGTTGCGATAGGTTTCCGAAAGGGTTTTGAAACGGTTGGTCGTCGCCGCGACGATGGGGTTCAGGGTGCTGAGGGCTAGAATGCCGATCAGCGCGGCTACCAGAACCGGCGCGGCCAGCGCCCGAATGCCAGAGCGACCGATGGCTCTGGTCACCACCAGCTCACTGCTGCGCGCGAGCCCAACGAACAGCACGATGGTGCTGAGGATCATGATAAGCGGCAGGAATTCGTCAAAGGCGGCGGGGGCGTTCAACAGTGTCAGACCGATCAACTTACCGGCGCCGAGGTCGAGGCTGTCAAACCGGCGGATCTGCTCGTTGAGATCGATCAGCACCACCAACGTCATTAGGACGCCAGCGATAACGAGGAACCACTGCGCAAATCTGCGCGCATAATAGAGATCGAGTTTCACGCCAGCTGCTCTCCCGGTTCAGCCCGCCGACGCCTGCGCAGCAGGCTAGGGTGGCTGGCCAGATGCAGAAACAGCAGCGCAATGGCAAGGCCGCTCAGTGCGGGGAGATAAATCAGCGGCCAAAGATCGGGGTTCTTCAGAACGGGTTCCGAGACGATACCGCGCAGGCCCTCGACCCCGATCAGCAGCGCAAAGGCTATCAGCGCCTGCCGCCAGACCCCAAAGCGCGAAAATGTTCCCAACATCAGCGCGGAAAACCCAATCAGGGCGACCGTGACGCAGACCAGCGCCCGGGCAAACCGCAGATGCAGTTCTTCCGTGAGGGCACCCTGCGAAAAGCCTTCGCTGTCGGTGATCGCCTCTTTAGCGGTCATAAGCTCAAGACTGGAAATGGCGCGGATATTGCGGGTCGTTTGACTAATCTTTTGAGTCAGAGAGCTGATATCATAGGAAAAGTCAGAAAAGACGGTGGTCGACATCGTCTGGGTCTTGTGATCCAGCCGCTGCGCCATGCCATCTACCATGATGAGGTGGGCCTTGTCGCCATCGCGCACCAGAAAGGCGCGGGCGCCTGTGTAGGTGACCGATTGCTCCGGATCGCGCCGGTCCGAAAGGAACACGTCGTTGAGAGTGCCGTCAGGGTCGATTTGCCGGATGTAGAAGGTGACCCCCTTGGCTGGGTGCAGGAATTTACCTTCGGTCAGCAGGCGGGCTGTGACATTGCGTGACACCTCCCGTTCGCGCAGCGCAAGCTGGTTGATCGAGGACGGCAACAGGAAATGCGTCAGCACTGACATCATCAGAGCGGTAATGATGCCAAAAGCCAGCGCCGGGCGGGCCATTTGCCAAGGGCTGGTTCCCGTCGCGCGCAGCACGGTCAGCTCGCTTTCATTGTGCAGCCGGTTGGTCACCCAGACCGAGGCGGCAAAAGCGGCGACTGGCAGCACCATGCGGATCAGATTCGGCAGCGTCAGGGCGGTGAATTCCAGGAAGACCAGCGCCGACTGCCCGTCTCCGATCAGCCGGTCGAACAGCACCACGGCCCGGTTCACCCAGAATACAGCTACAAGGATGAGCGCAAAGAAGCCGAAGAACAGCAGGTATTGCGACAGCACATATCTGTCGTAGCGTGACACCTGATCCCCCCAGATCTTGCGGTTGTGATTGCGCCGCAGCTTAAAGGATTTGTCCGGCGGGGAAAACTGCAATCTGCACAGCCGACAGGCAATGATCAAAGCCGGGCGCGGCGTGCATTCCGCAGGGCTGGTCAAGCCGTCAAGCACAGGGTAGCTGTTGCAAAACCATGTAAAAGACCGACAGGAGCCCATGCGATGAGCACTCTGACCCCGATCCGTTTTGATGACTATGATCCCAAGACCCTGGCCGAAATGACTGGCCATGTCGCGGTTCTGGTGACGCCGGAGGGGACAATGGATCAGGCGGCGCGTACCGCCAACCGTCTGGGCAAGGGTGGCATTGCCCGGCTGATCGAATCGGAAGGGTTCAAGAAGGTAAAAACCGGCTCGGTGATCACCATGGCCTGGCCTGCGGGTTTGGCCGCTGAGGCACTGCATGTACTGGTGCTGCCCAAACGCGCCAGCCAGACCGAGGCCCGAAAGGCCGGCGCTGAACTGGCAAAACGCGCAGGCGGCAAGGCGCTTACCGTTATGGCGGGTCCGATGCCTCGGGCGGCAGATCTGGCGCTGGGGCTGGCGCTGCGGGCCTATGGGTTTGATCAGCACAAGACCGCTGCCGATGAGGCACCGAAGGGGGAAGTGGTGATCGCGCATAAATCACCGGAAGAGATGGCGACGGCTTTCGCTCCGCTCCTGGCGGTGGCTGAAGGCGTGCATATGACCCGCGATCTGATCAACGAGCCGGCGAACGTGCTGACCACCACCGAGTTCGCGCGCCGGATCGAAGAGCTTTCCGACATCGGTCTTGAGGTCGAGATCCTCGACGAGGCAGCGCTTGCAGAGCTGGGCATGCATTGCCTTCTGTCGGTGGGGCAGGGATCGGACAGCCCGTCCAAAGTCGCCGTCATGCAATGGAAGGGCGGCCCGAGCGATGCCGCGCCGCTGGCGCTGGTTGGTAAGGGCGTTGTGTTTGACACTGGTGGTATCTCGCTGAAACCGGCTGCAGGCATGGAAGACATGACCATGGATATGGGCGGCGCCGGTGTTGTGACCGGTACCATGAAGGCGCTGGCCCTGCGCAAGGCAAAGGCCAATGTGGTGGGTCTGGTTGGTCTGGTCGAGAATATGCCATCGGGCAACGCCACCCGGCCCGGCGATGTGGTGAAGACGATGAAGGGCGATACGGTTGAGGTCATCAATACCGATGCCGAAGGTCGTCTGGTTCTGTGCGATGTACTCTGGTACGCGCAGGAGCGGTTCAAACCGGCGGGCGTGATCGATCTGGCTACCCTGACGGGTGCGATCATCATCGGTCTTGGCCACGAAAACGCTGGCGTCTTCTCCAATGATGACAGTCTGTGCAATGGTTTCCTGAAATCCGCCGCAGCCGAGGATGAAGGCGCATGGCGTCTGCCTCTGGGGCAAGCCTATGATGATCAGCTGAAATCGCGCATTGCCGATATGAAAAACGTCGGCGGCCGTCCTGCAGGTTCGATCACCGCCGCTCAGTTCCTGCAACGGTTCATTCAGGACGGCATGCCGTGGATCCATCTGGATATCGCGGGCGTCGCCTCGGTTAAGACCGAAACCGCCTATGCACCCAAAGGGGCGACGGGCTGGGGCGTCATGGCGCTGAACCGGCTGGTGCAGGATCGGTTCGAGGCCGAATGACACAGCCATGGGGGCCGCCTATTTCTATCATCTGACGCGCAGGCCACTGCAGGATACGCTGCCGGTGCTGCTGGATAAGGCGCGCGGCGCAGGCTGGCGTATTGCTGTGCGGGGCCAAAGCCCGGATCGCATGGCCTGGCTGGATGAACGCCTGTGGCTGGGGGGCGATGACGCCTTCCTGCCGCACGGGCTGGCGGGCGGTCCGCATGATGCGTTGCAGCCTATCCTGCTGACCACCGAAGCCGAGGCGGCAAACACGCCCAGCTGCGTCATGGCGGTGGATGGGGCAGCGGTTTCACCAGAAGAGGTGCAGGCGCTGGAGCGCGTCTGTATCCTGTTTGATGGTACCGACCCCGAGGCGGTGCAGCATGCCCGCGTGCAGTGGAAAACCCTGACCGATGCAGGCTGTTCGGCGCAATACTGGTCCGAAGAAAGCGGGCGCTGGGAAAAGAAGGCTGAGAAGTGATACTTTCCCGCCGGAGCGCCGGGATCTAGGAAGCGCGGGACTGTTTGTCCTTGGTCCAGAGCAGGAAGTCGGAGTGCACTGTCACTTCGGCAAAATGGGGCTTGGGTTTACCAAAGAGGTAGCCCTGCAGATAGGTGACGCCGATGGCGTGGAGCAGGCGGGCCTGTTCAACGGTTTCTACCCCTTCGGCCACGGTATGCACACCGAACCGTTCAGCAATCATGACGCTGCCTTCGATGATGGCGCAGCGTTGATCGTCGATCTGCTGAACAAAGGATTTGTCGATCTTAAGCGCCGAAATAGGCATTTCGTGCAAGCGTGACAGCGAGGAATAGCCGGTGCCGAAATCGTCGATGTGAACTTCGATGCCCTTGGCGTGCAGTGCATTTAGAACCGCGATGATCTGGTTTTGATTCCGGGCGTCAAAAATCGTTTCTGTCACCTCAAGGATCAGCGATCGGGCGGACAGGCCGTATTTTTCAAGGTAACCCAGAATGAAGTCTGCGAACCCGGGCACAACCAGCTGCCGCAGCGAGATATTGAGCGCCAGTTTCACATGTGAATCGCGTCCAAGTTCTTCGGTGTAGGTCGAGAGTGCCGTATCCAGTACATATTCGCCGATGCGGACGATCTCGCCGATGTCTTCGGCGATGGGAATGAACTCTTCCGGGCTGACACGGCCAAGGATCGGATTGTCCCAGCGCAGCAGAACCTCGTAGGAATGCAACGAGAAATCATCCGCATGCACGAGCGGTTGAAAGGCCAAGTGCATTTCATTGGCAGGCACCGCGTGTTTCAGGCGCTGGGCAATGATCAGGTGGCGCTCTTTTTCTTCAACCAGCTCTTTGGAGAACAGCAGCGTGTTGCCGCGTCCGGTCCGCTTGATCTCTCCGGCGGCCAGATCCGCAGATCTGATCGCCTCGCTGACGGCGACCGGACGGGGGCGCGAGACGGCGAGACCGGCGCTGAACCCCACGGTGACCTCCTGGCTGGAGAAGATGATGGGCTTTTCGATAATGGCGCGCAGTTGTTCGGTGAATTCATAGCCGATGTCGATGCAGCGCTCTTCAGGCACGGCAACCAATCCTACGAATTCGTCTCCGCCCCAACGGCAGAAGGCCGCGTGTTCCGGCGCGGCGTCAGCCAGACGTTCGCCGATTTCTGCAAGGGCGCAGTCCCCGGTGGCATGGCCCATGCCGTCGTTGATCTGCTTGAACCGGTCCAGATCGATGAAGATCACCACAAATGCATATCCGTCAGGAATACTGGGCTGCTGATCCTCCACCCATTGAATGATGCCACGGCGATTATACAGCTGGGTCAAGCTGTCATGTTCCGCCAGCCGTTTCAGGTCTCGGGTGCGTTTCTTGACCCGGTCTTCCAGCGTTGCATTGAGTTCGGTCAGGGCTTCCTGCTGGACGCGCAGGTCCTGCACCAGTTCGTGATTGCGCAGTTGCAGGCGGATCGAATGGCGTAGGATATTGTAGTTGCGTTGGTGGGTGACCAACATGACGGCCATGAAGACGGCAACCAAAGTGGCGAGAGCGAATTCCGGCACAGGCTGCAGGCACAGTTCAGCAATGATCAGCGTCAGCAGGGTGGCGATATAGATACGGCCCGTGTTTGCCATCGGCGCGAGCACCCCGGTCGCCCCGGAGGCCATGGCAGAGACGACGATGACGGTGAAATACTTCAGGTCCTGATTGCCGCTTTGCAGGGCAGCATGCAGTAGGCCTCCCCAGATCAGACTGCCAAGAAATGTGCCGAGGAAATAACGCCGACTGGCACCAACTGCCAGAGATGAGCCAGGATCGGTTTCCTGCGATAGGTGCCTTTCGTCCCGCGCTGCCAGGATCGTCCGGCCAATGGATAGCGTCAGCAGACAGGCGGTCAGAGTATCGACCAAGGTACTGCCTTGCCCCGTGTACTGGAACTGGGCGTAGACGCCGAGGACGCAGGCGACGTTCACGAAGAGATTGGACAGATGGTTGCGATAGGCGTGCTTAAGGAGGCTCAGCCCGATCCGCTGTTCCTGCGCTTGACAGTCCCTTTCGGCTCCGGCGGCTCCACCGTCTCCTTCTGGGCTATGTTGCGGAAACTGTTCCGTCACCTCGTCCAACCTTCGCACTGCGCCTTGGCAGATCCTGCCTTGCGCCGGACAATTCCGGACCTGTTACGTCCTGAACCGCCTCCTGTGACCAGCCCGCGTCAATACTGCTTGGCACGGGCCATACCAATGTCTTGCTAAGTGTCGGGGGTTACTTTTGTGTTTATATTCAGCAATTCATATGCGGGGCAGAGCGCAGGCTCCGCATCTGACGTGACGGCACTGGCGCGCCGCTCACCGGGGGGCGGCGCGCAAGCGCGCTAAATTGGTCGCTATCAGCCGTAGTGGGCGACGGGCGTACCCGCAATTGCCGCCATGTTCAAAAGCCCCCGTGCGGTGATCGACGGGCTGACGATATGGGCGCGGTTGCCCATGCCCATCAGGATGGGGCCGACCTCCAGCCCGTCTGAGCGCATTTTCAGGATGTTGCGCACGCCACTGGCAGCATCCGCATGGGCAAAGACCAGCACATTGGCCGCGCCTTCCAGCCGGGAATTGGGGAAGATCCGCCCGCGCAACTCAGGATCCAGCGCGGTGTCGATGTTCATTTCGCCTTCGTAGATGAAATCGCGTGGCTTATCGTCCAGAATGTCTATGGCGTCGCGCAGCCGGGCACCGGTGTCGCAATCGATATTGCCGAACTGAGATTGCGAGCACAGGGCAATTTTGGGCTCCAGACCAAAGCGGCGCACGTGGCGGGCGGCGCCCATTACGGTCTGGGCGATCTGCTCGGGGGTGGGTTCGATCCGCACCTGGGTGTCGGCGATGAACAGCGGGCCGTCCTCAAGGATCATCATCGACAGCGCGCCATGCGGTGCATAGGTGCCGCCGCCCAGAACCTGGGTCACATAGTTAAGGTGCCAGCGGTATTCGCCAAAGGTGCCGCAGATCAGGCTGTCCGCCTCGCCGCGGTGCACCATGATGGCGCCGATGGCGGTGGTATTTGTGCGCATGATCGCCTTGGCCAGATCCGGGGTCACGCCCTTGCGCTGCATCAGCTTGTGATAGCTGTTCCAGTAATCGTAATAGCGCGGATCGTTCTCCGGGTTGACGATCTGGAAATCGCTGCCGGGTCGGATGCGCAGGCCCATCTTCTCGCAGCGTGCCTCGATCACATCGGGGCGGCCGATCAGGATCGGGGTTTCGGTGGTCTCTTCCAGTACCTCCTGCGCGGCGCGCAGCACCCGTTCATCCTCGCCCTCGGCAAAGACGATGCGGCGGGCGGCAGCGCGGGCGGCTTCGAACACCGGTTTCATCAACAGTGCCGATTTGAACACGGTCTGGTTCAGTTGGGCGCGATAGGCGGTCAGATCCGCGATCGGGCGGGTGGCAACGCCGCTTTTCATGGCGGCGCTGGCCACGGCAGAGGAGACAACCCCCACAAGGCGCGGATCAAAGGGTTTCGGGATCAGATAGTCGGCGCCGAATGTCAGCTGTTCGCCCTGATAGGCCGCTGCCGCCTCGGCCGAGGTGGTCCGGCGCGCCAGTTCCGCGATGCCTTCGACGCAGGCGATCTGCATTTCGTCGTTGATCTCAGTCGCGCCGACGTCCAGCGCGCCGCGGAAGATGAACGGGAAACACAGGACGTTGTTGACCTGATTGGGGAAATCGCTGCGCCCGGTGGCGATGATGGCATCGGGCGCCACCTTGCGGGCCTCATCGGGCATGATTTCCGGCGTCGGGTTGGCAAGGGCAAAGATAATCGATCGCTTGGCCATCTGGGCGACGTGATCCGGTTTCAGAACATTGGGACCGGAGAGGCCGAGGAACAGATCGGCGCCGTCGATCACATCCTCCAGTGTGCGCAGATCGGTTTTCTGGGCAAAGGCGGCTTTCATCGGGTTCATGTCTTCGGTGCGGCCTTCGTAGACCAGACCATGAAGGTCACAGAGCCAGATGTTTTCCCGTTTGACGCCCAGTTTTATCAGCATGTTGAGACAGGCAATGCCCGCTGCGCCGCCGCCAGTCGAGACGACCTTGATGTCCTCGAAGGATTTCTTTGCCACATGCAGCGCGTTGCGGGCGGCGGCCCCCACCACGATTGCGGTGCCGTGCTGGTCGTCGTGGAACACCGGAATGCCCATCCGCTCGCGGCAGATCTTCTCGACGATGAAGCAATCGGGCGCCTTGATGTCTTCCAGGTTGATGGCGCCGAATGTCGGTTCCAGCGCGCAGACCAGATCGGCCAGCTTCTCCGGATTGCTTTCGTTCAGCTCCAGGTCGAAACAGTCGATGCCGGCGAAATTCTTGAACAGGACCGCCTTGCCTTCCATCACCGGTTTCGAGGCGAGCGGGCCGATATTGCCCAGCCCTAGAACCGCGGTGCCGTTGGTAACAACCGCCACCAGGTTGCCGCGCGAGGTATAGCGCGCGGCGGTGCCTGCCTCTGCTTTGATCTCAAGGCAGGCCTCGGCGACGCCGGGGGAGTAGGCCCGCGCCAGATCGCGGCCATTGGCCATCGGTTTGGTCGCACGGATCTCCAGCTTACCGGGGCGGGGGAATTCGTGATAGCGCAGCGCGGCGTCGCGCAGGTTCGGGGTATCGGACATGGGGCCCTCCAAAACTGATAGTTTAGCGTTAAACTATATTGTGCCGGAGGGGAACAGGGTTTTCGGGGGGGGCTCGGCGGCGGGCGGATCCTTGCATATTTTATCCAATCGGATCACTCTGCCGGGCAGAACCGCACCAGACCGTCTGAGGGAGAAGAGAGATGGCCGAGACCATCGCAGAAATGCGCCTGCCCACGCAGGAGCTACGCGACGATATTCCGTTTTATACTAAAACCTTGGGAATGAAGCTGGATATGATCTATCCGGCGGACGATCCGCGCATCGGTGTCTTCTCAGGGCATGGCCTGCGGCTGCGTATCGAACGGGGGGCCCCCGAGAGCCCCGGAACCCTGCGCATTCTGACCGAAGACCCCGAGGGATTCGCGGGCGGGGCGCGTAGTCTGACCGCCCCGAACGGCACCAAAATCGAAATCGAAGAGCGTCATCAACCAATTGTGATGCCGGACACGGTGCATTCCTTCGTGGTGCGTAGGCTGAAGGATCAGGCGCCCTGGATCATCGGGCGCGCGGGCATGCATTACCGTGATCTGGTGCCGGACCGCTTGGGCGGCTCGATCATCGCCAGCCACATCCGCATCCCCGATGGCGGGCCAGTGCCGGATATGGTGCATTTCCACCGGGTCGGCTTTCAGCTGATTTTCTGCATCCACGGCTGGGTCGATGTGGTCTATGAGGATCAGGGCGAGAAGATGCGCCTGACGGCGGGCGATTGTTTTATCCAGCCGCCTGAAATCCGTCACCGCGTGCTGGAGGCAAGCGACAACGTGCAGGTGATCGAGATCGGCGTTCCGGCGGAACATGTGACCGAGATCGACCACCAGATGACCCTGCCGACCCCGCATTACCGCCCTGATCGCGAATGGCAGGGCCAGCGGTTTGTATACAATCAGGCAGCGGGCGCAGACTGGGTTCCTTTCCGTCTGCCGGGTTTTGTCTGCCGCGACACCACCATCAACGACAACACCAAGGGCGTCGCCTCGGTTCAGGTGGTACGCCGCGCCGAGGGTGCAGAGGCGGGCAACAGCCCCTGGGCCAGCCACGACACCGACATCCTCTTTACCTTCGTGATGGAGGGCAGCGTTACCCTGCACGGGGAAGGGCGTGATCCTTATGAGCTGGAAGCAGGCGATGCCTTCGTCATTCCGCCCGGCATGAAAACGCGGCTCAGCGATGGCTCAGCGGATCTGGAATTGCTTGAGGTCAGCCTGCCGGGTACCTTCAACACAAAGCTGGAGGAAGCATGAGTCTGAAGGAAGCAGCCATTGCCGTGCGTGAGAACGCGCACGCGCCCTATTCCAACTTCAAGGTCGGGGCCGCCATTCGCGCGGCCTCGGGCACGGTCTACGTGGGCTGCAACGTAGAGAATGTCGCCTATCCTGAAGGCACCTGCGCCGAGGCCGGGGCGATTGCCGCCATGGTGGCAGCGGGCGAGACGCAGCTGGCAGAGGTCTATGTGATCGCCGACAGTCCCGACCCGGTGCCGCCCTGCGGCGGATGCCGTCAGAAACTGGCTGAATTCGGCGGCGGAGATGTGCCTGTGACCATGGGAACCACCGCAGGCGCCGAGCGGCACGCCACTATTGCCGATCTGTTGCCCGGTGCCTTTGGTGCCAGCCACATGGCCGGGGCCTGACCCCAAATGGATGCCCGTGCGATCAATGCTGCCCTGCGCCGGGGAGAGACCCCGGGTGACGCCGATCTGCGCTGGTTTGCCCAGGGGCTTGCCGATGGTACGGTCAGCGATGCCCAGGCCGGGGCCTTTGCCATGGCGGTCTGTCTGCAGGGGCTGAGTACGGATGGCCGCCGCGCGCTGACGCTTGCCATGCGCGACAGCGGTGATGTGCTGAGCTGGGATCTGGATGGGCCGGTGCTGGACAAGCATTCCACTGGTGGTGTCGGTGACTGTGTATCGCTCTTGCTGGCGCCCGCGCTGGCGGAATGCGGCGCCTATGTGCCGATGATCTCGGGGCGGGGCCTGGGCCATACCGGCGGAACGCTGGACAAGATGGAGGCCATCCCCGGCGTTACCACCTCAGTGTCCGAGGATCGACTGGACGGTCTGATGCGCGATGTCGGCTGTGCCATCGTCGGGGCAACCGCGCAGATCGCCCCCGCAGATAAACGGCTCTATGCGATCCGCGATGTGACGGCCACGGTCGAAAGCCTGGATCTGATCACCGCTTCGATCCTGTCCAAGAAACTGGCCGCCAGCCCCGATGCGCTGGTGCTCGACGTAAAGACAGGCTCGGGCGCCTTCATGAAATCTGACGAGGATGCCCGCGCGCTGGCGCGTTCGCTGGTGGACACCGCCAATGCGGCAGGCTGCCCGACCTCGGCGCTGATCACCGATATGAACCAGCCCTTGGCGCCCGCTCTGGGCAATGCGCTAGAGGTGGCTGAGGTGATGCGCGTGCTGACCGGCGAGACCTCCGGGCCGCTGGCTGAGATCACCATCGCACTTGGGGCGGTGCTGCTCGTGCAGGCGGGGCTGGAAAAAACTCCGGAAGAGGCCGCCGCGCGCCTGTCGGCGGTATTGACCGATGGCCGGGCCGCCGCCCGGTTCGAAGCCATGGTGGCCGCAATGGGCGGGCCGCAGGGCTTTGCCTGCGACTGGCAGAGCGTTTTGCCTGAAGCCAGCGTCATCCGCGAAGTGACCGCGCCGCAGGCCGGCTATATCTCGGCCATCGACGGTGAGGCGCTGGGCCTTTGCGTGGTTGGCCTTGGCGGCGGGCGCATGGTCGAAAGCGATCTTGTCGATCCTGCTGTCGGCCTGTCAGATTTGTTGCCGCTGGGCGCGCGCGTTGCACGCGGAACGCCGCTGGTGCGCATTCATGCCGCCCGGGAAGACGCCGCCGACCGCGCCGCGCAGGAGGTTCTGGCGGCGATCACCATCGCAGACGCGGCGCCGAAGTTGCCGCCGCTCATTCACGAAAGGATCATCTGATGGCGCGCGCCTTTCTGGTGGTGATGGATTCCGTTGGAATCGGCGGTGCGCCGGATGCGGATCGCTTTTACAACGGTGACCTGCCGGACCTGGGTGCCAACACGCTGGCCCATATCGCGCAGGCTTGCACCGAGGGCCGCGCCGAGGACGGGCGCAGTGGCCCGCTGCATCTGCCCAATCTGGACCGGCTGGGACTGGGGGCGGCCATGCGGCTGGCATCTGCTGTGCCGTTTCCGGGGTTGACCGCTGAACCTGAGGGGCTGTGGGGCTGCGCCGCTGAAATCAGCCCAGGCAAGGATACGCCTTCGGGCCATTGGGAGCTGGCAGGCCTTCCGGTGCCATGGAACTGGCATTTCTTTCCAGACGAGACACCTGCCTTTCCGGCAGCTCTCAGCGCCTTTGTCGCAGAGGCTGCGGGGGCGCCGGGGATTTTGGGCGATTGTCACGCCTCGGGCACCGATATCATTGCCCGTCACGGGGCCGAGCATATGAGGACCGGTGCCCCGATCTGCTATACCTCTGCCGACAGCGTCTTTCAGATCGCTGCGCATGAAGAGAGCTTTGGCCTCAATCGTCTTCTGGACCTGTGCCAAGCGGTGGCGCCGCGCCTGCATGCGATGAAGGTGGGCCGGGTGATCGCGCGCCCGTTTGTAGGCGCGCCAGAGAGTGGATTTACTCGCACCTCCAACCGGCGGGATTTTGCGATCACGCCCCCGGCAAAGCTGCTGACCAACTGGGTGCAGGACGCCGGGCAGAAGGTCCACGCCATCGGCAAGATCGGCGATATCTTCACCATGAGCGGCATCGATACCCTGAAGAAAGGCCCCGACGCCGAATTGATGCAGCATCTGGCCGAGGCGGTGGAGACGGCAGAGGAAGGCAGTCTGACCTTTGCCAACTTTGTGGAGTTCGACAGTCTTTACGGTCACCGGCGCGATATTTCGGGCTATGCCCGGGCACTGGAATGGTTCGACCATGAAATCGGAAAGATCCTGCCACGGTTGCGGGTCGGGGATATTCTGGTGCTGACCGCAGATCATGGCAATGATCCCAGCTGGCCGGGGACCGACCACACCCGTGAACAAGTGCCGGTTCTGGTGGCCGCGCCGGGCCAGACACTAGGTCAGGCACCGGGCGCCGGATCGCTGGGCGCGCTGGCCTTTGCCGATGTCGGTGTCTCGGTTGCGCGGCATCTGGGCGTGGCCAGCAGCGGCCCGGGGCGCAGCTTTCTGTAGCGGAATGGGCAATCCGGCTTGCCTGCACCGGGCAAGGGCGCATAAGAGAGACCAAATTTATTCGCAGGAGAGTGCCGATATGTCCGAACATCTGACCGTTGTTGATCATCCGCTGGTCCAGCACAAACTGACCCTGATGCGGGACAAGGGCACATCGACTGCCGGGTTCCGGCGTCTGCTGCGCGAGATCACCCAGCTTCTGGCCTATGAGATCACTCGCGAAATGCCGCTGACCACCACCACCATCGACACCCCGATGGAGGAAATGGAAGCGCCGATCTTGGCGGGCAAGAAATTGGCGCTGGTGTCGATCCTGCGGGCGGGCAACGGCATGCTGGATGGCGTACTGGAACTGATCCCTTCGGCCCGGGTTGGATTCGTGGGGCTCTACCGCGACGAGGAAACCCTGCAGCCGGTGCAATATTACTTCAAGGCGCCCGAAGGTCTTAAGGACCGTCTGGTGATCGCCGTCGATCCGATGCTGGCGACCGGCAACTCCTCGGCAGCGGCCATCGACCTCTTGAAAGAGGCCGGTGCCAACAACATCCGTTTCCTTTGCCTCCTGGCCGCGCCGGAAGGCGTTGCGCGCATGAAAGAGGCGCATCCGGATGTGCCGATCGTCACTGCCTCGCTGGATCGCGAGCTGAACGAAAAAGGCTATATCATGCCCGGTCTTGGCGATGCCGGCGACCGCATGTTCGGCACCAAGTAATCCGCATTTGGTGGCTCTGGTCCCGCTGCCGGTTGTGGCAGCGGAGCCGGGGCAACAAATTGCCCGAACGCCGCCAGATTGTGCCCGGCGCCGGGTTTACTAAGATTTGGTTATCAGGCATCGTATGCCCATATGTTGTGGGGCTCTGGTATGAAGATAACAAGAATTGTCGCGCTCGCCATCATTGCAGGCACGCTGAGCGTTCAAGGCGTGGGTCAGGCCGTGGAGGCGCAGACGCTGCGGGCCTCCGGTCCCCCAGCAGAGGTGCCCCCGGCCTCTTATAAGGGTAAGCAATATGTCGACAGCCGCGGTTGTATCTATATCCGCGCCGGGATCGACGGCAATGTGAACTGGGTGCCCCGCGTAACCCGCAGCCGCAAGCAACTGTGCGGCTATAAGCCTACTACCATCGCAGGGGCTGCTAAACGCCAGCCGCAGGCGAACGCGGGGCCTGAAATCATCACCCTGCCACAGGAACAGCAACCCGCCGCGACCGCGGTTGCAACGGCTCCCGCCAAAAAGGCGACGCCCACGTCTCGGACGACGGCTCCTGCAAGCGCCCCTGCAGTCGCCGCAACCACCAAACCGCGCCGCACTGCGCAAAGCACCAGTGCCCGCCCCACGCGGGTCACCACCGCCGCGCCCCGGCGTGTCGTGAAACCGGCTCCGGTTGTTCCGGCGCCGCAGCCTGCACCGCAGCAAGTGCGCACGGCGCCGACGTCTGGCGGCTGCCCTGGGGCTTCGGCGATCAGCCAGCAGTACATCAACAAATCCGCAGGCGTCCGCTGTGGCCCGCAGGCCGAAGCGCCGGTGACTTATGGCCGGGACAGGGCGGGCGATCAGAACTCGTCGCTTCAACTGGCGCCCAACACCCGTATCCTGCCGGCACATGTCTATCAGCAGCGCCGACTGAGCACGGGGCTGACGGTGCCGGAAGGCTACCGCCCAGTCTGGGAGGATGATCGTCTGAACCCCCGGCGCGCCGAGCGTACGCTGACAGCGGCCACGCCGAATGGACAGACTGCGGTGCCGCCGGGTTACGTCCGGGTGGAACGGGATGACGACCGCATGAATACAATGCGCGGCGTGCGCAGCGCTGCAGGAGATGCGCAGATGGCCGAGGTTTGGACCGATGGCCTGCCGCGTAAACTGGTGCGCAAACCGCTGGACCGGCAGACGGTCACATTGTCGGGGCGTCAGGCCCGCAGCGCCGCCGAGGCGCGCGAGCCGCTGGCATTGCGTCTGTCGACCAGGTCGGAACCCGAGGCGGGAGCGGCTGCATCTGAAGCCACACCGCGTCGCTACGTCCGTGCAGCGACCTTTGGCGATCCGGCGGCGGCGCGCGCTGCTGCGCGGGATCTGGCCCGCAGCACTGGCTTGCCGGTCCGTCTGGGCACGCTCACCCGCAAGGGCAAGACCTACAAAGTTGTTTTGGCAGGGCCTTTCACGGCCACTGGGGCAGGTGATGAAGCCCTGAACGCCGTGCGCGGCGCGGGGTATCCCAAGGCGCGGCTCAGCAAGTAAGCTCAGCAAGAAAGATGGGCGTTCAGGCTATGGGGCAGGGCGCATCTCTGCCCCGTTTTGTGTTGCTCCGTAACTTAACGGGTCAGCACAAGGGCGCGGTTCTGGATCTCGATCCGTGACCAGCGTTGCAGATAGCCCATGCCAAGCAGGGATTTATCCATCTCACCGGCGTTGACCCAAACCCGCACATCGCTGTCGGTGATCCCGCCAAGCGACATCTCATCCACCCAGAAAGAAGCGGTGCGCACTTCGCCATTGGCAGTCTGCGCGCGGCCCAGATAGGCCAGTTTGTCGGTGTCGATCCCAGCGCGCTCAGCGTCCGCGTGGCTCAGCACCACCTGACTGGCGCCGGTATCCACCAGGAAATTGACCGGCGTGCCGTTGATCGAGAGGGTTAGGTAGTAATGGCCATCAGGCGCCATTGGCACCTCCACCCGGCCTTGTTCGGTGATCACGCTTTGCTGTGGCATTACCGTGCTGCGGATATCGCCCCACAGACCATAGGCAGCGATCACCCCAAGGAAGATAAACGCCCAAACGGCGAGCATCTGCACCGTCTTGCCCAGCGACTGCCGGTTCTGCACGAAGACCCAGGATCCTACCGCCACCAGCAGCAGGACAAGATAAATCACCCGGGCATAGTCCATATCAGTCATCAGCGCGCCTCCTGCTTTCTGATGTAGGAAGTTCGCGCCGCGATACTAGCCTGCGGCAAAGCCAAAGGCGCGCAGACCGTCCAGAATGAACTGCACCGAAAGCGCCGCCAAAAGCATGCCCAGAAGCCGGGTCACCACGTTGATCCCGGTCTTGCCCAGAAGCCGCTCCAGCACGCCGGAGACAAGGAACATCACCAGCATAAGCGACAACACCGCCAGAACGATGCTCATCACCAGGGCAAAGCCTTCGATGCCCGGTTTCTGACCGGCGAGCAGGATCACGGTTGCAATCGAGCCAGGGCCTGCGATCAGCGGGATGGAGATGGGGAAGACGGACGGGTCTTCGACCTCGGTGGCTTCCTCGCCCTGATGTTCGCGGCGTTTGGTGCGCCGTTCAAACAGCATGTCGAGCGCGGTGAGAAACAGCAGCGCGCCACCTGCGACGCGGAAGGCGGGCATTGAGATGCCGACAAAGGCCAGAACCGCCTCTCCGAACAGGGTAAATAGCGCGAGGATGAAGGTCGCGGTCAGCGAAGCGCGAATGGCCACGCCACGCCGCTCGGACGCGGTCATGCCTTGTGTCAGCGCCAGAAAGATCGGGGTCAGGCCAATAGGATCAATAATCACGAAAAGCGTGACAAAAGAGGTGATCATAAAGGCCGTGTCGATCATAGGGATTCGGCTTTTTCCAGTTTCTCCAGCGCCCGCATCCACAGCAGTTCGGCGCGGTCCAGCGCCTCGATGACTTCGGCGTGCTTGCCTTGCCAGACGCGGGCTTCGTCCTTCTTCTCTGCCTCGTAGAGTTCCGGGTCCGCCAGCTTGATGTCAAGCTTGTCCTTCATTGCGGTCAGTTTGCTGACGCGTTCCTCGGCTTTACGGGCCTCCGCGCGCAGCGCCAGCATGGCATCGCGCGTGGGGCGTTTCGGCTTTGGCTTGGCAGCGGCCGGTTTCGACGCAGGTTTGTCCTTTTCCAGCAGCAGCGACCGGTAAGAGGTCAGATCACCCTCATAGGGTTTCACCGTACCTTGCGACACCAGCCACAGCCGGTCGGCCACAAGGCTCAGAAGGTGCATGTCGTGGCTGACAAGGATCACCGCCCCGGTATAGGCGGTCAGCGCTTCCACCAGCGCTTCGCGGCTTTCGATATCAAGGTGGTTGGTCGGCTCGTCGAGGATCAGAAGATGCGGCGCATCCAGTGTTGCCAGAAGCAGTGACAGGCGCGCCTTTTGCCCGCCCGACAGGCGTCCGACCTCGGTATCCGCCTGCGCGGCGCCAAGGCCAAAGCCCGCAAGGCGTGCCCGCAGTTTCGCCTGAC
The DNA here is from genome assembly GCF_041008815.1 of Pseudophaeobacter sp. A-200-2. Classification (NCBI taxonomy): domain Bacteria; kingdom Pseudomonadati; phylum Pseudomonadota; class Alphaproteobacteria; order Rhodobacterales; family Roseobacteraceae; genus Pseudophaeobacter; species Pseudophaeobacter sp. A-200-2. Next base: position 10,949 of record NZ_JAXGFU010000004.1, on the reverse strand, counting down.
CTTCTTCGGGGCGCTCGCGCTGCAGGTGCTGCAGCGGGGTTTCGTCGATATAAAGCTCGTCGACCTGATGCTGGGCAAAGAAACCGATGCGCAGCTTGCTCGATTGCGTCATCTTGCCGGACATCGGTGCAAGACGGCCCGAGAGCATTTTCGACAGGGTGGATTTGCCTTCGCCGTTCTTGCCCAACAGCGCAATCCGGTCGTCCTGATCGATGCGCAGGTCCAGTTTGCTGAGGATTACCGTGTCGCCATAGCCGACCGAAACGCCCTCGGTGGCGATGATCGGCGGCGACAGTTCTTCGGGCTCCGGGAAGGTGAAGACTGTGCGTGCTGCGTCTTCGGGCGCGCGAATGGTTTCCATCTTTTCCAGCATCTTCACGCGGCTTTGCGCCTGCTTGGCCTTGCTGGCCTTGGCCTTGAACCGGTCCACGAATGCCTGCAGGTGGGCGCGCTGCGCCTCTTGTTTCTTGGCGGCTGCGGCCTGATTGGCGCGGTTGGCGGCGCGCTGGCGGGCGAACTGGTCATAGTTGCCGCCGTAGTAGATGAGGCCGCGATCCTCCAGATGCAGGATCCCCCCGACCGAGCGGTTCAGAAGTTCGCGGTCGTGGCTGATGATGATGACCGTATGAGGGTATTTCACCAGATAGGCCTCAAGCCAGAGCGCGCCTTCGAGGTCGAGATAGTTGGTCGGCTCGTCGAGCAGCAGCAGATCGGGTTCGGAGAACAACACAGCGGCAAGCGCCACCCGCATCCGCCAGCCACCCGAGAAATCGGCGCAGGGGCGCTGTTGCGCCTCTTCGTCAAAGCCAAGCCCCTTGAGGATGGAGGCCGCGCGGGCCTCGGCGGACCAGGCGTCGATATCGGCAAGCCGGGTCTGCACCTCGGCGATGCGCCCGGGATCCGTCGCGGTCTCGGCTTCGGCCATCAGCTCGGCCCGTTCGATGTCTGCGGCCAGCACCGTGTTGATCAGCGACACGTCCGAGGCGGGTGCCTCTTGCGCTATACCGCCGATCCGCGCCCGGGACGGCAACGAAATACTGCCGCCTTCCAGCGCCAGTTCGCCCTTGATCAGGCGGAAGAGGGTGGTCTTCCCGGTGCCGTTGCGCCCCACAAGGCCAACCTTGTGGCCGGTGGGAATGGTGGCGCTGGCCCCGTCGAACAGGGGGCGGCCTTCGACCGAATAGGTGATGTCCGAAATACGTAGCATGGCCGCGCTCATAGCAGAGGGTATCGCGCCCGACCAGCGCCTTTGCACGCTGCGTCTCAGCTGGGTATCAACTGGCCCATCTCCGGAGCACGTGATAGCCAAGGCGGGAATTCGTCTTTCTCCCGTTCTACGTCCGGTGACTGCCATGCGAGCTGCGCAAACGGCCCCTCATATTGCCACGCTGATCTTCGGCACCGCCCTTTCGGTGCTGTCGCTCAACATGTTCCTGCCGTCGCTGGCACGGATCGGAGAGGATTTTCAGGCCGACTATGGTCTGGTGAACTTGTCCATCGCCGGTTACCTGGCGATTTCTGCGGTATTGCAGCTGGTTATGGGGCCTTTGTCGGACCGCTTCGGACGCCGTCCGGTGGTGCTGGTGTCGCTGCTGGTCTTTGCCCTTGCCTCAATCGGCTGCGCGCTGGCGCAATCGATCTGGGTGTTCCTTGGCTTTCGCCTGCTGCAAGGGGCCGTGGTGGCGGGGCAGGTGGTCTCCCGCGCTGCGATCCGAGACATGCACAGCGCCGAAGAGGCCGCCAGCAAGATGGGCTATGTCTCCATGGCGATGGCACTGGCGCCGATGCTGGGGCCGATGCTGGGCGGTTTTCTCGAAATGGCCTTTGGCTGGCGGGCGGGATTCATCCTTTATACCGTGATGGGCCTTGCCATACTGGCGCTGGCCTGGGGCGACTGGGGCGAGACGAACGACAACCGCTCGGCCACCTTTGGCGCCCAGATGCGCACCTATCCTGAGCTATTGGCCTCGCGCCGGTTCTGGGGGTACAGCCTTTGTGTGGCCTTTTCGGTCGGCGGGTTCTTCTCTTTCATCACCGGGGCGCCGCTGGTGGCAGCGGCCTGGTTCGACCTCAGCCCTGCCATGGTGGGGCTGGGCATCGGCATCATCACCAGCGGTTTCATGGTGGGCAATTTCATCACCGGACGGGTGGCGGGGCGGGTGTCGCTGCTGACGCTGATCCTGATTGGCCGTATCAGCGCGACGCTCGGCCCGCTTGGCGGATTGTTCCTGTTCGCGATCGGGCAGGGTTCGGTTCCGGTGTTTTTCGGCGCCGCGATCTTTGTCGGATTTGGCAACGGTCTGACCATCGCCAATGCCAGCGCCGGGCTGATGTCGGTGCGCCCGCATCTGGCGGGCAGCGCTTCGGGGTTGTCGGGGGCCTTGTCGGTGGCGCTGGGGGCGGTTCTGACCTCGCTGACCGGTGCTTTGGTGGCGCCTGAAAACGCGCCCTTCATGGTGCTGGGGATCATCCTGTGCGCCAGTATCCTGGCGCTGGCCTCGGCGCTGTATGTGCGCTGGGTCGATATACGCGAACCTTTGCCCGAAGCGGGCTGATCGCAGGCCGTGTTGACAGCGTGGATTTGAGCGCCTGGGAGCAACTCAGCCCTTCCCAAGCGAGCGCAGGCATGTTACCCGGCGCGCGATATATCCGGCGCGGGGATTTGCCCCAGCCGAACACTAATGGAGAACGCCCGATGGCACTGGAACGCACCTTTTCGATCATCAAGCCCGATGCAACCCGCCGTAACCTGACCGGCGCAATCAACGCCAAATTTGAAGAAGCAGGTCTGCGCATCGTCGCGCAGAAGCGCATCCACCTGACCAAGGAACAGGCCGGCAAGTTCTACGAAGTGCACGCCGAGCGTCCCTTCTATGACGAACTGTGCGAATTCATGTCCTCCGAGCCGATCGTGTGTCAGGTTCTTGAAGGTGAAAACGCCATCGCGAAAAACCGCGAAATCATGGGCGCCACCAACCCGGCAGACGCCGCTCCCGGCACCATCCGCGCCGAGTTCGCGGAATCGGTTGGCGAAAACTCGGTTCACGGCTCCGACGCGCCGGAAACCGCAGCGGTTGAAATCGCATACTTCTTCTCCGGTCTGGAACTGGTCGGCTAAGCCTGACTTTCCGTGACCCGGATTTCAGGGCCGCCTCGGGACACCGGGGCGGCCTTTTTCGTTCGTTCGTTTCCTTTGGAAAGGGGGAGGAGCGCTTATCCCCGGCGGGGAATGACGCCGATGGCATCGAGCTCGCGTTCTAGCCGGGACAGACCGGCGGCCTCGCTCTTGGCCGTGGTGTTTTCCGCCTTGATCTGGTCGAACCGTTTGCGCAAGGTTTTTTTCTCTTCGCCCTTGCAATCGTTCCACGGGCGCCCCTGAAGCCCCATCACCAGCACATAGTACCCGATGAAATGAGGGCGACTGCCCGCCTGCAGCAGCCGCGCATAGGCCGCATCCGCGCCAAGCTCGCGCAGCTCCTCGGCGGAGTGGATGCCTGCACGGGCAAAGGACTCTTCCGAGGCCGGGCCAAGGTTGCGGATGGATGAGATAGGCGTGGACATAGGGCGAACATATCCGGGGCGTCCGGGGCTGTCACGCTGATTTCGTAGCGGAATTTTGCGCCGCAGAGATTGACAGTCTCAAAACGACAGCGGACGTTACGGCACGTTCTGGGAGGAGACGACGTGACACAACCGCAAACCGCACCCGACATTCTGAATTTTGATCTGGCAAACCCACCCGAGGGCTTTGTGGAGGATCCGTTTCCCTTCTACGATGCCCTGCTGGCTGAGGCGCCCATTCTGCAGCAGCCCGATGGCTCGGTGCTGATCTGCCGCCATGCGGATCTGGACCGGATCTATCGGGACACCACGTCTTTCTCCTCGGATAAGAAGGCCGCCTTTGCTCCCAAGTTCGGCGAAGGTTCACCGCTCTTTGAACATCACACCACATCGCTGGTGTTTTCCGACCCGCCGCTGCACACACGCGTGCGCAAGATCATGACCTCGGCCCTGACGCCGCGTGCCATAGGGCGGATGGAGGCGGGGCTGGTTGAAACCGTCGATCATCTGCTGGATGCCATGGAAGGGCGCGAGGAGGTCGATCTTATCGAGGATTTCGCCTCGACTATTCCGATCCAGATCATCGGCAACCTGCTGGACGTCCCGATGGAGGAACGCGGGCCGCTGCGCGATTGGTCGCTGGCGATCCTCGGGGCGCTGGAACCTGCGCTCAGCGATGAGGAGCTGGAGCGCGGGCATAAGGCGGTGGAAGAGTTCAAGGACTACCTGACCGACCTTATTGCCCGGCGCCGGGCCACGCCGGGCGATCCGGAAACCGACGTGCTGACGCGACTGATCCGGGGCGAAGGCGCGGATGAGCAGCTGAGCGAGATCGAGCTGATCCAGAACTGTATTTTCATCCTCAACGCAGGGCATGAGACCACCACCAACCTGATCGGCAATGGTCTGGCGCTGCTGAATGATCACCCGGACCAGCGCGCGCGGTTGCAGGCGGAGCCGGAACTGATCAAAACGGCGGTGGAGGAGATGTTGCGGATGCGGTCCCCGAACCAGCTGGGCAACCGGGAAACCACGCGGAGGGTGGAAATCGGCGGACTTGAGATCCCGCGGGGCACCAACCTGCATCTGGTGATCGGCGCCGCCAACCGTGATCCAGAGGTGTTCGACCATCCTGAACGCTTCGACATCTCGCGCAAGCCGAACCGGCATCTGGCATTCGCCGGGGGACCCCATGTCTGCGTCGGGCTGACCCTGGCACGGCTGGAAGGAAAGATCGCCATCGAGCGGTTCCTGAGCCGCTTTCCAGATTATCATCTGCTGCCGGGACGGGTCTCTGGCGGTCGGATGCGGTTCCGGGGTTATGCCCATCTGCCTGCCTCTCTCGGCTGACCGCTGCCCGGCAGCGACTTTCCCGCATTGGGTGCGCCTTTGCGCGCGACCTATCCTTTTGGGCGCGCTGTTCAGCCCCATGGATAGGCGCTTTTTGTGTGAAGTTTCTGTAAGCCTGTCGGCATCAGTTTACTCCGGCGAGGGTTGTTATGATTTATCCAGTGGTGATGGCAGGGCAGGCTAATTCTGTGGTTCCGGCAGGGGAAGAGCGCGTTCCGGCGCATTTCTTCGCGGAAGCGATGATCGAAAGCCGGTTCCAATCGGTTATCCGCTGTCTGGATCATCCGATGTTTGCCGCTCCGACGGTGGTCACCTGCGAAGCCAATCAAGGTCTGGCAGTGCAGCAGATGTGCGCGGTGGGCGTAAAGGGCTCCCTGCTGGTCGAGCCGGGGCTGTCGAAATCCGCTGCGGCTCTGGCAGCCGTTGCGCTGCGGTTCCGCGATGCGCCGGATGCGCTGTTGCTGATCATGCCTGCCAGCCATTCCTGCGCCTCCGAAGGCCGTTTGCTTCAGACGCTGGAGGCGGCACTGCCTGCGGCCAAACAGGGCGGTATCGTGGCGGTGGCAACCCGTGATCACGGGTCTTATGGTCGTCTCAGAACCTTGTCGCGGCGCCGGGGACAGGAGCCGATGCAGGCGCTGTACAGCGCTGGAGTGGGGGGTGATGAGGCCGATCCTGATGTCCTGTGGAATTCCGGCATCTATCTGGTGCGGGCGGGCAGTCTCCTTGCAGCATTCAAACGCCATGCGCCGCGTATCCTTCATGCCACCAAGGCCGCCGTTGCCGGTATCGCGCAGACCGAGATCGTTCGTCGGCTTGTGCCCGATGCCTATGGCAAGGTGAAACAGGAAAGCTTTGAGGCTGCGATTCTGGGACGGGTGGAGATTGTCGACAGCGTCCAACTGGACCACAACCGGTCGATCTGGGAGGACTGGATCCAGGACATGGCGAATGAAAAGGCCGAAGCCGGTGCGGCCCGCCGACGTGCGAAACGGCAGAGGGCGGCCTGATCAAGAGGCCGCACGGCCGGATAGGAAGAATGCCGCCTCTTGCCAAAGAACACCTGAATGCGACCGGTGCGGCGCAGTCTGCGGGCGGGGTTCAGAAAAGACCGGCTTCCTTGGCGGTCAGGGCAGCTTGGGTGCGGTTCTTGGCGTCCAGCTTGCGGCAGAGGGTGCGCACATGCAGTTTAATGGTGACCTCTTGCAAGTCCAACTCGCGGGCGATTTCCTTGTTCGACAGGCCGCGGCAAAGGCCGTTCAGGACTTCCAGCTCCCGCGGGCTCAGCCGTTCGGCCAGGGGGTGCGTATTTGCGCTCTCTTCCGCGCGCATCAATTCGACCGGAGCATAGATTTCCCCCGCGCTCATGAAGCGGACCGCGTTCAAAAGCGACTGCGCGCCCATGGTCTTCGGAATGAACCCGATGGCCCCGGCATCGAGCGCCGCCCGGGCAGTATTGGCCGGAGCGCTGCCAGAGAGGATCGCAACGCCCTTGCCGCCATTGGCCGCAAGCGCCTCAGCCAGACCATCCAGTCCCGTCATTCCGGGCATCTGGTAGTCCAGCAACACCAGGTCAAACGGGCCTTCCGCGGAGATCAGCTCCATCGCGCCCGGCAGATCGGTGGCAAGCAACACCTCTGCGCCCCCCTCGGATTTGAGGTAGGCGGAAATGGTCTCGCGAACCATGTCATGATCATCTGCCAAAAGAATACGCATAGAATTCCTAGAGTCTGTTAGCGACAGCGAAGGTCAATCAAAGTCGACACCTACACGACAAGGGTTTCATAAGTATCAATCCCCGGCTGGACGTGTCTTCCCTCTTGCAGACAATAGTGCCCCGGGCCGGTTTTCAATAAAACATTTAGAAAGATAACTGAATTAAGCTGGAGAAGGACAGCTGAAAAGGTTGGGTTTTAATAACCCATCCGGCAGGCGTCCTATCCTTTGGGATAGGCGCATATCCCGAGGCGTTGGTGCCAGAGGGGGCACAATCTGTCAGTGTCCGACGCGGTGAAATTGGGTATTTTCAAAAAGGAGTGTTGTGATGATCCGCTGGATGAATGTTTTGGGCGCGCTGGTTCTGGCGCTGGGGGTGGGCCTGATGCTCGGGCTTGGGGCGTCGGCGCAGGCCGCCAGCGACGACACCGTGCTGCTGACGGTTCAGATCGAAGGGGATGATGCTTCGACGACGACCTTCACCCGCGATCAGCTAATGTCGCTGGGCCAGACCTCCTTTGAAACGGAAACCATCTGGACCTCTGGCACGCAGGCCTTCACCGGCGTATCGCTGAAGGATCTCATGGCCCATCTTGGGGTGACCTCTGGTGTCCTGCAAGCGCGGGCGATCAACGATTACATGGTCGAGGTGCCTCTGTCCGATGCGATCGAAGGGGGGCCGATCATCGCCTATGAACGCAACGGCAAGACCATGTCGGTCCGCTCCAAGGGGCCTTTGTGGATCGTTTACCCTTACGATAGCAATCCCTCGTATAAAACCGAAGCGATCTACTCCAGAAGCATCTGGCAGCTGGAGGGGATCAACGTCCAGCGGTAAAGGTGTGGCCCGGTGACCAAAGAAACGGACTGGCGATTTCCACTAGCGTCGCGCTGGGTTCTGGTCGCGGCCCTGATCGTTCTGCCTTTGCTGGTGGTACAGTCCGTGCGCCTGGGTCAACAGGTTCTCCTCAGGCTCGAGGGCCTATCGACGGCCGCGACGGACAACATGCAATGGGTCATGTCGCAGGCCGAGGTCGAGCATCTGAAACTGGATGCAGCAGCCGGTGCAGCGCGGCAGGCAAAGGACCTGCCCCTGCTGCGCCGCCGCTTTGACATTTATTACAGCCGCATTGCGACCTTTCAGGAAAGCCCGCTGTTTCAGGAGCTGCGCGACAACGAGGCGGGCAGCAAGTTACTGTCCGATCTCAGTGCGCGGCTGGGCCGTTTGGCTGATCTGATCGATGTCAGCGACGAGCAGTTGATTGAAAATATCTCTCAGGTCCGTTCGGAACTGAATCAGAACGGCGACAAGGTGCGTGAACTTGCCCTGTTCGGGGTGGTGATGCAGGTCGAGGGAACCGAGGCCAAGCGCCTACAGCTGTTCGATATCCTCTACCAGTTGGGTTGGGTCATTCTGGCGTTATTCGCGGCCATTGCGATCACCGCGCTAATGCTGGCGCAGATGTATCGGCGCGGGCGCCAGCTGGCCGAAGAGCGCAGCCGCGCCGCTGCGCAGATGGAGGCGATGATTTCCTCCTCTCTCGACGCCATTCTGGTGGTCGACACCGAAGGCCGTATTCAGGCGTTCAACGGCGCGGCTGAAACGATTTTTGGCTACAACAGCGCCGAAGTCATCGGGCAGAAGATGCAGGAGCTGATCATTCCGATGCACCTGCGCGAAGCGCATGCCCGGGGCATGGCGCGTTTCCTCAATACCGGCCAGACCAAAGTGATCGGCGCCGGCCGGGTCCAGCTCGAAGGGGTGCGCAAGTCCGGTGAAATTTTTCCGGTCGAACTCTCGGTCTCGCTCAGCCAGTCGGGGCAGGATATGGTCTTTGTCAGCTTCATGCGTGACATTTCGGACCGGATGCAGGCCGAAGAAGAGTTGCGCACCGCCCGCGATGATGCCCTTGCAGGTGAACGTGCCAAGGCCAATCTGCTCACCGTCATGAGCCACGAAATGCGCACCCCTCTGACCGGGGTGCTGGGGGCGATCGACCTTCTGGAAGACACCGATCCCTCGGGCGAACAGATGCGCTATCTCCAGGCAATGCGAGTGTCGGGGGAGCTTCTGCTGCATCATGTGAACGACGTGTTGCAGCTGTCCCGGCTTGAAGCAGGGGTGGACCCGGAAAAGATTCGTGTCTTCGACCTCAAGGAGCTGGCCGAAGGTCTGATTGAAAGCCAGCAGGCCACCGCAAAGAGCCGGGGAATCGATCTGTCGCTGCATTGCAGCCTTGGCCCGTCCTCGGTGGTGGCAGGGCGACCCCGCGCCATTCAGCAAGCGCTTCTCAACCTGATCGCAAATGCCGTGAAATTCACCAATGAAGGCGCCGTTTCTGTCGATATCCAGCGCCTGCCGGAGACGGATGTGGTGGACTTCCATGTCGCCGATACCGGCCCCGGTATCCCGCAGGAGGATCTGCAGCGCATCTTTGAAGAGTTCACCATGCTCGATTCCAGCTATCGGCGCGGCAATGAGGGCACCGGGCTTGGCCTGGCGATCACCCGCCGTATCGTGCAGGCGATGGATGGTGAAATCACCTGCGAAAGCGAACTTGGCGAAGGCAGCCTGTTCTCGATGTCGCTGCCGCTGCCGGTGGCCAGCGCGCCCATGGTCAAGGCCGAGGCGCAATCGGATCAGGAACAGGAGACCAGTGCCGTCCTGATCGTCGAAGACAATGACATCAATCGCCTGCTCTTGGAGAAGATGCTGATCCAGCAGGGGCAGCGGGTGACCACGGCAGCAGGCGGGCTGGAGGCGATCAACTGCGCCGAAGCGGGCAGTTTCGATCTGATCCTGATGGATATCAGCATGCCAGAGGTGGACGGGATCGAGGCAATTCGCCGGATCCGCGCGCGGAAACTGGCGGAAGGTACCGACATCGTAGCCCTTACAGCGCATGCCGCCGCCGAAGATCACGCCCGCATTCTGGACGCGGGATTCGCCGAGGTCATCACCAAGCCGATCAGCAAACAGGAACTTGCCGATGTGATCGCTCGCCGGGCAGGGCGAACCCCGGTGCTGCCGGAGGTTAATCAGGACGAAAACATCGTGCAGTTCTTCGATGCGCTTGGCCCGGAACGCGCTCGCGGCTTCCTCGCGACATATTGCGAGGACGTGGAGCGGCTGAAGGCAGCTTTGGCCGAGGCCGAGGAGCTGACGACAGAGCTGCGCCAGGAGGCACACCGCCTGGCGGGATCGGCAGCGGTCCTGGGCCTGACCCGGTTCCGCGAGCTGATGCTGGAGATCGAACACGCAGAAGGCTGCGACATCACCCAGATCGAACTGCTCGATGAGATCTGGTGCGAGGCCGAGAGCTTTTTGTCCGTCCATATGTGCGCCTGAAGTCGGCGCACCGCGGCACAGGCTCTCCGCGCTGTTGACCATCAACAGGGGAAGGGGGGCTTCGGCGCCGAGCCGGACAACGTGGCAATCCGGTCGGGCTTTTGGATCCCCTTGTTGCCGAAGACGCGTGGACAGAGGTCGGTTCCACAGTGGGCCTATTAAGGTGACAGGGGGTGTCGGCGCGGAGACGAAAGAGGGCTTAAGACCAATATGTTAGGCAGAAAGCGCGCTCTGACTTTAGGGGCTGAAAAAAACTGCAGCTTGGAGAGAATTTTCTCTGGACGCGGCAGAGCGGAGATTCTATACCACGCCTCACATTCCGGCGTAGCTCAGCGGTAGAGCAGTTGACTGTTAATCAATTGGTCGTAGGTTCGATCCCTACCGCCGGAGCCATAAAAAGCCCTCAGGTCGCGCAGACCTGAGGGCTTTTTTGGTGTCGGAGAGTTTGACGCCATAGCTCCATCCTTTTGATGAAAGCCTGCGCTTAGGGGAGAGGCACTGCACCTTCCTTAAGGGTGGCCAAGCAACCTGAGTTACCAACTGATTACCTCTGGCGTCTGGACTTCCAAACGCATAGATAATTTTTCCTCTTTGTTGGAAATCAAAACGTCTGTCTTTGGGTTTGAGCTCAAAAAGCATGGCGCAAGGGCAGTGCCCCAACTGCACTCTCTTTCACATCTCGGAGGACGGCAAGGAACAAAAAAAGCTGTCGTATTAAGTGGACTAATTGATGGCCTCAAAGGCCACATCCACGGACACAGGGTTCGGACCGCAGAACGCGGACGTGGCGCTTCGCCATTCTGACCTCTAGCGCTCAACTGGAGACCAGAATGTAACTTAGAAGGCCAGCAGGTGACCTGCCCCCCGAAATCTCCCGCACTTTAATGTAGAGTTTGCTCAACCTCTTGATGGAGCAAACAGATGCGAAAGAGCCGTTTTACAGAAGCACAGATCATCGGAATGATCAAAGAAC